>PNAT01000135.1 GCA_003169675.1 Acidimicrobiaceae bacterium
CGCCCCCGTCATGCGCACCCGCCCCCTTTGCCGGGACCACGGCGGCGACGCTCGCTCCCTCGAGCTCGCCGCCAGCATCGAGAGCCACCAGCGGGCGGTCTCCCAGCACGAGGCCGCCATGCTCCGTGAGATCGCCGAGTTCGACCGGGCCGAGGCCTGGCGGGGCGACGGCGTCCTCTCCATGCGGGCCTGGCTGGTCGCCCGGTGCCACGTGGGCGCCTCCCGGGCCCGGACGCTGGTCGACGCGGCCGTGCATATGGGTGAGCTCCCTCGGCTCTCCGATGCCCTTTCGGAGGGAGGCCTCACCCTTGATGTCTTCGCCCCCCTGGCCGCCGTCGGCACGCCGGCCACTGACGCTGGCCTGGCTGAGGCGGCAGTGCATTGGACTCCCCGGCAAGCTCGCGAGTTGGCCGCCGAGGTGAGAGGCGTACGTGACGCTGACTCCGCCCAGCTGTTCCAGAGGCGGTTCGTGCGCTTCGACGACGAGCGCTGCACCCTGTGGGCCCAGCTGACCAAGGACTCCTATGCCGCCGTGAAGTCGGCTCTGGTCGGTCGGGCCCGCCGGCACAATCACCCGAGCGCCCGCGACGATGACTATGAGCCCTTCGAGGCCCGCTGCGCCGACGCGCTCTTGTCCATCTGCCTTGAGAACGGCAAGCGTCCCGGTGACGTTGTGCACGGTGGCGCGGAGGTCACCATGATCGTCCATACCGACCTGGAGTTGTTGCTGCGGGGAGACGGGTACGGGCACGCCTCTCTTGAGGGCGTCGGCCCCATTTCAGCCGAGGTGGCCCGCCGATTGGCCTGCGACGCCAATGTGACCATTTCGTTCGATGCGCCCGACGGTCGGTGTCTCGACCAGAAGCCGCTCCGGCGCACCCCCACCACGGCGCAGCGGATCGAGATCCGCCAGCGGGACAACGGGTGCCGCTTCCCCGGATGTCCATGCAAGAACGTGACCGACGTGCACCACGTGGTGTGGGCCTCGAAGCAAGGACCGACGGTGCTGTCGAATCTGCTCACGCTCTGCGTGGCCCACCACAGCCGGGTACACGAGCTCGGCTGGAAGCTGGACGGCGACGCCAACGGTCAAGTGACGTTCACCAGCCCACCGGGGCGCACGTTCATCTCGACCCCGTCGCCGGCCTGGCGCCGGACCTTCCCCATGCGCACCTGAGTCCGCCGGTGTCGCTGAGCGTCAGCTTTTGACCGCTCGGATGATTTCGTCGGTCACCGCGTCGGGATCTTCCAGGGGCAACATGTGTCCTCGACCCTCCAGGGTGACCAGCCGCGCCCCCGGGACGCCCACCACGATCTGATCGGCGCGGGCCGGCGGGGTGAGTCGGTCGCGGCTGCCCACCATCACGGTGGTGGGCATCTCAATGCCGGCGATCCCCGCCCGCAGGTCCATTGAATGCATGGCGGACAGGTAGCCGCCCCGGACCGCGCCGTCGCAGTCGGCGAAGAGCTCACGGGTCAGCTCCAGGTGGGCCCGATCGGGGTTGTCCCCGAACACATTGCGTACGAAGCGGTAACCCTGTGACGTGCGGAGGAGCCGGGTCACGAGGGGGGAAGCGCTGAAGCTGGCCGCCATGCGCTCGGCCTTGGGCAACTTCAGCCCCTGGTCGCCGGCCGCGGTGGCCACCAGCACCAGGGCCCGGGCCCGGGCGCTCAGGACCTCGGGACGGTGCGTGGCCAGGGACATGATGGTCATGCCGCCCATGGAGTGACCGGCCAGGACTGCCCCGTTGACGTCGCGCGCCTCCAACACGGTGGTCAGATCGTCGGCCAGGGAGGGGATGCTCAGCAGCGCCGTGCCCCGGGTGCTGGCGCCATGCCCGCGCTGGTCGTACAGAACGACCCGGTGGCCGGCTTCCACCAGGCGTCGGGCGACGGGGATCCAGATGGCGTGGCTGCAGCCCCAGCAGTGGGGGAGCACCACCACGGGAGCCTTGGGGTCCCCGACATCCCAGACGGCCAAATGGGCGCCATCAGGCGTCGCCACGCCCAATGCCTCCGGCACGTCGAGGTCGCCCCAGCCCAGCGTGCGCAGGCCCGCCTCGCGGTCAAGAAACGTCTCGGACACCCGCTGGGCGCTGCCGTAACGCCTATATGCCGCCGCGGCCCCGACGGCGAGGGCGGCACCGCTGAGGACGAGTGCCCGCCGGTGGCTGCGTGAAGGTACGACTGCTGAAGCTGGGGTCTGAGGAGGGGAGGTGTCCATGGTGGACAGCAAGCGTACTCAGCCCCGGGTGACCCGGCCCGGAGAAGCCCGGAGAAGGAGGACCACTGCTCGGACCCGCCAGAGAAGAAGAAATAAGGTATTGACAGAATCACTGATTTAGTGAAAGATACCCCCCCATGGCCACCACAATGGATGCTCCCTCCAAGACCGTCGAGCAGCGGATCGAGCGCCTTTCGACCGCCTCGCTCAACCGGATCCTCGAGCCCGACGTCGACGTGCCCGGCGAGGTCGGCCCCGGTCAGGTCCTCCCCGACGAGCTGCTCACCTTGCACGACCTGCCCGACGTCTTCGCCACGCTCACGCCAGATCAGAAGCGCACCCTGGCTCGCGAGGAGTTCGGCTCCATCGTCGAGACCGGCGTGCGTTTCGAATCGGTCCTGATGGCCGGCTTCTCCATGGAGATCGTGGGACGGGCCGACCTGACCGACCCTCGGGTCACCTACCTCCTGCACGAGATGGGCGAAGAGACCCGCCACTCCCGCCTCTTCGTCCGCCTCCTCACGCAGATCACACCCAGGGCCAAGAACCCACTCGACCGCCCCGCGCTCCGGCTGCTCGAGCGCATTGTGCTGCCGTTCCTCATGTCCATGCCGGCCATGTTCTGCCTGCTCGTCCTGAGCGGCGAGGAAGTGCCCGACCTGCTTCAGAAGTTGGCGTCGGAGCATCCCGACACCGATCCCATGATCAAGGCGGTGAGCAAGTACCACCGCCAGGAGGAAGCCCGCCACCTCGCCTTCGCCCGCCTCCTCTTCCCAGAGCAATGGGCGGCCGCCGGCCCGCTCCAGCGCTTCCTCATCCGCCACCTGGGCTCCGGCATCGCCATCGGCATGTTCGACACCATCGTGCACCCGGGCGTCTACGGCACCGTCGGCCTCCCCACCTGGGCGACCTGGCGCGCCGTCAACCGCACGCCGGGCCGCACCGCCATGCGCCACCGGGCCCTGCGCCCACTGCTCAACCCGTTGCTCGAGGCCAAGGCCTTCCGCGGCGGCCGTGTCCCCAAGGGGTGGCGTCTGGCTGCGGGCGTCGACCGCCATGGTCGTGACCTCCCATCGGCTGCGGCGGCGTGACCTCCACCAAGGGCGACCGCACCCGGCAGTCGTTGATCGACGCCGCCATCGTGCGTTTCGCCCGGGAGGGCTTCCGCGGCACTTCGGTGGCCGATGTGTGCCGCGACGCCGGGCTCTCGTCCACGGCGTCGTACCCCTACTTCGCCAATAAAGAGGTCTTGTTCATCACCACGGTCGACGAGGACGTGGCCGGGCTGATTGATGACGCTGTCTCTCTGGTGGACATCGACAAGGCCGAGCACTGGGGCCACTCCATGATGCGCGGTCTCACCGCCCGCATGGAACAGCATCCGTTGGCTCGCCGCATCGTGTCGGGCCTGGAGCCCGAGTTCACCATGCGCCTGCTCGATATCCCCGCGCTGGACCAACTCCGCAAGGATGTGGCTGAGCTGATGCGCGCCCTGCAGGTCTCCGGTGAGGTGCGGCGCGACGTCGAAGCCGGGCAGATGGCCTCGGGCATCGTGGTCATCGTGATCTCGCTGCTGATGGCCACCATGCAGACGGGCGGCGCCGGCTTCGCGGCGGTGGCCGACGACGTGGAGGCCGTGCTGGACGCGGCGACGAGGCCGCCCCAATGACCGCCTGAGCCCACCCTCGCTACAATCGGGCCCATGTCGGGTCACTCGAAGTGGGCGACCACCAAGTACCGCAAGGGGGCGCAGGACAAGGCCCGGGCCAAGATCTTCGCCAAGTGCATCCGCCTGGTGGAGGTGGCGGCCCGCGAGGGCGGCGGCGACATGGATGCCAACGCGACCCTGCGTACGGCCTATCAGAAGGCCCGCAGCGCTTCGGTGCCGCTGGACACCATTGAGAAGGCCATCAAGCGGGGGACCGGCGAGCTCGAGGGCGTGCGCTACGAGGCCATCAACTACGAGGGCTACGGACCGGCCGGGGTGGCCGTCATGGTCGAAACTCTGTCGGATAACCGCAACCGGACAGGCTCGGAGGTCCGCAATCTCTTCAACCGCAACGGCGGCAACATGGCCGAGCCGGGTGCCGTCAGCTGGCAGTTCGAGCGCAAGGGCATCGTCTCGGTGGCACTGTCGCACGACGAGGACAAGGTGATGGAGATCGCCCTGGAGGGCGGTGCCGAGAACCTGGCCAGCAATGGCGAATTCTGGATCGTCACCTGTGCGCCGGCCGATCTGGACTCGGTGCGCCACGCCTTGGATGAGGCGGGCATCGCTCCCGAGTCCGTTGACCTCTCGTTGGAGCCGACCTCGCTCATCGCCGTGCCCGACGAGGGCGACGCCAAGCGGGTGCTCCGCCTCTTGGAAGCCATCGACGACCACGATGACGTCCAAGCCGTCCACGCAAATGCCGACATCGCAGACGAGGTTCTGGCCGCCTTCGAGGGCTGACCGATCCGCCCCTGGCTGGGCTTTGCCGGCGGCTTCTGGGTCCGCAATCCGGCGTGCGTCTCGGTGCTCGTGAAGACTCGACACTCGACACTCGACACTCGACACTCGACACTCGACACTCGACCCGCCGCCGGCCTCAAAATGACCCCTCGGGCGGTCCACCCGCGCCGCCCCGACGCCGACTACGCTACGAACGCATGTTCGTATTGGGGATCGATCCGGGGCTCTCACGCTGCGGCTACGGCCTGGTCGGCCGGGACGAAGCCGACAGCGCCCTGAAAGCTCACGCGGCAGGCGTCATTGAGACCGATCCCGAGAGATCGCTGCCCGAGCGGCTCCTGATCCTGCATACCGAATTGCGGGCCTTGGTGGCCGAGTTCCGGCCCGAGGTGGTGGCCGTGGAGCGGGTCTTCTTCCAGGTCAATGTCAAGACCGCCATGTCGGTCGGCCAGGCCAGCGGGCTGGCCCTGCTGGCGGCGGCCGAGGCCGGATGCGCCGTGGCGCAGTACACCTCTAATGAGGTGAAGCAGGGACTGGTCGGCTACGGCGCCGCCACCAAGGAACAGGTGCAGCGCATGGTGGCCCAGGTCCTCGGCCTCCACATGGTGGAGGGCCCGCCCGATGTGGCCGACGCTCTCGCACTGGCGGTGTGCCATCTGACCACCGTGCCGTTGCGCCGCGCCGTCGACGCGGCTCTGCTCATCGCTGAAGGGAGTGTGACGTGATCGGTCTCCTGCGGGGTTCCGTGGTCCTGCGATCAGCCGAGGGCGAAGTGATCGTCGATGTGTCGGGTGTGGGGTATCGAGTCACGGTGACCCCGGCGTCGGCCGCCACCCTCATGGCCCAGGGGTCCACCGTCGAAGCCACGCTCTACATCCACACCCACGTGCGGGACGACGCCATCGTCCTCTACGGCTTCGTACACGACGACGAGCGCCGCTGCTTCGAGGTGTTGCTGGGCTCCCACGGTGTCGGCCCCGCCCTGGCGCTGGCCATCATGGGCTCACTGTCGCCCGCTTCACTTTCGACCGCGGTGCTGGAGGACGATGTCGAGACTCTGTGCACCGTGCCGGGCGTGGGCCGCAAGACGGCAGCCCGCCTCCTCATTGAGCTCAAGAGCCGGTTCGACCTGCCCGACCTCTCCCTCGACCGGCCCGGAACATCGGCGTCCGGCGCCACCCGTGCCACTCGCACCACGCGATCCGAAGCCCGGGCGGCGTTGAGCGAGCTGGGTTACGCCCCCGAGGAGATCCGGGGTGCCCTCGACGGCCTGCGCGACGATGTCGGTGTGGAAGAGATGCTCCGACTGGCACTGCGTGAACTGGCCGGCCGGTGAGCCCGAAAGCTCGCCGGGAGACGCTGGCCGCCTCACACGATCCACCAGGCTCGCCGAGTCCGTCCGCCGGTGGGTCAGAGCGCATCATTGCCACGGCGCTGGCCGACCCGGTGGAGGAAGTCGAAGAAGCCGGCCTGCGTCCCCGCACATTGGCCGAGTTCGTCGGGCAGGCCCAGCTGGTCGAGCACCTGGGGATCGTGATCCAGGCCGCCCGCCAGCGCCAGCAACCGGTGGACCACATCCTCTTCGCCGGCCCTCCCGGGCTGGGCAAGACATCGCTGGCCGGCATTGTGGCCACCGAGATGGGCGCCGGGTTGCGGATCACCTCGGGTCCCGTGCTGACCCGGGCCGGTGACCTGGCCGCCCTTCTCACGGACCTCCAGGACGGCGACGTCCTTTTCATTGACGAGATCCACCGCCTCCACCGCTCGGTCGAAGAGATGCTCTACTCCGCCATGGAGGATGCCAAGCTCGACATCCTGATCGGCAAGGGACCGACGGCCCGTTCCATCCGCCTCGACCTGCCCACGTTCACCCTCGTCGGGGCCACCACCCGCACGGGCCTCGTGTCGGGTCCGTTGCGTGATCGCTTCGGTTTTGTGGGTCGCCTGGACCTCTACGCGCCAGCCGACCTGCGGGCCATCGTCGAGCGCTCGGCCCGCATCCTCCACGTCGACGTGGACGATGACGGAGCCACCCGGATCTCCGAGCGCTCCAGAGGAACACCCAGGGTGGCCAACCGCCTGCTGCGACGGGTGCGTGACTTCGCCGAGGTGCGGGGCGACGGGACCATCGACGGTGCGACGGCCCGAGAAGGCTTGGACCTCTTCGGCGTGGACGAGCTCGGCCTGGACAAGGTCGACCGCGCCATTCTGGAGACGTTGTGCGGGCGCTTCGGGGGCCAACCGGTGGGGCTGACCACCCTGGCCCAGTGCGTCGGCGAGGAGCCGGACACCATCGAGGACGCCTATGAGCCCTATCTGCTGCAATGCGGTCTGCTCCAGCGCACGGCCCGGGGCCGCGTCCCCACCGCTCGAGCCTGGGCCCATGTGGGACAGACCCCGCCTTCGGCACAGGGCCCGGCACCGCTCTTCTAGTGTCGTGAGTCGGAGATCC
>PNAT01000160.1 GCA_003169675.1 Acidimicrobiaceae bacterium
ACCCCGCGCACCATGGGGCCGGGGTGCGTCACGATGGCATCGTCACTCAGCAGGGCCACCCGGCGAGCCGTGAGGCCCCACCCCGCCGTGTACTCGCGCAGGCTGGGCACGAAGGAGCCGCTCCCCCGCTCGGCTTGGAGCCGGAGGAGCGAGACCACATCGGCGTCGGCCAGCGCGGCATCGAGGTCGGGTGCCACCGTGACCGGCCAACCTTGGAGGGAAGACGGCAGCAGGCTCCCGGGGGCGGCCAGGGTGACGTGTGCTCCCAGGGCGGTGTAGGCCAGTACCTCGGAGCGGGCCACCCGGCTATGCCGAATGTCACCGACGATCAGCACCCGCAGGCCCTCGAAGCAATCGATGCCGAGTTCCTCGGGGGCCGCCCCCTTGCGCTCGGCGAGTACTTGGCGCACGGTGAAGCAGTCGAGGAGCGCCTGTGTCGGATGCTCATGCCACCCGTCCCCGGCGTTGATCACCCGCGCCCGGGTGACCCAGCGGGCCACTTGATGCGGCGCGCCCGATGAGGCGTGGCGGATGATGACGGCGTCAATCCCCATGGCCTCCACCGTCTCGACGGTGTCGCGCAATGACTCGCCCTTCTTGACCGAGGAGTTGGCCACCGTGAGGGACAGCACGTCGGCCGAGAGGCGCTTGGCGGCCGTCTCGAACGAGAGGCGGGTGCGGGTCGACTCCTCGAAGAAGAGCGTGGCCACCACCTTGCCGCGGAGCGTCGGCACCTTCGGCATGGTGCGCCGCTCGACCTCGGCGAAGGCCTCGGCCACCCGGAGGACATCGGCGATGCCCTCGGTCCCGAGGTCGTTGATGGAGAGGAGGTGGTGGGGCCGGCTCACTTGTGCTCCAGCGTCCCGATCCAGACGCCGTCCTCGCCGACGTCGACCATCTCTACCCGGCGGGTGGGGAGGTTCTTGCCCACGAAGTCGGGCCGGATGGGCAGCTCGCGATGGCCCCGGTCGATCATGACGGCCAGCTGGACGGCGCGGGCCCGGCCGAAGTCGTTGAGCGCGTTGAGGGCGGCCCGGATGGTGCGCCCGGTGAAGAGCACGTCGTCGACCAGGACCACGACCTTGCCGGTGAGATCACCCGCGATATTGGTCACCGCTTCGGGGAGCACGGGTCGCAGGCCGATGTCGTCCCGGTAGAAGGCCACATCGAGGCTGCCCACCGGGAGATCGGCTCCTTCAATCAGACGGAGCGACTCCGCCATCCGGGTGGCCAGAGGGATGCCGCCCGTCTGCAGCCCCACCAGCACGACGTCTTCCACCCCGCCGTTGCGCTCGACCACTTCGTGCGACATACGCGTGAGCGCGCGTTGCACGTCGGGAGCGGCCATGACTTGGGAGTGGGCCACGAACACGCCCCCGAGGGGTCGCGTATGACTGCGTTCGCGTTCGGCCACTGCTCCTCCTGTCCGTGTGAGCCTCACGGGACTCACTTCACGGTCAGGACAAGACTCTAGCGCGCCGGGCGCGCGGGTGGGTCAGCCCGGACGGAGCGCGGGTGCGATGGCGGAGAGGATGCCGTTGACGAAGGAGCCCGATTCGTCGGTGGAGTAGGCCTTGACCAACTCGACCGCCTCGTCGATCACCACGGCGAGGGGTGGGCCGTCCTGATCGAGGAGCTCGGCCACGGCCATGCGGAGCACGAGGCGGTCGATGACCGCCATGCGGTCCAGTGGCCAGCCCACCGCAGCGTCCGTAATGCGCCGGTCGGCTTCGGCCCGGGTGGCCTCGGCCCCTTCCAGGAGCGTGCGGACGTAGGCATCGGGTGGGACGGCGAGCCCTTCAAGGACCTCGTGCGGGCTCTGGCCTTTGAGCTCGGCCTCGTAGAGGAGCGAGAGCGCCCGTTCCCTCTGCTGATGCCGCGACGCGGCGTCCTCGCTCACGGTGAGCGGGCTCAGACCCGGGTCAGGTACTCGCCGGTGCGGGTGTCGACCTTGATGGCGTCGCCGGGGTTGACGAAGAGGGGGACCTGGACCACCAGACCGGTCTGCACCGTGGCCGGCTTGCGGCCGCCCGAGACCCGGTCCCCCTGGAAGCCCGGCTCCGTCTCGGTGACCACCAGCTCCACCGAGGCCGGAAGGTCTACGCCGACGATCTCCCCGTTGTACATCGCCAGATTGGCTTCGTCACCTTCCTTGAGGTAGTCGGGCGCGGTGCCCAAGGCGTCCGGTGCGGCCTGCATCTGCTCGTAGCTCGACGTGTCCATGAAGACGTAGTCCGCTCCGTCGCGGTAGAGGAACTGCATGTCGCGCTTGTCGATGATGGCCTGCTCGAGCTTCTCGTCGGCCCGGTACGTCCGCTCTATCACGGCGCCGCTGCGCAGGTTCTTGAGCTTCGTGCGCACGAAGGCGCCTCCCTTTCCCGGCTTGACGTGCTGGAACTCGACGACGCTGAAGAGGCCCTCGGGAAGGTTGAGGCTCATGCCGTTCTTCAGGTCGTTAGTGGAGACTGCCATGTATGTCCTTCGTGAATCGGGTGAGGGGTCGGCTGCCGTGTTCGGTCACCACCAAGGTGTCCTCGACACGAACGCCACCAACGCCTGGAAGGTAGACACCGGGCTCGACGGTGACCACGAAGCCGGGGGCGAGGATAGCAGTGCCCAGTTGGCTCACCGTGGGCGCCTCGTGTATATCGAGCCCGACGCCGTGGCCGGTCCCGTGCTCGAAGCGGTCAGCCCAGCCTGCCTCGGCAATGATGACCCGGCAGATGTCGTCCACCTCTTTGGTCATGATCCCCGGCTTGACGGCGGCGGTCCCCGCCGCCTGGGAGGCGCCCACCACGGCGAAGACCCGGGCCATGTCGCCTTCGGGCTCGGCGCCGACGCAGAAGGTGCGGGTCATGTCGGAGCGGTACCCCTCGTAGGTCGCTCCGAAGTCGACCACCACCGGGTCACCCTGGCGGACGGCACGCGCGCCGGGGCGATGGTGGGGCATGGCCGAGTTCTCGCCGGCGGCCACGATGGTCTCGAAGGCCACACCCTCGGCACCGCCCCGCCGCATGGCCGTGTCGAGCTCGAGGGCGAAGTGCTCTTCGGTTACCCCGCTGGACAACAGGGGGAGCACCTCGTAGAGGGCGGCATCGGCGATGGCCGCCGCCCGCTCCATGCGGGCGATCTCGGCCGAGTCCTTGACCTCGCGCAGGGCCTCGACGGCGTTGTGGGTGGGGATGAGCTCGGTCGGGTCCAGGAGACCGCCCCAGATGATCTGGCCGGCCCAGGTGACGTTGTCCGCTTCGAGGCCGACCCTCGTCGCGGCCGAGAGAAAGGCGCTGGCCGATTTCTGCTGCCCGGCCAGGGGTCCGATGGCGATCTCCACCGCGGCACCGGCCTCGCGCACCTGCTCCGCGGACTGGGTGCGGTAGCGGCCGTCGGTGGTGAGGAGCGCACCGTCGGTGGTGATGACCAGCACCCCGGCCGAGCCGGTGAACCCGGTCAGGTAGCGCACGTTGGCCAGCGTGGTCACCACCAGCGCCTCCACGCCGGCCCCGTCGAAGCCGGCCCGCAGGGCGTCGAGCCGTCCGGCGACGGACATGGGTGGCAGGGCTTTCATGGGGCTCCCTCCAGCAATTGGGCCACGGCCTCGATGGCCAGCTCGTAGCCGAGCCCGCCGAAGCCGGCAATGACGCCGCTGGTCACCGGGGCCAGCACCGAGGTATGCCGGAACGGCTCGCGCCCGGCGGGATTGGAGATGTGCAGCTCCACCGCGGGGCCGGCGAAGGTGGCCACGGCGTCGTGGAGCGACCACGAGGTGTGGCTGAGGGCACCGGCGTTGATGACCAGTGCAGCCGCACGGCCACGAGCGGCGTGCACGGCCTCGACCAGCTCGCCCTCGTGGTTTGACTGCAAGTGCTCGAGCGTCAGGCCGTGGCGCGTGGCGGCGGCGGCGGCCCGGGCCACGTGATCGGCCAGGGTGTCGGTCCCGTACACGGACGGCTCGCGCTCACCAAGGAGGTCGAGGTTGGGCCCCGAGAGGAGCATGACGAGGTTCACGACGGGGCTCCCATGTCTGCCAGGGTAGCGAGCACATCGGAAGGGGCCACACCACGCACGGTTTCGACGCCACGGGGCCCGTCGAGGACGAAGGTGAGGTCCTGGTGTGCCTTCTTGTCCCGACCCATGAAGGCGACCAACTCGCCGGCCTCGGCACCTGGTGGGAGTTCGGAGGGAAGGTCATAGCCCCCGATCACCCTGCGGTGCTCGGTCACCCGGCTCTCGTCGATCCGTCCCAGGCGCTGGGCCAGCAGGGCGGCGAACATCAGGCCGATGGCCACCGCCTCGCCGTGCCGGAGATCCCAGTCGTGCCGCGTCTGGGCCGCGCCTTCCAGCGCGTGGGCCAGGGTGTGCCCGTAATTGAGGACCATCCGCCTCCCGCCCTCCCTCTCGTCGTCCGCCACCACGGCCGCTTTGATGGCGACGCAGCGGGCCACCTGCTCGTCGACGCCCTGGTCGGGGTGGGGTGCCTCGCCGAGGAAGGCGTACTTGGCCATTTCACCCCGGCCACAGGCCCATTCCCGTGGCGGCAGCGAGGACAGGGTCTCGGTGTCGCACAGGACGGCGGAGGGTTGCCAGAAGGCACCGACCAGGTTCTTGCCCTCGGGGAGGTTGACGCCGGTCTTGCCGCCGATGGCGGCATCGACCTGGGCCAGGAGCGACGTGGCGATGTTCACGTAGGCCGTACCCCGGTGGTAGACCGCGGCCGTGAAGCCGGCGACATCGGTCACGATGCCGCCACCCACCGCCACCACGACGTCAGCCCGGGAGAGGCCGAACTGGGCGAAGCCGCAGCTGAGTGACTCCACCGTGGCCAGCGACTTGGCACCCTCGCCGTCGGGAATGGTGAAGACCTCGAAGGGAAGGTCGGGGTCGAGCCCGTCCAGCCAGCCGGCCGCCTGGACGGCGTCTTGGGTGACGATGGCCGCGGCCTGGGCCGTGGGGGGGAGCAACCGGGCCAGCTCATGGCGCACGCCGTCGCCGATGAGCACGGGGTACGACCGCTCGCCCAGGTCTACCGAGAGGGCACGCACGGGCTATCCGGCCTCGAGCTGGGTGATCCGGGAAGCCACGTCAGAGGGGGACAGGTCGTCCACGTCAATGGTGAGGTCCGCCACGTCGGCGTAGAACGCGAGGCGCACCTCGTTCAGTTCACGCAGCGCGGTGGCTGGGTCCTGGCCGAGAAGGGGTCTTCCCCGCCCGTCGCCCACGCGCGACGCCAGGGAGTCGGGGCGGGCCCGCAACCAGACGACGGTGCCGCTGGCCTCGATCAGCGCCCGGTTGGCCGGGCTGAGCACGGCTCCGCCGGCCACCGAGACCACCGTCGGGGTGGTGGTGGCGCAGGCCCGAGCCAGAGCCCCGGCCTCGGCCGCCCGGAAGGCAGCTTCACCGCGGCGGGCGAAGAGCTCGGGCACCGTCATCCCGGTGGCTGCCTCCACGTCGGCGTCGGAGTCCCGGTAGTCCCACCCCAGCTCGTCGGCCACCAGCTTCCCCACCGTCGTCTTGCCCGAACCCATCATGCCGACCAGGAGGATGCGCCGGGTCATTCCGCCGCGGGGCCCACGGCGGCCGATGGGGTGGTGCCCAGGGCGGCCACGAAACCGTCGCGGTTGCGCACCACCTCGGCCAGCGAGTCGCCCCCGAACTTGCGCAGCGCCTCGCCGGCCAGCACGAGGGCCGTCATCGTCTCGGCCACCACGCCCATGGCGGGGACGGCCGTCACGTCCGTGCGCTCGCGGAAACTGAGTGCCGGTTCCTTGGTCGCCACATCGACCGTCTCGAGAACGGGTCGGTTGAGGGTGGCCAGTGGCTTCATGGCCACCCGGGCCACCAGCAGGGCGCCGTTGGAGATCCCGCCCTCAATGCCGCCGGCCCGGTCGGTCGGCCGCACGTAGCCGGCGCCCTCCTGGTAGGTGATGGCGTCGTGGGCCACCGAGCCCCGGCGTGCGGCGTTGTCCCAGCCCTCACCGATCTCCACCGCCTTCACGGCCTGGATCGACATGAGGGCCCGGGCCAGGTTGGCGTCGAGTTTGCGGTCCCAGTGCACGTGGCTGCCGAGACCGACCGGGATGCCGTAGCCCAGTATCTCGGCCACCCCGCCCAGCGAGTCGCCGTCCTTGGCCGCCGCCTTGACCGCCTTGATCATCGCCTTCTCGGCGGCAGGGTCGAAGCAGCGCACCGAGCTTTCGTCGACGCGCGCCAGGTCGCCGGGTCCGGGGCGGGGGCCGTCGGGGGCCGCGGCGGCCTCGCCCAGGCCGATGATGTGGCTCACGATGGACACCCCCAGATGCGAGAGCAGCAACTTGGCCAGGGTCCCGGCCGCCACCCGGGCCGCCGTCTCACGGGCCGAGGCGCGCTCGAGCACATCGCGGGCATCGTCGAAGCCGTACTTGAGCATGCCGGGCAGGTCGGCATGGCCCGGGCGGGGCTGGGTCAGCACCGCCGACGGCAAACCCGGTTCGGGTGACATCTCCTCGGTCCACTTGGGCCACTCGGAGTTGGCGATCTGGACGGCCACCGGCGAGCCCAGGGTGCGCCCGTGGCGGATGCCGCCGATCAGGGTGACCTCATCGGCCTCGAACCGCATGCGCGGCCCTCTGCCGTAGCCGAGCCGGCGGCGGGCCAGTTCCTCCGCGATGTCGGAGACCAGGACGGGGAGGCCGGCCGGAAGGCCTTCCACCGTGACCACCAGGGCGCGGCCGTGGGACTCTCCGGCGGTCAGGAAGCGCAGCACACAGCCACGCTACTGGACGGCTGTCGGACCCCTTGAGCTGCGGGACGGCCCCGAAGTCGACGCCCGTTGGTGCACCAGATCGGCCATACGACACGGGATGGCGGCATTCTCGTCCAAGTGGAAGCTGGCGCAGACACGGTGGTATCCGTCGGCGATGGTCAGGGGGTTGTCGTGCCGGGCGTCGCCGCGCACGAGGAGGACGGGCGAGAGCGCCATTCCCCACTTCACCTTGGCCAGGTCGGAGGCCACGTGCGGGTTGTCGGGCGGGAGAAGGGCGAGCCGGGCGGCCCGCAGGATGTCCTTGGCCATGCGGCGCTCCAGCGGCGACGAGCGCAGGGATGCCACGAGGGCTTTCACGTCGGACGCCGTGTTGATCAGGCTGAGGTACGCCGCCGCGGCCGGGTAGTCGTGCTCCTCGGGCTCGTCCTTCCAATGCTCGGGCGGGTGGCCCTTGGACTTCCCCGAACCGTTGCCGCTGCTCTTCTTCGCCATGGCGCCCCCTTTGGCCGATCAGGCTAGGTCGGTGCGGTGGGCGATGCCACGGGGCTCAGGTGTAGAAGGGGTTCTCTCCGCCGCCGTGGTCGGTGACGTCGACCACCTTGGTGAGCTCGGGCACCTCTTCGAGCAGGGTGGTTTCAATACCCTGGCGCAGCGTCATCTGCGACATGGCACAACCCTGGCAGCCACCGGACAAGCGGAGGTAGGCAATGCCCTCGGCCTCACTGAGGCCGATCAGGTCGGCCCGGCCGCCGTGGCTGGCGATGGAGGGGTTGACCGACTGCTCCAGCACATTGACCACCCGCTGGGCCAGGTGGCCCGTGATCCCCTGGGCCAGGACTTCGGGAGGGACGCCGGGCGAGGCCTCTTCGAGGGTGGGCGAATTGGGATTGACCAGCACCAGCCCACCGTCGCCTTCTTCGGACCACTCGAGGCGCGCGCCCCGCAGCCGATCCACGCTGCCGGCCGGCACGACAACCTGCACGTCGCCGTCGGGGTGGACCTCGTCGGCCTCATCCGCATCAGACGTGGCTTGGAAGAAGAGGTCGTACACGAACGCACCGGCCTGGACGCCGCGCACTTCAAGCCACAGGGCCAGGCTGGCCGGGTCAGGCTCCTGGTCGAGGGCCTCGCGCACAATGCGGTGGGCGTCGGGGGTGAGCGACACGATCGGGGTGGCGGTCTTGAGGTCGTCGGCAGTAGTGGCCATGGCTCCAAGTCTACGGGGTGGGGCGCCCGAGGGTGACCGGGGCACGAGGATGGACCCTGTATGGTCCTCGTCGTGGCCCGCCCCCCTGCCGATGCGCACGAATGGGTCAGCTTCGAGGACGAGCTCGAAGAGCGCACCTGGGTGTTCGACGTCACCTTCCTGACCAGCAACTGGAAGTGCATCTTCGGTAACGGATGCCAGGGCGTCTTGACCGGGCCGGCCGAGGAAATGGTGCAGGGCTGTTGCAGCTATGGCGCCCACCTGGTCGACAAGAAGGACGCCCGCCGGGTCGAGAAGGTGGCCGCCACTCTGACGCCCGAGGAATGGCAGCACCATGGCGCCCGGAAGCAGGTGATCCACAAGAACAAGGACGGTGAGTTGGTCACCCGGCTGGTCGATGACGCCTGCATCTTCCTCAACCGGCCAGGGTTCGCCGCCGGGGCGGGCTGTGCCTTCCACATCGCGGCGGTGCAGCGGGGGGTCAATCCACTCACCTTCAAACCCGAGGTCTGCTGGCAGCTGCCGCTACGGCGCGAGGACCAGGTCGACGACGAGAGCGGCCACGTGACCTCGACCGTGCGCCAGTGGGACCGGCGCCACTGGGGCAAGGGCGGTGAGGAGTTCCACTGGTGGTGCACCGAGTCGCCGGACGCCTTCGTCGGCACGCAGCCCGTCTACCGCGAGATGCAGGCCGAGCTCACCGAAATGGTCGGTACCAAGGTGTACGACCGGCTGCTGGCCTTCCTGCGCCAGCGGGACCGCTGGCAGGCGCAAGGCGTGGCGCTCCCCCATCCGGCGGTGCGCACGCGTAAGAAGCCTCAGTCGTTGAGAGGATCCTCTTCGGCGTAGGAAGGGGACGGGGTGGATCCGAGGATACGGTCGTACTTGTCCTCTTCGGCCAGGCACCAGGCGGCGTGCACGTCGTCCGGCTCGGCGCCGCACTCGACGCAACGCGCCGTGGACTCAGTTGCAGATCGCTTCAAACTCCGCGCCTCTTCGAAGCGCCGATGGCGTCCTTTTTTCACGAGAACTCCTTATTACACCTGGTCGGCCCGTTCGCCTACCGCCCCGCAGCCTGACCGAAAGGACGATGCCGGCCGCCGAGCCAGTGTAGTGGCTGCGAGGGAGCGGCCGTCTGCGGACCTGGGCCCGGTCAGTAGTCGAGGCGGGCCAGCGCGTCGGGGCGATCCGAGAACCCTCGGATGTCCTCAATGCCCTGCGGACCGACGGTGAGGATCTGCCAGCGCTCGACTTCGCCCTCTACCCCACTCAGGTCGACGAGAAGGCCCACCAGGAGGGCGTCCCCGTGGACCGAGATCTCAATTACCTTGGCCCGTCGGCCGGCCGCTCGGCCTTTGCGGTACCACCGGAGTGCCTGCTGGCGATTACGGCACGGCGGCGTGGGATCGTCCGGCGCACCCCAGTGCACATCGGGGCTCAACAGGGCCCCGAATCGGGCGACATCGGCCCCCTCGAGGGCGGCCCGGACGTCATCGACCATAGATGCGGCGGAAAGTGGAGCGGCGTTGTTCATGTCCCTTCATTAAACATCTACGCTGGCCGCCGTGTTCGATCCGCAGGAGATGGTGGCCCGCTTCCGCCAACGGGCCGAGGCGGTGCGCAGCCGGGGCATCCCTCCCATCGAGGGCCCGGAGCGCCAGCGCTTCCGCGAGCAGGCGCAGCGCGATTTCACCGACTACGCCATGATCGGTGACGCCGAAGCCGAACTGGTCGACGGCATCCTCACCTTGCGCATCGACCTGCGCCCCAAGGATGCGCCCGCCGAATCGGGCTAGGAGACTGATGATTTATTCGCATTCGGCGAGGGCCCTGTTTTCCACAATCCTCCACGATTGCTGTAGAGGCCATAAGAACGCCTTGGACGATGAATATGACCACGTTTGAGCGGGGTCGCAGACGTGCCGCCGCTTAAATCAACAGTCTCCTAGTGTCGTGA
>PNAT01000134.1 GCA_003169675.1 Acidimicrobiaceae bacterium
TCTGGCATCACCACCGACCCGAGTGACCGGGCCATCGTCGAAGCGATCATCCAGCTCGGCCACGCTTTGCACCTCGGTGTCATCGCCGAGGGCATCGAGTCGGGCGCCACCATCGACACCCTGCTCGAATTGGGCTGCCACCGGGGCCAGGGCTACCTGATGTCGGTGCCCATGTCGGCGGAGGAGTTGGCGCCGGTGTTGAAAAGTGGATTGGTCGCCCCTTCGGTCCTTCAGGGTGTGGCCAAGAAGGCACTCACACGCACTGAAACGGCCGTCTAAGAGGGCTGGACACCAAGCGCCACCAATCCATTCCCCGATTGGGACGCGGCGAACAAGACGTGTCAGCATCGGTCCGTGCGGGTCCATCGCAGCTTCGCCTTCGTGGATGTCTCTGGCTTCACGGCCTTGACCGAACACGAAGGTGACGAGCACGCAGTTGATGTCCTGACCGCCTTCCGTGCGCTCTTACGCGACATCTGTTCTCGGCGGGGCGTGCGCATCGCCAAATGGTTGGGTGACGGAGCCATGCTGGTGGGTGTCGAAACCCCTCCCCTGCTGGCCTCCATCCTCGAGCTGCACTATGTCGTGGGTTCGCTGTCCGGCCCGGCGCACACGGTCTCCATCCGCTCGGGCATCACGTCCGGTGACGTGATCCTCATGGAGGGCGACGACTACATCGGGCACTGCGTCAACGTGGCCGCCCGACTGTGCGATGCGGCCCACGGTGGAGAGGCGCTCGCTGACCCCTCCGTGGTGGACCTCATACCCCGTTGGGGGGCGGTCCTGGCCCACAAGGAGATCACGTTGCGCGGCGTGGAGAAGGCGGTGCCGGCCTCCAGCATCGGAATGGCGATCAGCGGTGAAGGCCGCGTGCGCGATCCCATCTGCGGACTCCCACTCACCGTCACCACGGCCGAAGTCACCTCTCACGATGACCGGGGAGCCGGTGTCCTCTTTTGCTCCTCGGGATGCCTCGACACCTGGCAGCAGCGGCCGACCTGCATGGCCGGCGCCCGGAGCGGGTGATCAGCCCGAGGCTTCAGCATTTCGAGAACCGGAGTCCATCTGCGGCTTGATCCTTCAGGTGGGAGAGATCACGGCAACCGATGCCGCCTGGCAACCCTCGATCATCCTGGCGTCATAGGTGACGAGACCTTGCAGATCGTCACCCAACTCGAACGCGGCGGCCAAGTGCAAGGCATCGAGGGAACGAAGGGTCGATGGTTTCATTCGTCCGGCCGCCAGAAATGTCGCCGGTCCGGGAACGACCAGCGACACCATCTCGAGTGCCTCCCGCACGATCTGCTCGTCAACGCCGAGGCGATCAGCGGCACGGAGCGCTTCGGTGGACAGTAGTTGCGACGACCAGCACGGCCCACTCCCGGCAACCCAGGCCCGCATGGCGGCGGATTCTTCTTCTGCCACGACCAACTTCAAGAAGGCGGACGTGTCGAGGTACCAGACCACCATGTTCAGCGTTCTTCGCGCAGCTCGCCCAACACGTCCGCGCTGCGGCGAGTGGCGTGAGCCAACTCGGGCAGGCTCTCAGCTGCGCGACGGCCCGGCTGGACCCGCCCCGACGCCAGCAACGCCCCGGTGCCGGTCGCGGCCTGGGCCGGAGAGAGGACGGCCACAAGTCGCCCGCGGTCGGTCACCCCGATGATCTCGCCCCGCTCGACACGGCGGAGCGCCGCAGAAGCGTGCTGGCGCAGCTCTCGCACACCGATGGTCTCCATGTGCTGCAAATGTAGCACATGAGAAGGGTCCTGCCTACTTTTTCGCCCCGTCATGTCATCCCTGGCCGGGAAGCTCAATCGAGTTCGCGAAATGACCTCAACTTGACAAATGACGTATGTAGCGATTGATGTTTCCATCAATCATGCGACTCCAGAGCTTGTTCACACGGATGAGAGGCCTGGCTCTTGACATGGGAGATCCCGCCCCCGGACCCCCCGTAGTGCAAGATGCGGCGAAACGGCTTCGGGGCTCGCTGCAACTGCGGCACGTTGACGCGGGTTCGTGCAACGGGTGCGAGATGGAGATCGCGTCGATCTTTTCACCGGTGTACGACGCCGAGCGCTTCGGCATTCGACTCGAGGCGTCGCCCCGCCATGCCGATGGGCTGCTCGTGACTGGCCCCGTGACGCGGAACATGGCGGACCCGTTACGCAAGACCCTCGAAGCGGTGCCGCGCCCACGGGTCGTCGTGGCGGTAGGTGACTGCGCCCGCGATTGCGGTGTGTTCCGGGGTGCCTACGGTGTCGAAGGCGCCGTGGGCGACATCGTGCCGGTCGACCTCGAAGTGCCGGGCTGCCCTCCGGACCCGGCCGCCATCGTGAATGCCCTCCGGGGGCTGGCTGGAACATGACGTCAGCGCTCCTCGCCGGCACTGCCCTGACCGGTGTGGCTGCTGCTGTCGCCGGAGGGGTGGCGCCCGCTCGGGTTCGGACCGGCGTCTCGACGGCCCTCACCCTCGCCGCTTGTGCTCTCGGTCTGGTCGTCGGGGCCGAGGTGTTGCATTCGGGTCATGTGGCGGGGATCCGCACGAGCTCACTCATGCCGCTCTCGGGGTTGTCCCTTGCTCTTGATCGCTTCGGCGCCCTCTTCGTCGTGATCACCGCCGTCGTCGGTATCTGCGCCATGGTCTTCCGGCTCGGGTACGACGGCCATGGCCTCTCGAGCCGGACGGCCTCATGCATCCTCCCGCTCTTCGTGACGGCCCTGATGCTCGTCCCGGCCGCGTCGAATGTGACGACGTTCTTGTTCCTCTGGGAGCTGATGGCCATCACGTCGCTCTTCCTTGTCCTGGCCGACCAGGGCCGCCGGGCCGAGGTGCAAGTGGCCGGGCAGTGGTATGCGGTGATGACCCAGATAGGGGCCGTGGCACTGATCTTGGGCCTGGTCCTCCTGGCCACGCACTGTGGCAACCAGTCGTTCTCCGTGATCGCCCTCAGGGCCCCGCATCTCCCGTCCTGGGTGCGGAGCACCGCCTTTGTCCTTACGGTCATCGGATTCGGGTCCAAGGCGGGCGCGGTACCGCTGCATGTGTGGTTGCCCCGCGCCCATCCCGAAGCGCCGGGACCGGTGTCCGCCTTGATGTCGGCGGCCATGGTCAACCTCGGCGTCTACGGCATCATCCGGTTCGGCGTGGGGCTGCTCGGTGGCGGGCCGTCGTGGTGGTGGCTCCTCATCATGGCGCTGGGTGCCCTCTCGGCCATGTTCGGTGCCCTGCATTCGGCCACCAGCAAGGACCTCAAACGCCTGCTGGCCTATTCGACCACCGACAACGTCGGCCTGATGCTGCTGGGCGTCGGCGCTTCGGGTCTCTTCGCCTCGACCGGCCACCGGGCGCTGTCGCTCGTGGCGCTCGTAGCTGCCCTGCTTCACGTCGTCTTCCACGCCGCCTTCAAGGGGTCACTGTTCTTGTCGGCCAGTTCCATCCAGCAGGCCACGGGGAGCACCGACCTCGACGGCCTGGGTGGCCTGCTGCGGCGGATGCCCATGAGCGGCCCGATATTTCTCATCGGTGGGCTGGCCATCGCGGCCCTCCCTCCCCTCTCCGGGTTCGTCAGCGAGTGGCTCCTGCTCCAGAGCATGCTGCACGGTCTCCCCACCTCCGATGTGTCCATCGCCCTGGCCATGCCGATCGGAGTCGGCGTCCTCGCCCTGACCGGCGGACTGACCGCTTTCACCTTTGCCAAGGCCATCGGAATCGGACTCTTGGGCCTGCCCCGCACGCCTCGGGCCGGCCAGGCCACTGAGGTCCATCGTTCCATGTGGACCGGTGCCGGCCTGCTGGCCCTGCTCTGTCTGATCTTTGGCATCGCCCCCTTTCTGGTCATCGGGGCGGTGGTCGACGCGGCCGGCGATGTCACGGGAATGCATCACTCGGGAGTGATGACCCACGGCTGGCAAATAGGTCTCCAGGGAACGCCCGGCCTGCTCGCCCCCGGCCTGCTCGCCCTCGGTCTGCTTGGTGCCGGTGGTGTGGTTGTCCTGGCTCGCCGGTTGATCCAACCGGGCCCGGTACGTCTCACGGAAGCGTGGGGTTGTGGCCGGGAATTGCAGACCGCCCAGATGGAATACACCGCCACGTCATTCGGCGAGCCACTCACCCGGGTGTTCGAGGACGTGCTCAATCCCGCCCGTGACATCGACGTCAGCCACATCGCCGAGTCGCGGTATTACACCGAAGCTGCCGTCATCCACACGACGCTCGACGACGCCTTCGAGCGGCGCTTCTACCGCCCGGCGAATCGGATTCTGCAGCAATGGGGCGGAATCGCCCGCCGTGTGCCAAATGGCAGTGTGCACCGCTACCTGGCCTTCGGCTTCTTCGCACTGATCGTCGTCTTGGTGGCCCTGGCATGAGCGGCCACCCCTCGGTTGTCGCCATGACGGCCAACTCATTGCTGCAAGTGATCTTGGTCATCCTCGGTGGCCCACTCTTGCTGGGCCTGATGCGCAAAGTGCGCTGCCGGATGGAGGGCAGGGCCGGCCCGCCAATCCGCCAACCCCTCCTCGACCTGCGCAAGCTGGCTCGGCGCGAACGCACCCGGCCTGAAGAGTCGAGTTGGATCTTCCCTCTGGCTCCGGTGGTCCTGGCCGCCACCATCCTGGTGGTCGCCGCCATCGCTCCAATGCTCACCACCCGCCCGGCGTTCGGCTGGGCGGCCGACCTCTTCGCCGTCGTCTTCCTCTTCCTACTCGGCTCCGTCTTCCTGGCGCTCGGCGCACTCGACACCGGCACCGCGTTCGGCGGCATGGGGGCAAGTCGCGCCATGACAATCGGCGCCCTGACCGAGCCCGCACTGCTGGTGGCGATACTGGCCCTGTCGGTACCCGCCCGCACCTCCAACCTGCCGGCCATCATCAGCCAGTCGCTCGATCATCCCGCCTGGTTGGCCACTCCACAGCGGGTCTTGGCCCTGGTCGCCTTCGTGATCGTGATCATTGCCGAGAGTGGCCGCCTCCCCGTCGACAACCCGGCCACCCATCTGGAGCTGACGATGATCCATGAGGCCATGGTGCTCGAATACGGCGGGCCCGATCTTGCCCTCGTCAAATTGGCCGAGTCCATGCGGCTCGTTGTGCTCTTCACGCTCCTGGCCAACCTGTTCATTCCCTGGGGCATCGCCGGGGCGCCCGGTCCGTCACACCTGGCTCTGTCCGTCGTGGCCACCGCCGGCAAGGTCGCTTTTCTGGGCATCGCTATGGCCGCCTTCGAGGTCACGGTGGCCAAACTCCGGCTCTTCCGAGTGCCCGAGCTGCTGGCCGGTGCCTTCGTCCTGGCGGTCCTGGCCGTCGTCTCCGCCCTGGTCGTGGCATGAGCGGTTCCTCGTACTCCTCGGCCTTGACCTTGGCCGCCGGCGCGGTGCTGGTCAGTGCCGTTGCCACCGTGTGGCTCGCCTCCATCCGATCGGTCATCCAGGTCGTGGCGGTCCAAGGGATCGCTCTCGGGGCCGTCGCCATGATCCTGGGAGCCCACCGGAGCGACCCCGGCCTGCTGGCTGCGGCCGTGGTGGTCCTCGTGGTGAAGGGCACGGTCATCCCGCTGTTGCTCGGTCGGGCCAGTGGTGGGAACACGGGATCGCGTGAGAGCAGGCCACTCGTCAATGTCCCGGCCTCGCTGGTCGCCTCCGCCGCGCTCATCATGGTGGCCTTGGTGACCGGGCGCGGCGTGGGCACGTTGGTCGGCTCCACCGCGGGAGCACTGGTGCCGATGGGCCTGGCCACCCTGCTCATTGGCTTCTTCGTCCTGGTGGCGCGACGCCGACCGACGTTCCAGATCGTCGGGCTCCTCATGGTGGACAACGGGATCGCCCTGACCGCCTTCCTGTGCACCGCCGGGTTCCCCTTCCTGATTGAGCTGGGCGTCTCCTTCGACATCCTCCTTGGTGTGGTCGTCCTCATGGTGTTCTCGCAACGGCTCCGCATTGAATTCGGGGACGTGGAC
The DNA here is from genome assembly GCA_003169675.1 of Acidimicrobiaceae bacterium. Taxonomy (GTDB): domain Bacteria; phylum Actinomycetota; class Acidimicrobiia; order Acidimicrobiales; family RAAP-2; genus Bog-473. The sequence goes on from PNAT01000134.1 coordinate 5,957, forward strand.
ATCGACGAGCTCCAGGAGCTGCACGACTGATGCTGCTGCTGTCCATCCTGATCGTCCCGCTCCTGGGCGGCCTGGCCGTCATCGCCGGTCGCGGTCGTCGCTCTACCGCGGTGGGAGCGGTGGCGACCAACGGTGCCTCCCTGGCCCTCGGTGTCGTCGCTGCGGTCCAGGTGGTCCGGCACGGTCCGATGTCCGCCGCCGCGGGATTGTTGCGGGCCGACGCCCTGAGCGTCTTCATGGTCATCGTCATCACCACCATCGCCATCCTGGCGTCGTGGCTCGGGATCCGAACCATGGCGCATGACGAACGCGCGCACTCGGGCAGCCCAGCACGTTCGTCTCTCTACGGCGTGCTCGTCCAGGCCTTCGTCGCCTCCATGCTCCTCGCGGTGTTGGCGGCCAACGTCGGTGTGCTCTGGGTGGCCGTTGAGGCCACCACCATTGTCACGGCGTTCCTGGTCGGGCACCGGCGGACCAGGGGCTCCCTCGAGGCGTCCTGGAAGTACATCGTGATCTGCTCGGTCGGTATTGCCCTGGCCTTCCTGGGCACCGTCCTCGTCTACCTGGCGGCGCTGCACGCCGGGGGCCACTCCGCCCATGCGCTCGACTGGACGTCGCTGGTGGCCCACGCGCGCCGCTTCGACCCGTCGTTGATGCGCCTTGCGTTCGCCCTTCTGGTCCTCGGCTACGGCACCAAGGTTGGGCTGGCACCGATGCACAGCTGGCTCCCCGACGCCCACAGCCAGGCGCCCGCCCCGGTGTCGGCCCTCATGTCGGGGGTTCTTCTCACCGTCGCCTTCTACGCCATCTTGCGCTTCAAGGCGGTGATCGACGTGACGGTGGGGCCCGGCTTCGCCCGTACGGTGCTCGTCATCGTGGCCCTTCTCTCCTTGGCGGTGGCGGCTTCGCTGTTGATCACGCAACGCGACTACAAGCGAATGCTCGCTTACCACAGCATTGAGCACATGGGGCTCATCGCTCTCGGTGCGGCCGCCGGCATCAGACTGGCCATCGCCGCCGTTCTCCTGCACATCCTCGGTCATGGACTGGCCAAGAGCGTGCTCTTCCTGACATCGGGCGAAATCATGGCCGTCGAAGGCACCACCGAAATAGACGGTGTTCGGGCCCTCCTGGCTCGCCGTCCCGCCCTGGGCGGCTTGTTCGGCGTGGGACTGGTGGCCCTGTTGGGCCTGCCGCCATTCAGTCTCTTCACCAGTGAACTCGTGATGATCCGAGCTGAATTCGCAGTGGGACTGGGGTGGGCCGCTGTCGCCGCCATGGTGGCGATGGCGGTCATCTTCATCGCCGTGGTGGGCCATGCCCGGCACATGCTGCTCGGACCGCCCGAGGTGGCGGGTGATGAACCCTCGCCACCTCGCTGGGCCACCGCGCCGCTGATCGGCGGCCTGGCCATCTGCGGCGCCATCGGGGTATTCGCCTGGCCACTCTCCCGACTCCTCGACGCGGCCGCTCGGGTGGTGGCCTCGTGACCGGTGGATTGATTCGAGGTACGGAGCTTGAGCCGAATGGCCGGTGCCGCCGGGCCCGCGTGGTGCCGGGAACCGAACTGGTCGAGGCGGCCGGAGCGCTCCTGGACCAAGGCATGCGGCTGGCTCTCGTGTCCGGCCATGACGACGGGGATGGGTTTCGGGTCGTCTACCTGTTCACCTCTGGTCCGCCCGATACCCGGGTCGAGCTGCATCTGGCCATTGATCCCGCCCAGCCGACGATGCCGACCCTCTCGGGCATCTCCTTCCCGGCCAGCCGTTTCGAACGAGAGATCCAAGACCTCTTCGGCATCGAACCCGTGGGCCACCCTCAGCCCCGGCGCCTCGTCCTCCACCAGCACTGGCCCGAAGGCTGGTTTCCCCTGCGTCGCCAGTCCGGGACCCCGCCGCCCATGGTGAAGGACGCCGGGGCTTATCCCTTCGTGCCCGTGGAAGGAACCGGGGTCTACGAGATCCCCGTCGGGCCGGTGCACGCCGGCCTGATTGAGCCGGGCCACTTCCGCTTCTGGGTGATGGGCGAAACGATATTGCGCATGAAGGCACGCCTGTGGTTCGTGCACAAGGGCATCGAGCGCCTCTTTGAGGGGAAGGATCCCGACGCGGGCCTGGAGCTCGCCGAGCGGATCTCGGGCGATACGGCCGTCGGCCACGCCCTGGCCTACTGCCAGGCGGTCGAAGACGCGTGGTCATCCGAGATTCCCGCCGGAGCGATGGTGCTGCGCGGCATCCTCCTTGAGCTTGAGCGTCTCTACAACCACGTGGCTGACATCGGAGCCCTGTGCAATGACGTTGGGTTCGGGGTGGCCCAGGCCTGGGCGCTCACCCTGCGCGAGCACCTTCTCCAACTCAACGCCCGGGTGACTGGCCACAGGCTCTTGCGCGGCGGCGTGGTCCCGGGCGGGGCTCGGGTGCGGGGTGTGCCCTCGCTCGGTGAACTGGCTGAGATCAGCCTGCGATTCGAGGAGATGATCGGGTTGATCACATCGAGTGCCCTGGTCATGGAGCGTTTCACCGGTACGGCCACACTCAGTCAAGCCCAGGCCCGCGACCTCGGCGTGGTGGGGGTCCCTGGTCGGGCTTCGGGTCTCGAGTTCGACGCCCGCTGGGCCCACCCCGGCGTAACGCTGCCAACCTCTTTCTCACCGGCCCTGCGCATCCAAGGCGACGTCAGAGCGCGCTTCGAGGTCCGGGTGGACGAGGTCCGAGCGTCCCTCTCCCTACTGGGAGAGTTCGTCCAACAGGCCGAAGCACTCGACGCGGTGGCGCCCGCCGGACAGGGAAAGGCGGGGCGGCCGGCCAGCGGAGTTGGAATGGCCGAAGCATGGCGCGGTGTGGCCGTCCACCGGGTGGAGCTCAATGATCAGGGACGGCTGTCCCGGGTCAAGGTGGTCGACCCTTCCTTCCACAACTGGCCCGCACTCCCGGTGTCGCTGGCCGACACCATCGTCCCAGACTTCCCGCTGGCCAATAAGAGCTTCAATCTCTCCTATGCCGGGAATGACCTCTGATGCCGATCGACACCTGCGGCCCGCTCGCAATGATCACACGACGAACACGGCCAGAGAGGGCGCCATGACCACCCCCATCTATCAAGTGAAAGCCGAATTCTTCAAGATCCTTGGCCATCCCGCCCGCATACGCATCCTCGAGATCCTTCGGGACGGCGAACGTCCGGTCAGTGAGCTCATCCACGAGGTGGGCATCGAGGCGTCGCACCTGTCGCAACAACTGGGGGTGATGCGCCGAGCCAATCTGGTTCAAGCGAGGAAGGTCGGCTCCAACGTCTACTACTCGGTGGGAGACCCCATGCTCTTTGAGTTGTTGGAGGTGGCGAAGCGGATCATCCGATCATCCCTGGCCGGGACGCAGGAATTACTGGACCAGATGTGAACGGCAGCCCTGGCGCGTCCTCAGCGCAGGGCGAGCTGACCGGGCACGATCGGCGCCGGCAGGTCGGTGGTGCCCATGAGCCAGCGATCGACCGCCGCCGCCGCTGAGCGGCCTTCCGCGATGGCCCAGACGATGAGGCTCTGACCCCGGGTCTGGTCGCCGCAGACGAAGACCCCCTCGACGTTGGTGGCCCATCCGGTGTCGGCGGAGACAGCACCTCGCCCGTCGACCTCCACCCCCAGCTCATCGACCACACCGCGGCGCTCCGTCCCCAGGAACCCCATGGCCAGGAGCACCAGCTCGCACGGCAACTCGAATTCGCTCCCGGGCACCATCTCGAAGGTCGGGCGGCCGCCTTCGGAGCGCAGCTCGACCTGGTGTCCCCGCAGGGCCGCCACGGTACCGGTGCCGTCGTCGACGAACTCCGTCGTGGTCACGGAGAACAACCGTTGCCCACCCTCCTCGTGGGCCAAGGAGGTCCGCATGATCAACGGCCACTGGGGCCACGGGTTCTCATCTGCTCGCTGGACCGGAGGCTCCGGCATGATCTCGAGTTGGTGCACCGACGCCGCTCCCTGGCGATGCACCGTGCCGAGGCAGTCCGCTCCGGTGTCCCCGCCTCCAATGATGATGACGTGCTTGCCCTGCGCAGTGATGGGCGACACATCCAGCAGTCCCTCCTGGACCAGGTTCGACGGCTTGAGGTACTCCAGCGCCTGGTGCACGCCCGCGAGCGTGCGACCGGGGACGGGGAGGTCCCGGGGCAGCGTGGCCCCACCGGCCAGGACGAGAGCGTCGAATTCGGCCCGGACATCGGCGGCCGCCCGCACGGTGACATCGGGCGCGCATGCCGTCCCGATGCCCCGCTCTTCGCCGGGCTCGGGTGCCGGGCCCCCGGCCTTCCCCCCCACCGACGTCGAGCACACGAAGGTCACGCCCTCTCCTTCGAGCTGCGCCAGCCGTCGGTCCAGAACCGCTTTCTCCATCTTGAATTCCGGTATCCCGTACCGCAGCAGCCCGCCTGGTTTCTCGGCCCGCTCGAACACGGTCACCGCATGCCCGGCCCGGGCCAACTGCTGCGCCGCCGCCAGGCCCGCCGGGCCCGAGCCGACCACCGCCACGGACCGACCGGTGGCCACGGTGGCCACCTGCGGGCTCACCCAGCCCTCGCTCCAGGCGCGCTCGACGATTTCGTACTCGATCCTCTCTATGGTGACCGGGTCGCTGTTGATCCCCAGCACGCAGGACGCCTCGCAGGGGGCCGGGCACAGTCGCCCCGTGAACTCGGGAAAGTTGTTGGTGGCATGGAGGCGCTCAATTGCCTCGGTCCAATCATCCCGGTACACCAGGTCGTTCCATTCGGGGATCAGGTTGCCCAGCGGGCACCCGTCATGGCAGAACGGGATCCCGCAATCCATGCAGCGCGCACCCTGTTGCTGCGTCGCCTCGGTGCCGAAGGGTTCGTATACCTCGCGCCAGTCCCGCAGGCGCACCGTGACGGGACGCCGGCGCGGCAGGGAGCGGTCGAATTCCATGAAGCCGGTCGGCTTACCCATGTGCAGCCTCCATCACGGCTTCGTCGACCGAGCGCCCATCGGCCTCGGCCCGCGCCGTGGCTTCGAGGATGCGCCGGTAGTCCCGGGGCATCACCTTGACAAATTCGTTGGCCTCGGTCTCCCACCCAGCCAGCAACCGGGCGGCCACCACCGAGTCCGTCTCCGCCCCGTGGCGCTCCACCAAGGTACGGACGAACGTGCTGTCCTCCGCGTCCAGGGGCTCCATATCGACGAACTCCATGTTCACCCGCTGCCCGAAGGTGCGGGCCGGGTCGTACACGTAGGCGATGCCACCCGACATGCCGGCGGCGAAGTTGCGCCCGGTCGGGCCCAGGACCACCACCCGCCCTCCGGTCATGTACTCGCACCCGTGATCACCCACGCCCTCGACCACCGCCACCGCGCCCGAATTGCGCACACAGAAGCGCTCGCCCACTTGGCCCCGGATGAAGACCTCGCCACCCGTGGCGCCGTAGAGGATGACGTTGCCCGCAATGATCTGCTCCTCGGCCGCGAAGACCGAACCCAGGGGTGGGCGCGCCACCAGCCGCCCACCGGACAGGCCCTTCCCGAAGTAGTCGTTGGCGTCGCCGAAGAGGCGCATGGTCATTCCTCGGGGCACGAAGGCCCCGAAGCTCTGCCCGGCTGACCCCGTGAACGTCAAGCGGATGGTGTCATCGGGCAGGCCGGCGGCGCCGTACTTCTTGGAGATCTCCGATCCCAGCAGGGTGCCCACTGTGCGATCCACGTTGGAGATGGGCAATTCCAGTGAGATCGGGGTCCCATCGGCCAGCGCGCCGGTGCACACATTCAAGAACTGGTGGTCGAGTGCCTTCTCCAAGCCATGATCCTGGGTGCGGGTCTGATGCCGGTGCATCCCCTCGGCCATCTCGGGCACCGCCAGGACAGACGAGAGGTCCAGCCCGGCTGCCTTCCAGTGGGTGAGCGCTCCGTCCACGTCGAGCAGGTCGACCCGACCGATGGCCTCTTCCAGCGTCCGCAGTCCCAGCGAGGCCAAGTGCTCGCGCACCTCCTCGGCGATGTACTCGAAGAAGGTCTCGACGAACTCAGGCTTTCCGTTGAATTTGGCCCGCAAGGCCGGGGTCTGCGTAGCGATCCCGACCGGGCAGGTGTCCAGGTGGCAGACGCGCATCATGATGCAACCGGACACCACCAGGGGGGCCGTGGCGAAGCCGAACTCCTCGGCACCGAGGAGCGCGCCGATGATCACGTCCCGCCCGGTTTTGAGCTGGCCGTCGACCTGCACCACGATCCGGTCCCGCAGCCCATTGGCCATCAGCGTTTGCTGGGTCTCGGCCAGGCCGATCTCCCAGGGGATGCCGGCGTGCTTCAACGACGTCAGGGGCGCCGCCCCGGTGCCCCCGTCATGCCCCGAGATCAGCACCACGTCGGAATGGGCCTTGGCCACGCCGGCCGCCACGGTACCCACACCGACCTCGGCCACCAATTTCACGTGGACCCGCGCTGCCGGATTCGACGACTTGAGGTCGTGGATGAGCTGGGCGATGTCCTCAATGGAGTAGATGTCGTGGTGCGGTGGTGGCGATATCAACCCCACACCCGGCGTGGAGTACCTCGTGCGGGCGATCCACGGGTAGACCTTCTTGCCCGGGAGCTGCCCGCCCTCACCGGGCTTGGCCCCCTGCGAGATCTTGATCTGCAGATCGTCGGCGTTGACCAGGTACTCGCTGGTCACCCCGAAGCGGCCCGAGGCCACCTGCTTGATGGCGCTGCGCCGGAGGTCGCCGTTGGCGTCGGGCACGAATCGCGAAGCGTCCTCGCCCCCCTCACCGGTGTTCGAACGGCCACCGATCCGGTTCATGGCGATGGCCAGGTTCTCGTGCGCCTCGGCCGAGATGGAGCCGTACGACATGGCACCCGTCGAGAAGCGGGCCATGATGGACGTGATCGGCTCCACTTCATCCACGGGTATGGGTCCCCCCGCGGCCGGCTTCAACCGCATCAACCCGCGCAACGTGGCCAACTTCACCGATTGGTCGTCAACCGCCGACGTGTACTCCTTGAAGATGGAGTACTGCTTCGAGCGCGTGGCGTGCTGGAGTTTGAAGACCGTCTTGGGATTGAAGAGGTGGTACTCGCCCTCGCGCCTCCATTGATACTCCCCGCCCACCTCGAGTTCCCGGTGCGCTCTCTCGGTCGGCCGCGCCTCGTGGGCCAGGCGGTGCCGGGTGGCCACCTCGGCGGCCAGGACCGACAGCCCCACGCCCCCGATGCGGCTGGCCGTGCCGGTGAAGTACTCGTCGATCAAGGCCCGATCCAGGCCGATGGCCTCGAAGACCTGCGCTCCCGTGTAGGAGGCCACCGTCGAGATCCCCATCTTCGACATGACCTTGAGCACACCCTTGCAGGACGCCTTCATGTAATTGCGCCTCGCCTGCCTCGGCGACACGCCCTCCAACACACCCTCGGCGATCATGTCGTCAATGGATTCCAGCGCCAGGTACGGGTTGACGGCAGCGGCGCCGTACCCGATGAGCAGCGCCATATGGTGCACCTCGCGGGCGTCACCGGTCTCGATCACCAGTCCGACCTGGGTGCGCGTCTTCTCACGCACGAGGTGGTGATGGATGGCCGCCGTCAATAGCAGCGATGGAATGGGCGCCCAGGTCCAGGTGGCGTTGCGGTCCGAGAGGATGATGAGGTTGGCCCCCTCCGCGATCGCCGCCGAGACCTGGCGTCGCACCTCGTCGATGGCCCGGGCTAGCGCCTCGCCTCCCTCCCGCGTCGGCGCGCCGGCTACCCCGGCTTCTCCGACCTCGAAGAGCCCGTCGATGGCGAACGCCTTGAAGCCCGGGGTCTCCCCGTGCTCGTTGACGTACATGAGCTTGGCCAGGTCGTCGCGGTCGATGACCGGGAGGGGGAGCACGATCTGACGGCAGGATGCCGGACCGGCGTCAAGCAGGTTGCATTCGGGACCGACCGTGGCCGAGAGCGAGGTGACCAGTTCTTCCCGGATGGCGTCCAGGGGTGGGTTCGTCACCTGGGCGAACAACTGGGTGAAGTAGTCGTACAGCAGCCGCGAGCGATCCGACAGGACGGCAATGGCCGCGTCCGAACCCATGGAGCCCAGCGGTTCGCCACCGGTTCGGGCCATGGGGGCCAGGATGACCCGCAGTTCCTCATTGGTGTACCCGAAGAGGCGCTGTTGGCTCACCACCCGGCCGTGCTGCGGGGTGAGCATCGACCGGTCCGGCAGCTCGTCGAGGCGGATCTGGTCGGCCGCCAGCCACTCGCCGTAGGGGTGCGCCGCCGCCAACTCGGCCTTGATCTCCTCGTCCTCGACTAGGCGCCCCTTGGCCGTGTCGACCAGGAACATGCGGCCCGGCTGCAGCCGCCCCTTGCGCACGATCCGCTCGGGCGCGATGTCGAGCACGCCCACCTCGCTGGCCAGCACCACCAGGCCGTCGTCGGTGACCCAGTAGCGGGCCGGGCGCAACCCGTTGCGGTCCAGCACGGCGCCGACCACCGTCCCGTCCGTGAAACAGACCGCTGCCGGGCCGTCCCACGGCTCCATCAGCGACGCGTGATAGCGGTAGAAGGCCCGGCGCTCGTCATCCATCGTGGTGTGGTTCTCCCACGCCTCGGGGATCATCATCAGGACGGCATGGGGCAGCGAGCGACCTCCGAGGTGCAGCAATTCGAGCACCTCGTCGAAGCTGGCCGAGTCGCTGGCGCCGGGGGTGCAGACAGGAAAGAGGCGCGAAAGGTCACCCTCAATCAGCGGCGTGGCCAACAGGGCCTCGCGGGCCCGCATCCAGTTGCGGTTGCCGGCCAATGTGTTGATCTCGCCGTTGTGGGCCATGTAGCGGTACGGGTGGGCCAGCGGCCAGCTGGGAAAGGTGTTGGTCGAGAAGCGCGAGTGCACCAGAGCCAGACCCGACTCGAAGGCGGGGTCGCGCAGATCGGGGAAGAACTGGCGTAACTGCACCGAGGTGAGCATCCCCTTGTAGACGATGGTCCGGGCTGAAAGGGAGGGGAAGTAGAGGCCATCGATCGCATGCTCGGCCCGCTTTCGCAGGACGAAGGCCTGGCGCTCGAGGGCCATTATGTCGCCGGACTCGAGCTCCCCCGCCGGCGCCACGAAGACCTGCTCAATGACGGGCATGGCCCGGAGGGCTGACTCCCCGAGCTCCTCGGTTTCGAGAGGCACCACGCGCCAGCCCAGCACCGCCAGGCCCTCTTCCCCGGCAATGTGCTCAACCGCGCTTTTGGCCTTGATGGCGTCGTCAGGGTCGCGGGGCAGGAAGACCAACCCGACGGCGTACCCGCCGGCTCCCGGGAGGGTGAATCCGGCCGTCTCGGCCGCGCCGAGCAGGAATCGGTGCGGGATCTGCACCAGGATCCCGGCACCATCGCCCGTCTCGACCTCGGCGCCCGAGGCACCGCGGTGGGCCAGACGCTCCAGGACGGTGAGGCCGCGGTCGACGATGTCGTGGTCGGCCCGGCCATGGAGATCGGCCACCATCCCCACGCCACAGGCATCGTGTTCGAAGGCCGGGTCGTACAGGCCTATCGGCATCGGCGTCCTTCCGGATTGAGGGAAAAATGAACGTCAACCGGGACGGCGCTGGCCCAGAAGTGGAAAGTACAGGATACACGACCGCCCTCCTAGGCTGAATCACATGCCGCCTCGGGTGCACATCGTGGGAGGTGGGGTCATCGGGCTCTCCTGTGCCTGGCAATTGGCTCGGTCCGGCACCCAGGTGAGCGTGGTCGCTCCGGCACCCGGCCGGGACGGCGCGTCGTGGGTGGCCGCCGGGATGCTGGCCCCGGTGACGGAAGTTCAATTCGGCGAGGCAGGCCTCACGGCGCTGCTCCTCGAGGCAGCCGGTCAATGGAAGGGCTTTGCGCGATCCCTGGAGGAGGCCACCGGCCTCGATATCGGATTCAACCAGTCCGGCACCCTCACGATCGCTCTGGATGCGTCTGATCGCGCCGTCCTCGACGACCTCCTGGCCTACCAGCACTCGCTCGGCCTCACCGCGCATCGGCGTTCGCCGTCGGAGTGCCGGGGACTCATCCCGGGGCTGACACCCGCCCTGCGGGGCGGGATCGAGGTGCCCGGTGACCACCAGGTCGACAACCGGGCCGTCCTGGCCGCACTTCTCCGGGCCTGCCGGGACAGCGGGGTGGAATTCATCCAAGGTGTGGTGTCGGCGATCGAGCCCGGTCCGGCGCTGGCCCTGCAGGACGGCGACCGCCTCAGTGCCGACCACGTCCTCCTGGCGGCCGGAGCCGCCCTCCCCCTCATCGGGGGCCTGGAAGCCGCCGGACTACCCGAGGTGCGCCCGGTCAAGGGCCATATCCTGCGCCTGGGCGCGGGGATCGACGGCCGCAGCACTCCCCTCCTCCCCCGCACGGTGCGTGGCCTCGTCCGCGGCCGCTCCATCTACGTCGTGCCCCGCAAGGATGGATCCGTGGTGGTCGGCGCCACCATGGAGGAGCGCGGCAGCGAGACATCGGTCCAGGCCGGCGCCGTGCATCAGCTCCTCAGTGACGCCCGCGACATCCTCCCCGGTCTGGACGAAATGGAGCTCCTCGAAGCACGGTCAGGCCTCCGCCCGGCCACGCCGGACAACACCCCGTGTGTGGGATGGACGCGGCTGGAGAAGGTGGCCGTGGCCACCGGCCACTACCGCAACGGCTTTCTCCTGGCCCCCCTGACCGCCGGCGCCGTCACGGCACTGCTGCACCATCAACCCTTGACTCCCCTGGTTGAAGCGATGACCCTGGCATGAACGATCTCACGCTGTCCGTCAATGGGGATACCCTCAGCGTTCCCGCTGGCAGCACCGTGGCCGATGTGGTGGCATACCTGGTGGGCGCCGATCCCAAGGGGATCGCCGTCGCCGTGGACCGAAGCGTCATCCCCCGGTCGCAATGGCACTCCACGCCGGTCCTGGTCGGCTCCCAGATCGAGGTGGTCACCGCGGCAGCCGGCGGCTGAACCTCATTGTCCCGGGTCGGCGCCGGTGCCAGAATCTGGCCCATGATCGATACCCTGCACCCCGGCCCCACCGCGTTCGTGCTGGCCGGAGGAGGGGCCAAAGGGTCCTTTGAGGTGGGAGCCCTGCAGTATCTGGTGGGTGTGGAGGGGATCACCCCGGACATCATCACGGCCGCCTCGGCCGGCGCCCTGGCGGCGACGGTGCTGGCCCAGGCCCGCACCCTTCCCGAGTTCGTCCAGCGGGTCCAAGAGATCGAAGACGTCATCTTGGCCATGACCCGGACCGAGCAGGTCTTCGGGCAGCAGGCCTGGCTCCGGGCCCTGCAGGGGACCTCGCTGGGAAGTTCCATCGCCTACCTGCTCACCGAGGGGACCCGTCCGCCCTTTCCCCTGAGCGATGCCACCACCCTCTCCGGCGCCACCGGTGTCACCAAGCGGGCCCATCGCAAATCCCAGCGCCAGCGCCAGCGCCGGGTTTTCCGATTGGTGGCCGGCGCCGCATTCCGGTTACCCCGGGTACGGCGAAGACTCCGCCATAGCGGGAACTCGGCCCTGAACCTCGACCCACTGGCCCAGGCCCTCCAGCAGGGCGGGCCCAGTGGGATCCGTCCCATTGACCCGTCCCTCATCAAGCGGACCGGCCTCCAGCTCCGGTTGGCGGTCACCGCACTGCGGGCCGGCGTGCTGCGCTACGTGACCGAGGACGGGACCATCGTCGAGGACGACGCGTGCACCCCGGCTCCGGGTGCGGCCGGCGGTCCGGTGGAACTGGTGGATGGCGCCGTGGCCTCGGCCAGCGTGCCTCTGGTCTTCCCACCCCATCCGATGGCCGACGACGACTACGTCGATGGCGGGGTCCTGCAGATCATCCCCGTGCGCCCGGCCGTACTCCTGGGCGCAACGAGGATCTTCGCCGTGGCGGCCATTCCCCTGGCGCTGGCCCGGGACGAGCGAAACTATGCCGGCGCCCCGGCAGCGCAGATCGGCCTGCGGGCCATGGGCGTGATCGGTATGGCCCACCGCCAACTGGAGAACCTGTCCGTCGAGCTTCCGCCGGGAACGACGCTCACCACCATTGATCCCGTCGTCGATGTGGTCGGGCTCTTCGAGATCGAGCCCGGCCTCCTGCGCATCAACAAGGACTATGGCTGGCTGCGCGCAGCCGACATCCTGGCGGGCGGGGACGCCGCCATCGTGGCCGACACGGTCGCCGAGACCCACCTGCTCGTTGAGTCCCGCCTGGCCGCGTGGAAGTTGGAAGAGGGTCTCTGGGCCCAGACTCGCCCCGACGGCAGCACTGCCGGCACCCAGGCCCTGGTACGCGAGCTCAAGTCACACATACGCGAGGTGGTCGACCATCGCAAGCAATTGGGATTCCCGGTCCCCGAAGGGTGCACGGCCTGGTGGAGCGAGTACGAGATCCATTCCGGGGAGTGCCCGGCCCACCTTCTTGCCGGACCCGGCGCCGGTCTCTGAAGGTTCCGGGGGACCTTGGGGGACACAGTAAGAACCAACATCTCACCATTGACGGTCCGGCTCTGACTTTGGATCGATGATCAGGTACACGATGACGATCTGTGATGAGGAGGTTTCAGAAGCCCGGTGGCGCTCCAGGCGTCACAGCCGGACGGTCACCTCGGCGGACCGTCACCACGTAGGTGTCGGTCCAGAAGAAATGCACCTCAGCCTGGCCCTCTCCTTCCGGATCCCCCCTCTCGCGACGAGGTAGACGAAATTGTCGTAGTCGTCGACACGTGGTCGCTGCGAGAAACGCTCCGCCGACTGAACAGCGAGCGGGTGGAATCCGAAAAGGATGCCCAGGAGTTCAGCCACCGTTCCGTCGACCGTACCGTCATCCAGATCGAGCCAGAAGAAAGGCTTTTCCTTCAGCGCCGCCAGCACGTTGTCCGATGTGGCGTCCCGGGTCTGGCCATCCTTCGTCAAGGTGCCCAACATGGCGTCATTTTCAGCCCTCGAAGTCCCCGGGGGTGGGATGGGGGCTGGTCAAGCGCCCCGAGGTGCCCTTCCCGCGCGAGCATCTGGGTCATGGCAACCGTGGAAGAACTATTGAAAGCTCTCGACGAACGACTGCTCGACGGGATTCGGGGGAAATCCACACCCGAAGGGGTGGCCAAGCTGGCCGAGGCGCGGGCCTGGATCACGAATCCCGACCAGCCCCACGGGAGCACATTGACGAGCTGACCATCTGGGCGGGTGCGTTCCTGGCTCTCAACCGGCAGGATGCAGGCATGCGATTCCTCCGCACTCCGGATGATCTCTTCTCCGACTTGCCGGGCTTCCCTTTCGCTCCCCACTTCGTCCCTCTTTCCGACGGCTTGCGGATGCACCATGTCGACGAGGGACCCCGCGACGGCAAAGCCGTCCTCCTGCTTCACGGGCAGCCGACATGGTCCTACCTCTATCGCAAGGTCATCCCCGTCCTGGTCGGCCACGGGTATCGGGTGATCGCCCCCGACCTCATCGGCTTCGGGAGATCGGACAAGCCAATTCGCCGGACGGATCATTCGGTCCAGGCCCACACCAGTTGGCTTCTTGAGTTGCTGGACGCCCTGTGGCTTACCGACATCACCCTGGTCGCTCAGGACTGGGGTGGCCCCTTCGGGCTCGGGATCCTGGCCAGGTCTCCGGAGCGATTCAGCTGGGTGGTGGCCACCAATACGGTGCTCCACACCGCCGATCCGTCATTGGCCGGCCAACTGAATTGGGCCTGTCACACCATGCCCGACGGCTCGGTCTCCATCGCACAGACTCTGCTCGATTATCAGCGCATCACCCAGGAGATCGTTCAATTTAGACCGGGACTCTTTGTTCAGGGCGGGACCACAACTGAGTTGCCCGACGACGTCGTCGCGGCCTACAACGCACCCTTCCCCGAAGAGAGCTTCTGCGCCGGCCCCCGCCAGCTCCCCCTCCTCATGGGCCTCACCCAGGCCAGCACCTGCGCCCGACAGAACAAGCGCACGCTGAAGGCCCTCGAAGCATTCGATCGGCCATTTCTCACAGCCTTTTCGGACGGCGACCCGTCCACCCAGGGTTGGGAGCGCTTCTTCCAAGAGCACGTGCCCGGCGCGGCCGATCAGTCACACGTCGTCATCGAGGGTGCCGGGCACTTTCTCCAGGAGGACCAGGGGGACGAGTTGGCTGATGTGATTCACCGGTTCATCGCGGCCAACCCGGTTCAGGTTCGTTAGGTGGATGGCGCGGCATCCACCGGAGCCGGTGCAGCTGCCAGGGCCTGAGGCTCAGGAGCGCCAGTTCCCACCTCAGCCTTGAGCGCCGCCAGCTCCTTGTCGACCGCGGCGTCGTGGCCAACCTGGTCGAGCTCTTTCTGGATGTCGTCGCCCCCACCGCCGACATCTTCGAGGACACCGGATTCGAGAAGTTCGTCGAGTGCACCCGAGCGGGCTTGCATCGTGGCGATCTTGTCCTGAGCACGCTGGAGTGCCGCGCCGGAGTCGTTGAACGACTTTGAAATTCCGGCCGTGCTCTCGTCGACCGAGCTGATGGCCTTGGCGGCGGTGTACTGGGCCTTGAGGGTCTCCTTTTGGGTGCGGAAGTCATTGACGCGCTTCTGCAACACGGTGAGCGTCTGGGTCAGCTTGGCTTCCTCTTCGGTCAGCTGGGTGCGCTGCGGCTCCATCTGGTCTATCTGTTGCTGGGCCGCTGCCTTGCGGGAGAGGGCCTCCTTGGCCAGGTCTTCCCTGCCCTGCCCCAGCGCCACCTTGGCCTGATCCTGCAGGTGGTCGATGGTGTGCTGGAACTGCTGTTCCTGGAGCTCGATGCTCTTTCGGGATCCGGCGATGTCGACCAAGGCCCGGCGCACCTGGGTGATCTGCTCGAGCATCTTTTGGTAGGAAAGGTCGAGCATCTCGTCGGGCTTCTCCGCCGCGTCGAGTGCCTTGTTGGTCTTGGCCTGGACGATGTCGTGTGCTCGTTGGAAGATGCCCATTTTCCCTCCCTGGGGATCGGTGAGTGCTTGTGAGGATAGAGGCGATTGGAGAACGGTGGGCCTCCCTGGAGGATTCCCGGCGTCGATCGAGCGAAATAATCCTTGCGGTTTCGTCCCGACGCCTCCCGCCACCCCGGGTGGGGACCACAATGCCTAAGGCCTGGTCCAAGCCAAAAACGGCGATTGAGCAGGACAAATTTGAGGATCATTGCCCGATGTCCCCGGGGAATCTCCATCCCCGCAATTGGCCGGTTCATTTCTTCCCGCTGCCAGGGTCCATGCATGGCCGCCGGGCACGTGCCAATATCTCTTTGCAGCGGCCAGAAGGTCTCGGCGCAATTGAGTTCAGGAGGAAACAATGAGCGACGTTTCTCAGGGCGAAGGATGGTGGCAGGCGTCGGACGGCAAGTGGTACGCGCCGGAACAGCAGTCGGCCAGCCGGCCCGCCGCATCGTCTCCGGGGTCCGGGTCCTCGACTAGTTCAGGTTCCAGTAGGTCGGGGTTCAAGTTCGACATAAAGAAGTTGTCGAAGGAAGAGCTGATCACAGGCGTGGCCACGTTTGTCCTGTTCATCTCGCTCTTCCTTTCGTGGTTCACGGCTAGTGCCTCGATCTATTCCGTCTCGAGGAACGGCTTCTACCATTTCTGGATGTACTTGGTCCTACTCATTTGCCTTGGGATCCTCGCCTATCTCGTCGGCAGTGCCGGGTATGACGAGTTGCCGATCAAACTCCCCATGCCGAAACAGCAACTCCTCCTTATTGGCACCGGAGCGAACGCTGTCCTCACCATCCTTGCGTTCCTTTTCAAGCCCAGCGGTGGTGGGGTCGTCAGCATTTCTTGGGGTATCGGTGCGTGGCTCGGACTCATTGCGTGCATTGTTGCCGCAGCGCCATCTGCCATCCCGGCCATCAAGGCTCGCACCAAGTAGCTCTTTGATGCTGTGGTCTCCGAGGGCGGATCGATATTCGACCCTTCGGAGGCGACCGCGTCATGGGTGAGATCAAACGGCCGCAATGAATGCCCGGGGCGGACCCGGGGAAGCAGGTGTCGCCGATCCGGACCGTGCTCCGGCGCCGAACGGGAGGCGTCCTTCAACCCTCTGCCGATTTCTTCTGATGTGCTGCCATACGTGTCGCGCCGAAAAGCATTGACCCTTCACGTACCCGTGACACCGCAATGGCAACATCTTTCGGCATGAGCGTTTCCATCACGACGCACAACCGTGCATCAGCGCCGCCGACCCTCATCCTCGTTCTCACGGCCTTGGTCGTGTGCGCTGCCTTGGCATATTTCCTCGGATGGGGTCATCGGGATGGTCTGGACCTCCAGGTTTATCGAGCCGGGATAGACGACTGGATGCAGGGACGGGATCCGTACCTCCAGAACTTCACCAGCTATCAATTGCCCTTCACCTATCCCCCGTTTGCCTTGCTTGGACTGGCACCCCTCGCCGTTATGCCGCTCCCGGCCACATTGGCCATCCTGTGGCTGACCAGTATCGGAGCGTTGACGGCTGCCTGCTATGTGGTGTCTGTTCTTGGTGGGCAGCCCCGGAGTAGGAGCCTTGTCGTTCAATCGATCGGATGGGCGTCTCTGGCTGCACTGGCCGTGGAACCGGTCAGAAGCACTCTGGATTACGGGCAAATCAACGTGCTTCTTATGGCCATTGTCGTTGTAGATGCTCTCGTTGTGCCCAAACGTCACCGAGGCTGGCTCATCGGATTGGCAGCCGCGATCAAGCTGACGCCCCTTGTCTTTCTGTTGTTGCCACTGCTCGAGCGCGATTGGAAGACGCTAGGTCGAGGCGTTACTTCTTTGATTGGCGCATCTGGTCTGATGTTACTTCTTTGGCCATCGACTCTTCAGGGCTCGTGGTTCAAGGTGATGTTTTCTGCTCGTCGAGTGGGCAACGTGACATCGGTAGGCAATCAATCTTTGTTTGGGCTGGTTCACCGTTGGCCCTTTCCACTTGAGGGTCGGTCGATAGTTTGGCTAGTGGCGTCCGCCGTGACCATCTGCATGGGCGCCTACATTGCTCATCGGCGATTGGCTTCAAAAGATCGAGTGCTCGCCTTGCTGTCGATTTCCTTCGTCGGACTTCTCATCAGTCCGATCTCGTGGACGCATCACTGGGTGTGGATTGCCCTCATACCTGCGGTCATCTTCAATGCTCAGGGTCGGAAATTGGCCGCCCCAGTCAAGGTGATGCTCTTGACGTTGCTGGGTATTTCAATATTGGCCCCCTACTGGTGGCACAGCCAGGGTAGAAATTACGACGCATTCGGAGGCTCCCTGACGGTGGGCGCGTTCGCCCTAATGGCGGTGTGGTGTTGGATCGAATTCAACGCGCACAGGTCGCTACTCCCCGGTACCGGAACACGCCCGGACCCTCTTCTGGAATGTCCAGTGGGTGCTCTTGGCTCGTCACAGACCGTGGAGGAACCTCAACTGGTTGAAGGACATCTCATTGAGTTGAGGCATTCCCTTTTCTTGACAACATCAGGATGCATCGATGAATCGCGGCGAATCTCTCCACCGACACCATTTCGAATCGTGACGAAATAGCACTTTCCAGATCATTCGCAGCCCGCGGATACCTACCAACGTCGAAGCGCCAAAACACGAGTGAGAGCCACCTCCGTGGAGTGAGGACTCCGTCGAGGAAGACGAAGTAGCCGTCTGATTTGAGTATTCGTCTCACCTCGGAGAGGGTTCTCATCCAAGTCTCGTCATCCAGATGGTGGGACACCTCTTTCATGAGAACTGCATCTGCGAAGCCATCGGGGAAAGGTAAATCTGAGGCATCTCCAACAGCACGCTCAGCCTTAACTCCTGCTTCACGGAAGTTCACGGCTCGTGCATCTGGATCGATGCTGAAATACGACCATCCTTCCGGCCAAAGCGATCGACTCAGTCCTGCACCGCCACCAACATCTACAATGATTCCAGCTGGATTTCCCTTTGCGATACGTGCAGTCAATGGGGTCAGCCGTGCATTCAATCGATCGGCGCCCAATAGTCTTCGTTGTACTTCATAGACCCGAGGATGCGAGAAGATCCGGGAGAGTATTCTCTTTGTCTCCATGGGTGATCGGATCTCCTGTGACTAATGAGTGAGTGACGTATGCCCAACAGGCATACCATCACCATGCGAATTACCATCAACACGTGAGTCGCTGGGCGAGCCTGTCATCCGATCACAGTAATTCGGGGCCGCGACAGCTGCTGTCCTCACGACCCACACCAGTATGAAACAGAGCTTCTGCCTTGATGGAGGACGACTCGGTGATCAAGTTCGCCGAGAATGATCATTGCGGCGTAAAGAGAAAATTGTGGATGTGGCGTCGAGAATAAAGGACAAAGTTGGTTGCGTACCCGTGTTGGGACACCTTTGCGTTCAATTCCTTTGCATGTTGACGATCAAACTCTGCCATTGGATGCCAGCAGCGATGGTGCAGGAAACTGCCGCGATACGAATACGCGGCGAGAAATTCCAGGATTTGATCGAGTTGCCGATCATCGTCAGTCCGCTCTTCAATTTCAATCATGAGGGTCGGTCGTTGCAGCGCCAAGAGCTCGGTTGCTCCATGTAGTACGGCGAGCTCGTGACCCTCTACGTCGATCTTCACGAATCCGACGTCTCCCAGATCGAACTCATCGAGTCGATTGATCTCTACGGGGTGCAGTGTTCCACCCGACTCGGTCCGCCGAGATGGCTCAATCGTGGCACGCCCTTCGGCCCCCTGCCCCCCAACCGGTATCCATAATTCCGACTCCCGTTGCCGATCACCCAATGCAACCTGGTGGAGAAGCACATTTGAAGGTAGCGCCCTCCTAAGGCCGTCGATGAGATATGGATTGGGCTCGAAGGAGTGGACCCGCGGAACTCGTCTGGCCAGCCACCACGACCAGGGTCCCCACCACACACCGACGTCGACCGCATCTCGATCGTCCGGAACGAATTCGTCGATCCTTCCCAATTCCGGTTCAAAGAAACGGTATTGAAGTGCCATGAAAGGGACGAATAGGCGCGGTGGCATCCAACTTACAAGTTGCGAAGTAAGAGGCATGAATTACTCGTTCAACTTCGCTTCTCGGGATCGGTTGCCGACGAAGACCGTCGCCACAGGGCGGTACCCCTTTTGCCGGCTGAAGCAGCATCGACAGAAGAGGAACGGCGGATTCTGGCGCCCCCCTCGTGGCGAATTGTTGTCCGTTCAATCGACGTCACCACTTCAGAGGTCACTGCCAGCCAAGAATCAACCATCCTTTCCCACCCGAATTCGCCGGCTCGCTTGCGTGCCTTCCTTCCCAACGTATCTCGTAACTCAGAACGTTCTGCCAAGCCGATCCAGCTAGCCGCCAGAGCGGAATGAAGCAATGAATCTGGTCCCTTGACCAGCACTCCGGTTTCGCCGTCTATCACCGCATCTCGCACCCCCGGGGCATCAACGGCGAGGGTCGGAGTGCCCACGGCACCCGCTTCCAATATGGCCAATCCCCATCCTTCATGATGCGAGCCATGCACTAGGAACCAGGCTTCAGCGAGGTAGCGTCGCTTGTCGTCCTCATTGATGTGGCCCAGCAGTTCCACCTCGGGCAATCCTGTCGCCTGTCGGCGAAGATTAGTCAGTTGCGGACCGTCCCCGATGATGACAAAGCGACCACCAGTTTCAGGCTGAACAATCCTCCATGCCTCGAGAAGCAGATCAACTCTCTTGTGAGGGACGAGCCGGGACAAAGCAACAAACAACGGGGCAATGGATTTGGGGGGGATTGGTTCGTCCGACTGATCTACACCGTTCTCAACTACTCGAATATGCCCTCTATCGACTCCGATTGCCTCTATTGCATCAGCGGTCGAAGGTGAAACGGCCACAAAGAGTCGCTTCCTGTAGATGAGCGGCATCAGCGTGCGCTCTGTTGCTCGAGCTACCGTAGCGAGTGGAAACGGGAATCTTGCCTTCCACTGATCGCTGTGTATGTGATGTACAAGGCAAATCGACGGCCGCCGGCGCCATAAAGGTGAGAAGTATGGGAGACCGTTCTCGACATCAATGAGGACGTCATATTTCCTAAAGCGAGTCGAGCAAGTTAGAGGTGCCATCAAGTACTGCGAATAGGTCCCACCTGCCTCGTGCACCGGATATGGATGATCGCCGATTGGACCTCCACACACGAGGGCCACCTCATGGCCTCGACCCTGAAGGCCGGTCAGGAGGCGATCGACCAGAATTTCACTTCCGCCAGCTTGCGGATGGGCGAGATCCCGCCAACTCATCACAACGATGCGCATCTTCTTAACTTTCTCGTTCTCGCCTTGTGTGCCCGATCACATTTACACCGAGGGCGGCCAGAGCGATTCCACCCAACGCCTGAGCGGTATAGCTCCCGTTCCCGACCCATGGCCCGGCCAAATACGTGGGATTGAGAGCAATGGATATTCCAGCCATCACTGATGCGATGAGGGCAACCGATGGAAGGAGCCAAGGACATTTGGGAACAATCCATCTCACGACCATCAAGCTCACGACAACGACAGACACTGGTCCAGCAATCAAGAAGAGCCCAACAGTGAGCAACAGGCACGCCACCCCCGTCTTTACATTGAGGTGCGTGGAAAGCACATCATCCACATCGGTGTAACCAGAATCCCCCGCAACATCGGCGTTGATGACGACAGCGTTGACGCCTATAAAACGCTTCCGGGGGCGCCGAGCTGGCCAGAAAGACCATGCGGCCAGGGTGAGCGCCAAGGCTCCACCCAAGGCAATGGATATCCGGAAAGTGTGGTCCGCGCCAAAACGCATGACGACGACTTGGGGAGTAGTGGACGCCGGGAGTATCCAACCCTGCTGCCACCCATCGATTCGTACGGGGTGAAGTTGGTGTCCGTTGACGGTAGCCAACCAGCCGGAGCTGAAATTCTGGCGGACATTCAATATGGCGGCCGGCCCCGCGGAGGCAGTCAGCGTACGAGCTTGGCTACCCCAGCTCCTCACGCCAATCGAGCGAGGTGCATGAGATTGTTGCGCTCCTGATCCAAAGAGCAGCAGGCTCGTCACCTTCAAGGTGCTTTGGGCGTCGCCGGCGGTGACGCTGTGCATTCCAGGAGACAGGGCCCAGGCTCCCTCAGGCGTACACAGATCCATGGTCATGGGGGTGAGGGCGTAGAGATCACCAATGGTGCCGTATACCGCCGTGGCATATTGCCGACCGTCCAATGTCAATGTCGGGCCAGAACCACAGGGAAGGATGTAGGGAAAGCTCAGGAATGCCGCATCTACTGGTCGTTGGCCAGCCGGAGGAAAGTCGTGGGAATTGATTGATGGAGAACGTATTGGCGTGACCTGACCACCAACTAGGAACGTGCTGCTCCGGGGAACACTGAATGTTCTTGATAGCGTGGCCTGGTCGTCGGGACCAGAGAAATAGGCAAATTGGTTCGGTGTTGGTGAGTTGAAAAAGTAGTCGGGCGGGAGGTTTGAGCTGGATGCCCCGTCATCTGGGACTACCCAGCTTTGTGAGACCGTGATGTCGGGGATGCCAATGTGGTCAATCGCCGGACCCGAAAAGATTGACCCCTTGGGTTCGCGTATGCCGACGAGCGTCACCCGCAAGAATCGGGTGTCTCCTTCGGGAGTGGGGAACAACTGCGAACTACCAGAAGGACGCAGAATGGAAGTGACCCGTCCCCTGTCGGTTGCAATCTGCACTCTCGTTATCTGTGTCTGGAATGGACTGGGCTTGGCAGTTGCAATGGTGACATCGCGAAGCGCCACGGGTTGGTTGAATCGAATTTCAATCCATGGACGCCGGTCGTCGGGACTTGCTTCCCACATTGCGCCACCGGAATCGTTCAAAAAGGCAGAGAGCGGTTGATTCCCGGGAACGCTCGTGAAGAGGGGCCCGTATGACGACGCTGACACCGAGAGGGCGCCAATGAGTTTGCTCACAGTCTCATGCTGGACTCCCGGCACAACGATCCACTGCTTCGGTGGTCCGGACATTCCCGGTACTGACTCTCCCGGGGAGAGAAGATAAGAGAAGTTTTCGTAGAGGCTTGAAAATTGCGTAGCACGGAGCTGCTGAGTATCGGTGACCACCCATTTCGTCTCGCCGAACTTGGGTCCCAATGGATCATCGGTAAGAGTCACCGCCTGGTGGGTAAGTTGACCGAAGTCTGCCAACTTGAGCACGCCTTGTGGTCCCCCGGACAGAGTTATGCCGGTGGACAATGGATATGTGGTGACCAGTGCATCTCCCGAGCTCGTCGGGAGAACTCGATAGATCTCCAATGAGGTGATCCTGTGTGTCACTCCGTTAGGGTCGTAGGCGCTCACCGTTCCGGGGCCGGAATCGGGATGGCGAACAATGGGGCCGAAGGCGGCCACCCGATTGAGACCAGGTTCGGCGCCCAACACCAGACGGAGCGCCACCGCCGGGGGACCATTGGTGTCGTTCGGATTGAGGTCATTCTCTACGAGCAAATACCTGACCCCGGCCCGGGCTAGATAGTCTGAGAACCCGGGCTGGGCCTGACCGCTGGCCAACAGCTGGTCAATGGTATCCAAGAATTGCGTATTCCCGATGGAGCCCAGCGGCGTGACCGCGCGGTTTGCCCAAGGCACTGTTGCCAGTGGTTGAATGGGCTGGTCGATTGTGTTGCCCCAGTTCAGGTCGGCGAAATCGCTTCCTGGTACGACCAGCGTATTTGACATCCCACCTTTTGCATTGAGCCACGCGATGGCCTGATGCCAGTACGTAGGGATGCCCACAAAGGACCCTTCCGGATATATCTGACCAGTGATCGCTGGGGTAAAAGACAGCGCAAGTACTGCAACCAAGGCGACCATGCATCCAGCAGAGAAAGTGTTGCGGCCTCGCCACTCGGACGTGCGTCGGAATGCGAACAATCGCTCTAGGCCATGTACGAAACCCAATATCAGAGGCAGAGTGATCAGCGGTTGAAACTTGGCAACATTGCGAAACGCAGACGCCTTACCGTCAAGAACGCTTCGGACATTGGATGCCAAAGGTCCGCCCAAATGACCTACGTATCCAGAACTCACCAAGACACTCCCGATCAGTACAACTGACGCGAGGAATTTACGGTACGGCATGTCGCGACTGGCGAGTCCATACAGCCCAGCACCTGCGACCAAAGAGGTGGATACGATCACGGAGGGATTGGACTCAATCAAATGGCCTGCCGTTGACCAAGTTGGGCCGAGGCTGAATGAGGTCCATATGCCTGCACCGCGGAGAGTTTCGGCAACGCTCGACACCGCTGTCGTTGCGTGTGACGATTCCGTATAGGGAACGGCATTGAACCAGTACTTGGCCTGGAACAGCAAGGGTAGGATGAACCAGGCGGTGGACATCACGACCGCGACGATCCACAGAAGAAAGAGCTTCGTCTGCTGCCACACCGGTCGTCGCGTGACAAACCAAAGTATTGGCAAGAGGAGAACTGCTGCCGTTGCCGTCGCGTTCACGCCGCCCATGAACAGGACGGCCATCCCGGATTGAGCTGCACCTGCTCCTGGCGACGATCTTCCTTGCTCCACCTTGATCAGCGGGACCATGACCCATGGCAGTAGAACGGCTGGCATGACATACGCGGTGTCGTGGGATTGAGCCAGAATGAGCGGCGATAGCCCAAAGGCGATACCCCCTGCCACTCGAGACCATCGTCCGCCGATTTGGAGTACATCGGCCAACGACACCAGACCCCAAAAGGCAACGCTGAGAAGCACTCCCAACCACGCTCGCTGAACAATCCACACCGGAACATGCAACGCCGAGCCAAGCCAGTAAAACGGACCCATGGGAAAGAAGTAGCCGTAAGCTTGATTCGGAATTGAGCCAAAACCGATATTCGGATCCCAAAGATGCATTGCTTTGGATAGAAACCGACCCGGATCGACACTGAGGTCGAGCTTGGTGTCTCGAATGATCCGACCGGGACGTTGCACGAAGGCAACGGCCATCAGACCCACGGTGGTCAATGCCTCCGGCGCACGACGTCGGAGCCTCCTGACGAACGAATCGTTTCTTGAACGATGGGCACCGCCTCGACGGGGTGAGTTCACCGCCGTTTCAGAAACGCTATCGGTTGTCGAGGGGCTTTTCATGGGTTGATTGACACGTTCCCAAGTTCCTCGCCTGGAGGATCTGGGGATTGACTCCCCCGGTCAAGACAAATGCGGTTTTGACCACTCTGCCCGCCCAGATACTCCGCCGCAGTCACCTGGCCTTTGAGCTGCTTCCACATTTACCCGCAGCCTAGAATTTGCAGACTGGGCAAAATCTAATCGATGGCACGGGTTCGAACGTGAACCACGATAGTTCCGCTCGGAATTCGCCCCGGGCGCTCCGGCGCACGCTCGCTGGCAATGTTCAGCCGTCCTCTTTTCACGTCTCCTGTCGCATATCCAAGCAGCTGGAATATTGACATCCGGATGATCGTGATATGTCCAGAGTGCTTCTCCATGGGCACGCCGATGGCCAAAAGACTGGTTGTGATGTGATCCCAACGGGCACATAGGTACCCCCCGGTTCTCAAGGATCGAAATCAAAGAGAGACCAGTCGAGCATTCCTACTCAACCATTCGACCGCTTTGAGTTGACATCGAACGGGCCTGATCCGGAGCCGAATTGGACTCGCGGGTCCTTCCGGAAAAAAACGGATCAACGTTCGGGCGATCATGTCGCCTGCGCCTGATCCGAAATAGGTCTGCCATCATTGAGATCGGATCGGCTACCGGCCGGATGCGACTGCCCCGAACCTGAACCCACACCACGGGTATCTCCGTCACCCTCAGACCCATCCGATGCGCCCTAGCAAGGACGTCGACGTCAAAGGCGAATCGATCGATTCCTGTGTCGTGGAAGAGGATCCGTGCCGCAGAGATGCGAAACGTCTTGAATCCGCACTGAGTGTCGCGATACGGGAGATCGATGAGTAGCTTGACGATTCTGGTAAATGTCCGACCCATCACAACTCGGTGGAACGTGTCACCTCGTGTGGCAGACCCTGGAAGCGATCTTGAGCCAATCGCCACGTCTGATTCACCAAGCGCGTCGAGGAGCGTCACCAACTGTGAGGGGTGGACTGCCATGTCGACATCC
This sequence comes from Acidimicrobiaceae bacterium, assembly GCA_003169675.1. Classification (GTDB taxonomy): domain Bacteria; phylum Actinomycetota; class Acidimicrobiia; order Acidimicrobiales; family RAAP-2; genus Bog-473. Next base: position 31,007 of record PNAT01000134.1, read on the forward strand.
ATGAAGGCGACGACTTTTCCCCGCGCTTGATTGATGCCCGCTCGAATAGCTGCTCCCTTCCCTCGATTCTTCGGGAGTCGGATTACCGCTGAGTGCGGGAGTGAGGCGACCAATTTCGTCGCCTTGTCGGCGGTATCGTCGGTGCTCCCATCGTCAACCACGAATACTTCGATCGAGATTCCCCCGAGTTCGCCGCGTTCAATCGAAGCCTTGAGCACCTCCAGACCATCCGCGATCCTCCGCACTTCATTGAACACGGGAATGATGATCGTAAGATCGAATTCGTTCGACTCGAGCTTCCCCTCGTATCCGTGATCGATCATGCTTGCAAGCTTCGCCCTTCTCGATGAATGCGTCCCCATCGCCCTCCGGCAATCTGTCCGGCGCACAGATTCCCGCCTCTTAGTCGGGCTGCCGGGATTTGAACCCGGGACCTCTTGACCCCCAGTCAAGCGCGCTAACCAAGCTGCGCCACAGCCCGTTACGACAACTTTCTGGTCTGGAGCCCGCAACCATTTGGCACCATTCCGTTCGCTCCCCAGGGACTCCACCCCGAAGTGAGCGAACTCGAAAGCACCGCAGTGTACCGCGCCCGGAATTCGTCGGTTGTGAGCTCCGGTTGGAGACGGATGGGCCTCAGATCTGCCTTAGACGCTACGAGCTGGCCACGAGGAGAAGTCCTTTGGGTGATCCCCTCCCAAAACTGTCCAGTGAGGAGAGCACTCTCTTGGAACGCAAACCGTCCCTTCAGGAGGAATGGCGAAGGCCCATACCGATGTCGCTGATGCTGTCGGTGAGGCGCCGTGCCCCCGGATTGAAGATCTGGTAGCAGGCGCCGCCGGCGCGTTTGGCCCGGTACATGGCAACGTCAGCATCCTGGAGGAGGTCATCTGAAACAACGGTCGCCCGGTCGGCAAATGCAATGCCGATGCTGGCCGTCGCCTTGAGGTTGCCGATGGACAGGCTGATTGGTTGTTCAAGCGTGCTGATCACCCGGGCGGCAATCATTTCTGCTTCCGCTCTCTCGTTGAGATCCTCGCAGAGAATGACGAATTCATCGCCGGCAAGGCGCGCCAATGTGTCAATGGGCCGCATCAGCCTCTTGAGGCGTCCGGCGATGGATACCAACAGCTCGTCGCCAATTCGATGACCGTGTGTGTCATTCACCAATTTGAACTTGTCAAGATCACAAAAGAGTATGCAGGTCAAGGTGTCCGTCAGACGGTGCCGGGCCAACGCTTGGTCGAGGACCTCGAAGAGAAGGGTTCGGTTGGCCAGCCCAGTCAGGGGGTCATGCAGCGCGCTCTCTCGAGACTTATCCAAGGTGACCTGAAGGTCGGAGCGCACCGCGGTGTTGCGCAGGTGGGCTGCGCAGAGGTCGGCCAAGGTCTGGGCTTCCTTCATGGTCGACGGTTCCAGCGGACCCGGGGAGGTGCCATACAGAGCGAGGGCACCCAGCAGATCGTCGCCGCTGCGAAGCGGGAACGCGAAGGCGGCCGACAGTCCCTCTTCAAGAAGTCGGTGCGCAATCCTCGGGAACCGGTCTTCGTGGCGGAGGTCCGGGACGGTGACTGCCTCACCAATTTGGCAGGCCAACAGGCACGGACCTTGGCTAAGGCTGTTCTGCAGGTATTCGAACTTCATGGCCGCCCCGCTTGACGCGGCGACATAGCGGGGACTGCCACCAGATGAAATGAGGGTGATCGCAGCCGCGGTGACAGGCGTCACCTCGGCGACGCGCTCCACCAGATGATCGAGAACCTCCCGGATCGGGGCCTCCGTGAGCATGGTGCGAGCAAACTCGCTCAGCACATCTGCGAGCTTTTCGTCACTCTCCATCGCCGTACCCCTTTTGGGCGACCTTACCTGAGTGAGCCTCGGAGCCCGGGCAATGACACGACAAGGAACGCCCCTCAAATGTAGCCGGATTCACTTTCCCATTGGCGAAATCCACGCACATTTGGGGCCCCAGGAAGAGCGGAAGACTCGCCCTCTGAGTGAACCAATCCTCCCATCAATCTACGGCAATCATCCGCGGTGACCAGGGAGGATGGATCGAATCTTCTCCAGCGAGGCACCCGACCTCCGGACGGCAGGGCCAGCCATCTTGGCGGTGACGTGACAGCCCGATGAATTCCGCCGGGTGCGTGAAGATGCCCACTGCCACGGTCTCCGCCAGCAGATGTCGTGCCACGCGTGGTTGCCGGCACGCACGATCCACCAGAACGGGCTGGCAATCTACGTATCCTCCTCTCTGTGCGCACGATCAGCCGGAACCATTTTCAATGGATCTGGCGATCACCAAGCCGCCGTCTGTGTGTGGCTGCGGCCGGGTGCATGCCCATGCTCTTGCTCGCCAGCGCCGGACAGGCCTCTGCCGCCCACGGATCACACACCACCTCGACAAGAGCCGCCCTTCCCCCGGGGAAGATCAACCACATCCTCGTCATTGAGCTCGAGAACCAAGGCTTCACCGCCACGTTCGGACCCAACTCACCTGCCACCTACCTCAACAGCACTCTTCGCAAGAAGGGCGTCTTGTTGCAGAATTACTACGCCATCGGGCATTTCAGCCTGGACAACTACATCGCCCAGGTCTCAGGGCAGGCCCCGACCGGTTCCACCCAGGCCGATTGCGCGAACGGCGGCTTCACCTATGCCAATGTCACCCCGGGCACTCCCGATGCCAATATCGTGCTCAATCCCGGGCAGGTGGACGGCCAGGGCTGTGTCTACCCGGGCAGGGTCCAGACCATCGCCAGCCAACTCGATGCTACGTACCGTCCCAACCCACGCACCCACGTCGCCTCATGGCGGGCCTACGAACAGGACATGGGCAATTCGCCTTCCAGAGACGGCGGGGTCACCGACCCCGGCGGGGGCACCGACTGCGGCCACCCGGCCGTGGGGGTCAGCGATAGCGCGGTACGTGCCAACCCGGCGGACCAATACGCGACCCGCCATAATCCCTTCGTCTGGTTCCACTCGGCTATCGACCACATAGCCGAATGCAGTGCCAATGACGTGCCGCTGGGATCCCTCGGTCCGAACGACGAACCGGCATCATCGGGACACTTGGCGCAGGACCTGCGCCGTGAGAAGACCACTCCTCGGTTCGGGTTCATCACGCCGAATCTGTGCAACGACGGACACGACGGGACGTGTGCCGGGCCCGACAGCACCGGTGGCCACGCCGGTGGCCTCACGGGGGCCGACGCTTTCCTCCGGGCCTGGATGCCCCTCATCCTCGGCTCCCCCGCCTATCGGCACGGCGACATGCTGGTGGTTATCACCTTCGACGAAGCCGATGTGAACACGTCGACGCCGGCCTATGCCGCTGCCTGCTGCAACGAGCAGCCGGGACCCAACACCCACGCGCCCGGCAACGCCGGCTTGGGCCGCGATACCGCGCCGGGAGGAGGCCAGGTGGGAATGCTCCTTCTCAACCCCAAGTACATAACCCCCGGCACCACGGACACCACGGGCTCCTACAATCACTATTCGGCCTTGCGCAGTTACGAGGACCTGCTCGGGCTGACCAAGGGAGGGGCGGACGGCCAGGGGCACCTCGGCTTCGCCGCCACCGCCGGCCTGGCTCCCTTCGGGCCTGACGTGTTCAACAGCCCCACCGCCGTAAGGGCCCGCCGGTAGAGCGTCGTTCTCCCGGGCCGGCCCGGTCGGATGAGCCGATTCCCTTGGCGACCCAAAAGGGAACATCAGACGCTCGTTGGGACCGTTCTCCCTTGTCAGTGGTCTAAGCACAGAGGAGTACGATGACGTTGATGGATGAGGTGGAGCGAAACCGGCTGCTCGACACCCTGCGCCTGGACGGCGGGTTCCGCGCTGAACTACGCCGCGAGATCCTCTCGGCGGAGTTCCTCGCCGTACCCCAATCCGTGGAGGTCCTGGTTGAGCGCTCTACCCGAATGGAACGAGAGCTGGCAGAGACCCGTGGTGACGTGGCGGAGCTACGCAGTGAGCTGGCGGAGACCCGCGGCGATGTGACAACTCTCGTGGACACGACCCGACAGCTCATCGTGGTCACTCAGAACTTGGCCACCGAAATGCGCCAGGGGTTCAGGGCCATCGACGAGCGGTTCATCGCCATCGACGGGCGGTTCAACACGATGGACGAGC
>PNAT01000182.1 GCA_003169675.1 Acidimicrobiaceae bacterium
TGCGAGAGCGGCCGAATCGGATTCACTGCTAATGAATTGACCTGGGTAACTGGGTCCGAGGGTTCAAATCCCTCCCTCTCCGCTCACTCAGAATTTGGTCCTATCCAAGTCGGCTCACGCCGACCGTGTCCACCACGCTGTTGTTCGACACCGCTTGAGCGGATCTGGATTCAACAGAAGGGTGAGACCGTCAGGCAGTCGCGGGTCAGTGGGTCGACCGCCGAGAAAACTCGTCTCCCAGCTCCCCCTAATGTTCTGAATGAAACCTAGTGGGTAAACCTAGTGGTAACCTAGTGGTTATGGCCTATGTCGTAACCCGACCCGCTGGACGGTTCGAGATCCGTGAATCGGTTCACACTTCCAAAGGGTCTCGAGCCCGCAGCCTGGCCAACTTCGCCGTCCTGACCGACAAGGTGTTGGCGCTGTCCGCCAAACGGGCCACTCGGCCTTTTGACATCCCGGCGGTCCTCGCCTCAGCCGGCAAAGTCGGAGCGCGGGTGGTGGCAAAGAGGGCCGGGGTGCCCAACCGCGTGTCGGCTGACAGGTTGGAGGACCCCGAAAGCTCCCGTCGCCGCTTCGTGAAAGCGTCGCAACGGATGGTGCAGACATTGGAACGACCTCCCGAAGGCGAGCGCGCAGATCCGGGGTCGGTTCTGATCGACCTGTTGGGGTTTGCCGACGCGATCGTCAACTCCCAACCCCCTCGACCGTTCGAGCCGCTGGCGTTTCCGGTTCTGGCCCGGCTGACTAACCCACCACCAGTCGGGAACAGCGCCGTCTAACGATGGACTCGTTTGGGCACTTCAGCGGGCTTGTCTCGAAGATCCTGGTCGTACACGAGCTACTGGAGTCCATGCGAGTCACCCATCAGTTCGGAGGTGCCATCGCCCTGGCCTGGTACCGCAATCCGCGCGCGACCACCGACATCGACCTGAATCTGACTGTGCCACCCTCCCGTGCCGATCCGGTGCTCGGGGCATTGACCCATCTGGGGGTCACCATCTCGGACCTGGACGGGGCGACGATCAAGCGAGACGGACAGGCCCGGCTGGATTGGGGTGGATCGTATCTCGACGTGTTCTTCGCCACTGTGGAGTTCCACTATGAGTTGGCCCGACATCAGCGCCTGGTCCAATTCGGGCCGATGGAGATCCCCATCTTGGCTCCGGAGCATCTGGTCGTGTGTAAGGCCATTTTCAACCGGCCGAAAGATTGGGTGGACATCGAGGCGATGGTCGCCTGGGGCACCGAGATCGACGGAGCCGAAGCCTTGGGCTGGGTCGCAGAAATTCTCGGCGAAGGCTCCGAGCCCTTTGCCCACCTCGATGGACTGCTGGGCGCGACCGGGTAAACGGCGCGCCGCGCGCGACCCATCAATCCAACTCGGCCAAGACCTGCCCGATGATCTTGGTGGCTTCATGAGCGGGGAGTGGATCTCCGCCCTCCGCCTCGGCGACTTCGGTGGCGAAGTCCTCGACCGAGTGCACCCCGCCGACCAGGACGTGGCGCAAAGCCTCGCCGCACTCGACAGGATTTCCGAGCCCCTTCACCGCCGCCGCCACGTCGTGATCGGGGGAGATGGCGACGGCGTGCACCAGGGCCATCGCCTCGTGCCGGCCGGTGACGGTCGACACCACCGGTTCGCGGTCGGGATTCTGCTCGAGGTCCCACTCGGCCAGCGCCTCGTCGTAGCCGCCTTCACCCGGATGGAGTACCCGGGTGGTGGGTGCGGCCACGGCCGGGGCCGCCTCTCCGTCGCCACCACCGGAGGGACTGACGGCGCTGTCGTCGGTTCCGTGCTGCCGTTCGGGCTCCACCGGGACGACCAGCGTCCCGTCGTCGTTACGAATGATGTCCATGCTCCGCTCTCCTTGGGTAGACGATGTCCGCACGAGCGCCGGAGACCTTTCCGTAGCTGGCCCGGCTGCGGGTGATGCCCTCCCGGAACGCAGCGCGCGGTCTCGGTCCAACCCTATTCGGAGTGCATTGCCAGTGCCGAGAGTTGGGGGCCGAAGTCGGCCTCGACGGCTTTCCCGGGGGAATTGCCGCCTCTGGCCCACGATGTCGCCGGATTTGTGCTCCTGGTCGAGGGGATGCTGCGACAAGCTCCGTCGGAGCCCGCCCTGTTGCGGAGGTTTTCAACCTGTCGGCGCCCGCTGCGGCGGGGCGCTCCCTCATCGGTAGAATGACCAGATGGCAGAGCGTTTCTGGTTGGAGACGTTGGGCTGCCCGAAGAACAAGGTCGACTCGGACAAGTTGGTGGGCACCCTGACTCTTGACGGGTACCAGCCCGCCGATTCTCCGGAGGACGCCGACCTGGTGGTTGTCAACACCTGTGCCTTCATCGAGGCAGCCCGGCAGGAGTCGATCGACACCATTTTGGAGCTGGCCGACGCCCGCCGCGACGGTGCCCGGCTGGTGGTGACCGGGTGCATGGCCGAGCGCTACGGCGACGAACTCCACCAAGCCATGCCCGAGGTGGATCTGGTGGCCGGCTTCGGTGTCGAATTCACCGACACGCCCCCTGCATCCAAAGGCGCCCCGGTGGCCCTCACCGCCACCCGCGGACCTCGCCCCGCCCAGGGCTTCGACCTCCTGGAGTTGGCCCGCCCCGCCTCTCCGGTGCCCTGGGCCTACATCAAGGTGGCCGAGGGCTGCGACCGGATCTGCGGCTTCTGCGCCATCCCGTCGTTCCGGGGTAAGCAACGGTCACGCTCGACCGACGAGATCATCGCGGAAGTCGATCTCCTCGTCTCCGGCGCCGAGTCCGGTGCTATCGCACCGGACGGCCAGCCAGCCCCGGCCCTGCGCGAGATCGTGCTGGTGGCCCAGGACCTGGCCTCCTACGGACGGGACCGCTCAAGTCCGGGCGAACGGGTCCAGGCCGGTCGCTCGCCGATCGCCGACCTCACCCGCGCCGTCGCGGAACGTGTGGCGCGGACGCGCCTGCTGTACCTCTATCCCTCGGGCCTGACCGACGAGTTGATCTCGGCTGTCCTCCATACCGGTGTGCCCTACTTCGACCTCTCGCTGCAGCACGTGTCCCGCCCCCTGTTGGCCCGGATGCGCCGGTGGGGCGATGGCGAGCGTTTCCTGCGCCGCATGGCCGACATCCGGGCCGCCGACCAGCACGCCACGTTCCGATCCTCTTTCATCCTGGGCTACCCCGGCGAGACCGAACGCGATCACGACCGCCTCCTTGAGTTCCTCGGCGAAGCCCAGCTGGACTGGGGCGGCTTCTTCACCTTCTCCAATGAGGTGGGCACCCACGCCGCCGACCTGCCCGACCAGATCCCCCCCGAACTGGCCCTGGAACGACTGCGCGAGTGCACCGAACTCCAGGACGGGATCACCGCCGCCCGCCGGGACCTCCTCATCGGCCAGGCACGCCAGGTGCTGGTCGACGCCCCGGGCCGTGGGAGGTCCGTCCATGAGGCACCCGAGATCGACGGGATCGTGTACCTACCCGCCGACACACAAGCCGGAGAGCTCATTGACGTGGTGGTGACCGCCGCCGAGGGCCCCGACATCCACGCCGTCCGGGCCACCGACCACGAACCGGCCACCGCAGGATCGCGCCGGTGAGCGACGCCCAAACGAAGAGATTCACCTTCGGCCCCACCGCGCTGGCCACCCCGGCCAACGCCCTGACCCTGGCGCGGCTGCTGGCCGCACCGGTCTTCGTGGCCATGATCGTCGTCTGGGGGGCCACCTGGTTCAATCTGGCGGCAGGCCTGATCGTGGCGGGCAGCGACGGGCTGGACGGGTACATAGCGCGCCGTCACGGCACCACCCGCTCGGGCGCCTTCCTCGATCCCCTGGCCGACAAGGCCGTGGTCCTCGGCGCCCTCGGCGCCCTGGCCTATGAGGGCCACCTTCCATGGCTCCCCGTCATCCTCATCGCCATCCGCGAGATCAGCATGCAGCTCTACCGCTCATGGGCCAGTCGCCGCGGCGTGTCGATCCCGGCCCGCACCTCGGCCAAGGTGAAGACCTTCGTCCAGGACCTGGCCGTCGGGACGTGCATCGCACCCCCGCTGGTGCATCACCATGGGATCCAACTCACGGTGGTGTGGATTGCCGCCGCGCTGACCATCGGCAGCGGAGTGCAATACCTCCTCGACGGGCGGCGGGCCCTGCGAGAAGCCACCGAATGAGGATCGAAATCGTGGCGGTCGGCACGGAGCTGTTGCTCGGCCAGATCGCCGACACCAACTCAGCCTGGCTGGGCGATCGCCTGGCCTCGGCCGGCGTGACGTCGCATTTCCATCAGGCGGTGGGGGACAACCATGAGCGCATCACCCTGGCCATGCGTACGGCGCTGGCCCGCAGTGACGGCATCATCGTGTGCGGTGGCCTCGGGCCGACCCAGGACGACATCACCCGGGAGGCGATCGCCGATGTCATGGCGGTCGAGCTCGTGCGCGACCAGGCCATCGTGGATGTCATTGCCGGGTTCTTCGAGTCCCGGGGCCGCACCATGTCCGCCAACAACGCCCGCCAGGCCGACGTCCCCCGGGGCGCCTCCGTCATTCCGCAACGCACCGGCACCGCACCCGGGTTGATCTGCCCCCTGGGGAACAAGGTGATCTATGCCGTGCCCGGCGTACCCTACGAAATGGCCGAGATGTTCGACCGGGCCATCCTCCCCGACCTGCGCTCACGGATGGCCGAGGCCGGGGAGGAGAGCGTCATCGTCAGCCGGGTCCTGCGCACCTGGGGCGCCAGTGAGTCCGGGTTGGCCGAGTCGCTGCAGGGGCGCATCGATGCCCTCGACGCCAGTGGTGACGTCACGCTCGCCTTCCTCGCCTCGGGCATGGAGGGGATCAAGGTCCGGATCACTGCCCGTGCCCGCACCCTCGACGAAGGCACCGCTTTCCTCAACCTCGAAGAGGCCGAAGTGCGCGACGCCATCGCCGCCCAACTGGGCGACATCGTCTTCGGAGTGGACGACGAGTCGATGGAGGTGGCGGTGGCGGCGCAGCTCAAGGCGCACCACCTCACCTTGGGCGTGGCCGAGTCGCTCACCGGCGGTCTCATCGCCTCCCGGCTGGTCAACGTGCCCGGGGCCTCGGACTGGTTCCGCGGCGGTGTCGTGGCCTATCACGAGCAGGTGAAGTTCGATGTCCTGGGTGTGCGCAGGGGGCCGGTGGTCACCGAGTCGGCTGCGGCGGCCATGGCCGAGGGTGTGCGCCGGGTCACCGGCTCCGATGTCGGCCTGGGCATCACCGGGGTGGCCGGGCCCGACGATCAGGAGGGCGTGGCGCCGGGCACCATCTTCGCGGGCCTCTGCCTGCCCGATGACACGACCGAGACCCGCAGGTTCCAACTGCCCGGCGATCGGGAGCGGGTGCGCCAGTACGGGGCCATATCGGCCCTCGACCTCCTGCGCCGGGCCCTCATCGCCTGGCGTGCCTGAGCGATAATTCCTCACAGGTAACCCACAGCCGGGCCACACTGGGTGGAGAACTCAGGGTGGAACGCTGTGGACCAGGGAGGTAGGACCTGTGAAATCCGAGAACGGAGCACGTGTGCTCGTGGTGGACGACGAGCCATCCATCGTCGATGCGGTAGCGACGTCACTGCGCTACGAGGGGTTCACCGTGGACGAGGCCATCACCGGCCGCCGTGCCCTGGCTCTGGCCCAGGAGGCCCCTCCGGATCTCATCGTCCTCGATGTCATGCTGCCGGACCTCGACGGACTCGAGGTGACCCGGCGCCTCCGCGCTGACGGGTTGCGTGTCCCGGTACTCTTCCTTACCGCCCGCGACAGCCTGGGGGACAAGCTGGCCGGACTCACCGTCGGTGGCGACGACTACGTGACCAAACCGTTCGCGTTGGCCGAACTGATCGCCCGCGTCCACGCCATCCTCCGCCGTACCGGCCACGAGCCCGACGATGACGGTGTCCTCCGCTTCGCCGACCTCGAGCTCGACGAGACCGCGCATGACGTGCGCCGGGCCGGGCACCAGATCCAGCTCACGGCGACAGAGTTCAACCTCCTGCGCTACTTCCTGCTCAATCCCCGTCGCGTGCTCTCTAAGTCCCAGATCCTCGACCACGTGTGGCACTACGACTTCGGTGGTGACGGGAATGTGGTCGAAACCTACGTGAGCTACCTGCGCAAGAAGTTGGAGAAGTTCGGCCCACCCCTCATCCAGACCATCCGCCTCGTCGGCTACACACTCCGGGAGACCGAGTCGAACGGATCGTCCTGAGTGTCGTTACGCCTCCGACTCCTGCTGGCTGTGGGGGCGATCGCCGTCATCGCACTCGTGGTGGCCGACTTCACCACCTACTCGGCCCTGCAGTCGTTCCTCTACAAGCAGGTCGACCAGAGCCTGGCCCAGCACCCGGCCCACCTGGCCGCCAACCCGGTCACCGGGGGACCGGACTGCCCCTCGCCGCACACCCAGGCCTTCGGGGCCGGAGACGGGGGACCGGGTGGAGGCGGCGCCGGCGCCAACTTCCCCAACACCTACGGCATCGGGTACATCGCGCTGGCCACCACGAACGGATCGGTGGTCGACGGCCTCCAATGCCCCGCCTACGTGGGCACGCATGCCTACAGCCCGCAGCTGCCGAATCACATCACCGGATTCACCCTCCAATCCGACGGCACCGAGTCGACCACCTTCACGGCCGGTCCGACGAAGCCGGGCGGACCCTCATTCCGGGTGCGGGCCACGGAGTTGCAGAACGGTGATCTGATCGTGCAGGCCTTTTCCCTGGGCGACACCGCCAACACTCTGCACACCTTGTTCCTCATTGAGCTCGCCGTCACGGCCGGCGCCCTCGTCCTGGCCCTGGCCGGTGGGTGGTGGCTGGTGCGGCTCGGTCTGCGCCCGCTCGCCGATGTGGAACGCACGGCCGACTCCATCGCCGCCGGCCACCTCGACCAGCGTGTGCCGGGCGCCGAGGACGCCACCGAGGTCGGTCGGCTGGCCCGGGCCCTCAACGTCATGCTGGAGAGGATCGAGACGGCCTTCACAGCGCGGCTGGCTTCCGAGGCCCGCCTCCAAGAGTCGGATCGTCACCTGCGCCAGTTCGTGGCCGATGCCTCCCACGAACTGCGCACACCGATTGCCGCCGTGTCCGCCTATGCCGAGTTGTTCGAGCGCGGCGCGGCGCAACACGCCGACGATATGCCCCGGGTGATGTCGGGCATTCGAACGGAGACGGCGCGCATGGACCGGTTGGTGAGCGACCTCCTCACCTTGGCCCGGCTCGATGAAGGCCTGCCCCTCGACATGGTCCCGGTCGAAATCGTCGCCATGGCGGCCGACGCGGTGCACACCGCCACGACGGTGGGCCCGGCCTGGCCGGTGCGCTTCACGGCCACGGAGCCGCTCGAGGTGCGGGGCGATCCCGACCGCCTGCGCCAAGTGGTCGACAACCTCCTGGGCAACGTGAGAGCACACACACCCGAGGGCACCACGGCCACCGTCCATGTCGACCAGAGTGATGGAGTGGCCCGGATCGTCGTGGCCGACAGCGGCCCCGGCATGCCGGCCGACGAAGCGTCCCGCATCTTCGAGCGCTTCTACCGGGCCGATGCCGCCCGGGCGCGCACGCACGGTGGCAGCGGGCTCGGGCTCTCCATCGTCTCAGCCATCGTCACTGCCCACGGGGGCTCGGTAGCGGCCGCATCCTCACCCGGCATCGGCATGACGGTGACCGTGTCCCTGCCCAGCATCGCCATGGCGAGTGATGCCACCGGCGAACCGACCTGACGTGCCGCAGGTCCCGGTCACCCCCGCCGACTGGCGTGGTGGCGTCCATTCACATCCAACCCACAGCCGACCCTCACGGTGGTCGGAAGCGGGACCGGCACCATGCCTGGCATGACGGTCCTGGCTCCGAGGGCTCCCGCCATCGATCGGCGCCGCGTGCCGCTCGATGTGGAGATCGTCATCCCGGTCTACAACGAGGCGCCGCACCTGGCCCAGCGCGTCCGCCAGCTCCGGGCTTTCCTCGACGAGTCGTTCCCCTTCCGCACCCTGGTCACCGTGGTCGACAACGCCAGCACGGACGGGACCTTTGAGGTGGCGACCGAGCTCGCGGCCTCCATGTCCGGTGTGGCGGCCCTGCATCTGCCCCGCAAGGGGCGGGGGCACGCCCTCAGGTCGGCTTGGTCGACCAGCACCGCCCCCGTGGTGGCCTACATGGACGTTGACCTCTCTACCTCGCTCTCCGCCCTCCTACCCCTGGTGGCACCGCTCCTGTCCGGGCATGGCGATGTGGCCATCGGCACCCGCTTGGCCCGCGGTGCCCATGTGGTGCGGGGCCCCAAGCGCGAGCTGATCTCGAGGTCGTACAATCTCCTTCTCAAGTTCTCGCTGCGCGGGCGGTTCAGCGATGCCCAGTGCGGATTCAAGGCACTCCGTCTGGACGCGGCGCGGCAACTCCTCCCGCTGGTCGAGGACGAGGAGTGGTTCTTCGACACCGAGCTCCTCGTCACAGCCCAGCGCCTCGGTCTGCGCATAAGTGAAGTGCCGGTGGACTGGGTGGACGACCCCGACTCCAGGGTGCAGATCGTGCACACCGCACTCAGCGACCTGCGCGGGGTCTGGCGCATGTCGCACGGCCCGTGTCGTCAACTCACCCGTCGCACCCGATCCCTGACGGGTGTTGGCCTCGGCCAGGTGGCGTCCGACCAGCTCTTGCGCTTCGCCGGCGTCGGGGTGATCAGCACCTTGAGCTACCTCTTCCTCGTGGTCGCCTGGCGCCCGTTGGTCGGCATCCTGGGTGCAAATGCATTGGCCCTGGCCATGTGCACGCTCTTTAACACGACCGTCCACAAAGAGCTGTCGCGTGGCTCCAATGGGCAACCCCGTCGAGGACGCTTCCTCGTCATTGCGGTCGGTCTTTTCACCATCAGCCTGAGCCTGACCACGATGGCCCTCCTGGCGGCACGCCTCGTGCTGCCGTCAACGCTCCTTGTTGAGCTCTGTGCTGTCACCGTGGCCAATGGTGTCGCGGCCGTGCTCCGCTTCGCCGGGCTGCGGGCCTGGGTGTTCCGACCCGCTTCCGCATCGCTCGACCACGCCCGGGCGGGATCCTCGTGACCATGTTCACCACCCCCGATCGTGAGAGTGGCGGCGTCGGCCTGCTCAATTCTCCGGCAATTCCCCTCGATGTCCACACCGACCTGGCAGACACCACCGGTTCGTTTGCGCCCGTGAACGAACCGGTCACTCCAATGAGAGGACGGATCGCCCGCTTTGTCCGGGGTCGTGAGACCGATGCGGCCTGGGTTCGCCCGGCCCTGCTGACCCTCCTTTCGCTGACCGCCGTCCTGTACCTGTGGGACCTGGGCGCCAGCGGGTGGGCCAATTCCTTCTACTCGGGCGCCGTGCAAGCGGGCAGTAAGAGTTGGAAGGCCTTCTTCTTCGGTTCGTCTGACTCGTCGAATTTCATCACGGTGGACAAGCCACCCGCCTCGCTATGGGTGATGGAGATCTCGGCTCGCATGTTCGGCGTCAACTCGTGGAGCATTCTGGCGCCCGAAGCCCTCGAGGGAGTGGCGACGGTGGGCTTGGTCTATGTGACGGTCCGCCGCTGGTTCAGTGCGCCGGCCGCCCTGTTGGCCGGTGCGGTGTTGGCCCTGACCCCGGTGGCGGCGATGATGTTCCGTTTCAACAATCCCGACGCCCTGTTGACCTTGCTGCTCATGGGTGCCATGTACGCCACCGTGCGAGCCCTCGAGCGCGCCCAGACCAAGTGGTTGGTGCTGGCTGGCACCCTGATCGGTTTTGGCTTCCTGACCAAAATGATGCAGGCCTTCTTGATCGTGCCCGCCCTGAGCGTCGTCTACCTCCTCGCCGCGCCCGCCGCTTGGTGGCGGCGGGTGTGGCAAGTGGCCGTCTTCGGTGTGTCGGCACTGGTGGCAGCCGGGTGGTGGGTGGCCGCAGTGGCCCTGACTCCCGCCGCCGATCGGCCGTACGTGGGCGGTTCCCAGGACAACAGCATCCTCAACCTCATCTTCGGGTACAACGGCTTTGGCCGGCTCACCGGGAACGAGAAGGGCAGTGTGGGCGGCGGCGGGATGGCGGGCAGCATGTGGGGTTCGACCGGGCCATTGCGTCTCTTCAACGATCAATTTGCCAACACGATGTCGTGGTTGCTGCCAGGCGCCCTGCTCATGGGCACCGCACTCCTCGTCATCACCATCAAAGCCAAGCGGACCGACCGTGAGCGCGCCGCCGTCCTCCTTTGGGGCGGCTGCCTCTTCTGCACCGGGCTCACCATCAGCCTGGCACAGGGGATCATCCACCCGTACTACACGGTGGCGCTCGCCCCACCTTTGGCCGGACTGGTCGGCATCGGCACCATGGCGCTCTGGCAACGCCGGAACACATGGGTGGGCCGTTCCGCCCTGGCTGTGGCGCTCGCAGTCACGATGGCGTGGGGGTACACGCTTCTCGCGCGGACATCCGATTGGTTCCCCTCCTTGCGCGTCGCAATCTTGGTGGCGGGCGCCTTGGGTGTGGTCGGCATTCTGGCCCTCCCACGCCTCCGAGAGGCCCCGAGACTGGCCCTCGGCCTGGTGGCCGGATTCGGCTTCTCTGCGGCGCTGGCCGCGCCGCTCCTCTCTACCGTGGCCACGGCGACCACTCCCCATGCGGGTGCCATTCCCTCCATCACCCCGACACCCGCCGGTGGCCCGGGCGGTCCGGGCGGTCCGGGCGGATTCGGTGGCGGCAGGTTCGGCGCCGGGCCGCCAGGTGGCGGCTTCGGCGGCTTTCAACCGGGCTTTGGCGGCCCAGGTGGGCCCGGCCCGGGTGCTCCGTCGGGTGGGTTCCCCGGAGGGGGCTTCCCCGCTGGCCCGCCTCCCTCAGGTGCAGCCGGCATCGGCACGGGTGGGGGTGGGCCGGGCGGCGGTGGGTTCTTGAACGGGAGCACTTCAGGCCCGGCCTTGACCAAGCTCCTCACGGCGAATGCCAGCCGCTACTCGTGGGTGGCGGCCACGGTGAATGCCAACTCGGCCGCCGGCTACCAGCTGGCCAGCGACTATCCGGTGATGGCGATCGGCGGATTCAACGGAACCGATCCGGCCCCTTCATTGGCCCAGTTCGAGAGGTACGTGGCCACCGCCAAGATCCACTACTTCATCGCCGGCGGCGGAGGCGGTGGGTTCGGACGGGGTGGTGTGAACGATGTCTCATCGCAGATCACGACATGGGTGGAGAATCATTTCACGGCGCTGACGGTCGACGGCACCACGGTGTATGACCTGACCGCAAGCGTCTCGACCTCATGAATTCTGAGCACACAGGGCGGAGGACCCCTGCTGCGTCGGCACGATAGGGCCGCCTTCTCTGAGCGAGCCGATCCGAGGTCGGTCCCGGTCGCTTCTCAAGCAATGGTGCCGTCGATGAAATAAAATGGGCCCTCGGTGCCGTGACTGGAACGGCGCACAATGCAAGGGGGAAGATATGCCAAGGATAGTTATCACTCACGGCGTCGTCGACGTTGACAACTGGCTGAAGGGCAAGGCGGAGCGGGCTGGAGCCATCGCTGGCATGGGTGGCACCAATGTGGTGGACCACGTCGCGCACGATGGGAGCAATATGGTCGCGGTGTCCGCAGACGTCGACGATGTGGCGAACGTGACGGCGACTCTCGCCTCCCCACCCGCTGAGATGGCAGCGGTTATGGAAGCGCATGGAGTCGTTCCGCCGTTCACGGCCTTCGTCGAGCGGTGATCTGTCACTCAGGCGACTGAGCCATACGACATCGGATTCGCCGGTCGTGCACCGTAGGCCGCGTCGCTCATCATGTCCGAGGTCTGGGGGATTCGGTCAAGTGCGTCACCATGGGCCATGCCGCTAGCGAGGCTCAATGGGGCAGAAATCCACTACGAGCGGATCGGCGCTGGTCCTCCGCTCCTTTTCCTGAACGGGACCGGCGCGACCGTGGCCAATACGGCGCCGTTCGTGACCCCATTCGCTGAAAAATGTGAAGTGGTGGCATTTGACCAACGAGGTCTCGGGCGCTCGACGGTCCCTGATGAGCCTTATGTCATGGCTGACCTTGCGGCGGATGCCTTGGCCTTGGCCGACCTTCTCGAGTGGGAGCAATTTCGACTTGTCGGTCTCAGCTTCGGAGGTATGGTCGCCCAGGAGCTGGCGGTGACCACACCGGACCGCATCGATCGGTTGGCCTTGCTCTGCACGTCCCCCGGCGGGGCGGGTGGCGCATCATTTCCATTGCAGACGCTGGCCGACTTGGACGCGGCCGAGCTCGCCAGGGTATCGGCACAGATCCTCGACACCCGCTTTACTCCGGACTGGTTGGAGAACCACGCCGACGATCGGGCACTCGCCGCGCTGCTGGGACAACGCTTCACGATTGAGCAGACCGAGGATGTTCGTCGGGGCGAGGAATTGCAACTTCTGGCACGCAGCCGCCATGACGTCTTTGACCGACTCCCCAAGATCACCTGCCCGACTCTCGTTGCATCTGGTCGATACGACGGAATCGCCCCGGCCGCGAACGGCGCCGCAATCGCGACACAAATCCCGAACGCGACGTTGCAACTCTTTGAGGGAGGTCATCTCTTCTTTGTGCAAGACCCATCGGCCATGCCCGAGATCCTCGACTTCCTCACGGGGAGCTAGGTCCTCATCAAGGCGCGACGAACGATGCAGCCGCGGAAAGCGCGGCCACTTCGGCGTGCGCATAATGGTCATCCCTCCATCGGGGGCGTCGTTGCTGGTTACCTATGTTCCCGCTCCAACTGGTGGCGGTCGAGAACCTGCGGGTAGCGTCGCAGGCCCATGTCCAACCTGGCGAGCCAATGACCGACGTTCTCGGAGAAGGGGTCTCCGTTCCTGGCCGCCTGGGCGTGACCTCGGAATTCGTTGACGGCGAATTTCGCATGCATTTGCGCCCGCGGGCTGAAGTCCTTCGCCACGGTGTGGTACGAGCCAGTGTCTTGGCATTCATGATTGACGCAGTGGCTGGGATCGTCCTCGACGACGACCCCGACGAGTGGACGTTGACTTCGGACATGTCAGTACGGATGCGACCGCAACTGGCACCCGAATTTATCCAGACCCGAAGCACCATCCTTCGCCGGGGACGGCGATCGGCCACCGCGGTGGTGGATCTCGTCACGGATGAGGGTGATCCCGTGGCGGTCGGTGCAATTGGATTTGCCAGAGTGCCACGCCGCGCCACAGACCCTCCGAAGCCGGCGGTGTCGCCCCATCGCATCCAGGCCTTGTTTGACGGATCCAACGCGCTGACCCGCCCCCTGCGTGAAGAGGCGGCCATCATTGTGCTCGACCCCATGCAGGGCCTTGTCGAAGTGCAGGTCACGCCGGAGCTTCGCAATCCCGCCGGAACCCTGCAGGGCGCCATGGTGGCGCTGGTGGCGGAGGCCGCCGCCGAAGAGCTGGCTTCAGCCCGATTCGAGGTCGACGCCGTCGTCACTGACCTCGACCTGCGGTACCTCGCTCAGACGAGCGACGGACCGGTCCGGACGAGATCCAAGCTGCTCGGGAACCGAGTGGATTCACCAATTCAAGTTGAACTCTTCGACGTGTCAAGCGACCGGCTCACGACGCTTGTCTATGCTCGCACCGCCGTCATTTCCACTTGACGTCGGATTCACCTGCGCCAATTCGAAGCGCTCGCCATTTGCAATGAGAGTGCCACGTTGCGTTGACACGCACCTCGTTGGAGCGGAGACGAATGTCATTCCCACATGCAAGCAGAATTGACCTTCTAGCCCGGACGTTTCACTACGGATCTGAATCGCCTCCAATCCTGACGTGATCTCAGCTTTCCGTTGTGCAGGTAATCACGAAGCGCTTTTGAGTGGGGGCGACCTCAAGGTGGCTGG
>PNAT01000057.1 GCA_003169675.1 Acidimicrobiaceae bacterium
CCCCGTTGCCCCGTTGCCCCGTTTGAGCCCGGAGGTGGAGTTTCGAAACTAGATCCTTCCGATTCAGTTCCTTGACGCCGAGTCCGCGCAGGAGCGTCTGTGAGAGTTGCCAATTTGGGGGAAGGGTAGCGCTTACAAACAGCAGCACTTCGAGAGGCCATCGATCGAAAGTGCGTCTCCGCCAGTCCTTCCTCATTCGGGGCCGGACCAGTGGAAGGCCGAATCGATGGTTGACTTCATGTCCTGCGGGCTGTCGAATAGTGACCGAGATCTCCCAGATGGACTGGCTGGGTGATGGGAGGGGCCATGTCGAACAGGGTTGCGATCGTCACGGGTGCCTCGGCAGGCATAGGGCAACGCGTGGCTTGCCGGCTCCACCAACAGCGGTGGGTGGTCGTCGGGGCGAGCCGCCGGGGCACGAGCTCGGATGGATGGGCGTCCCTGGCGATGGATGTCGACGACGACCAATCCGTGGCTGACGGGGTGCAGGGAGTAGTCGGCGAGTACGGGCGCATCGATGCGATGGTGGCCTGTGCCGGCTGGGGGTTGGCCGGCGCGGTTGAGCAGACTCCGATAGCGGAGGCGAAGGCACAGCTCGAGACGAACTTCTGGGGCGCGGTACGAGTCGTGCAAGCGGTCCTGCCGACGATGCGTGGCCAGGGTTCTGGGCGGATTGTCCTCATCAGCTCCATCGGTGGCGTCATCGGCATCCCGTTCCAGGCCTTCTACAGCGCGAGCAAGTTCGCGATGGAGGGCTACGGCGAGGCATTGGCCTACGAGGTCGCGCCGTTCGGCATTCACGTGAGCCTGGTGCAACCGGGCAACGTCCGGACGGACTTCACTGAGAGCAGGCGTCACGTCGGCGCACCGGCAGATGACGATCCCTACGTCAAGGCCACCGCCAAGGCGGTCGGCATTATGGAACACGATGAGGCGAACGGGGTTCCACCGGACAAAGTGGCCGTCGCCATCGAAAAACTCCTGAACTCAGCTCGTCCTCGCCGGCGCGTCTCTGTCGGAAAGGTGGGTGAGCGGGTCGGTATTCCGGCCAAACGCCTTTTGCCCTATCGGGTGTTCGAAGGAGCGGCCAAGTCCAGCCTCGGCGTGTAGACCGTCGGCCTGCATTTCATTTTCGACATCACCAAGAGCATGCTGAGCATGAAGAAGACGACTCCGGCCAAGAGTTGGGTGACGGTGCACGCGCACTTCGATCGAGTTCGACCCTAAAGAGCCCCCTCCGGTCGGAGTCTGCTCTCCCTTCGAGATGATCCGTCGAAGAGAATTCGAAGCAGTCACGCAGCTGGCCTACAGGGGCTTCACATGAACGACTGGCACGATGGCCCCTGAGTTTGAGGAGCGCCGTCATGAGCGATTACGTACCAGCCAGCCACCGGGAGGCCCTTCCCTGTGATCCCGAATCGGAAAAAACGTCAGGGTCAATAGTTGTCGAAGGCCTGGAGTGTGCAGCTCCTGCATCGCCTCTCCCACGAGCGTCTTCATCCGATTGGCCAATCTCAGCAAACATGGCCGACCAAGGAAGCCGGCCCAGGATGCGACAACCACGGTCGAAGATGAGGCGCGGTGTGATCGCAGCCACTGCGCTGATGGGTTCGGTGACGGGACTGTTCATCGGTCTCGGTTCATCGTCCTCAGCATCGGCCGCGCAATCTGCGGCCGGCAGCAGCTCCACTGGACATCTTGCATCCGTCGGCAAGGGATCGAATGCACGGTCCGGACCGGCCGCCGGGGGATCAACGGGCACGGTCGGGAGCGTGGCCAAGTCGAGCTTCACCCTGACGACGTCAGCGGGTCAGGAGGTGACGGTTGACGAAGAGTCTTCGACGAAATACCAGAAAGGGAAGAGCGCGTCCTCGAAAAGCGCCATCACCGAGAGAGAGCGCGTCCTCGTACTGGGGACCGTGAGTTCAACCACCATCAAGACCACCCAAGTCATCGTGCAAACGGCTGGCGGCGGATCTGAGCCCTCCACGGCGGCAGCGGTTGTTCCTTTCCAGAGGGGTGCGGCGGAATCGTCAAAGCAGGTAGGTCAGATTCCCGCCAGTTACAGCCAGGGGTCAGGGACGATTGTCAGTGGAACGAACGCCAACAAGGCGACGGAAGCGGCGCTGGCGGTCTACCCGGGCGGAATTGTCGACCGGGTCGTGAAGCTGAGCAACGGCGAATACGAGGTCCACAACATCGGCGTTAGCTGGCCGCACCACGTCTTCGTCAACCAGGACTTCAAGGTGGTTGGTGCCGGGTAGCTGTAAAGCTGATCACGCAACAGATCTCGAGTCGCCGCCATCAAGATCTTGGCAAGACCGGAGGCACTCGACCGATGCTGACAATGGTGACCCTTTGGCGCCGAAATGTCCCAGCCCCGGCGTCGGGGACACCTTACGAATCTGTCAAACGGGTTTGCCAGCGCGATGAACGCTCCAGCCGTCACTATCCGAGAACGGATCCGAAGAACTGCTCCATGGCCTTCCAGTGACGCTCGGCGGCGTCTGCGTCGTAGCTCGGGTTGTCGAGGACGGCAAAGCCGTGGTGGGCCTGATAGGTCTCGATGGTGTGGATGACCCCGGCCTCGCTCAGGGACTTCTCCAGCAGGTCCTTCTGCTCGTCGGTGAACGACTGGTCCTCAATCGCCCCCGCTACATACACAACGGCCTTGATGGCGCTCGCCTTGTGGTGGGGGCTGTCAGGGTCGTCGGCCTTGGCGAGGTTCCCACCGTGGAAGGAGGCTGCCGCAGCGATGCGCCCGTCCAGGTTGGCAGCGGTGATGAGCGAGAGCCGGCCGCCCATGCAATAGCCGGTGGTGCCGACGCCGCCTGGCTTCTTCTCGGGCAGCGAGTCGAGGTAGTCGACGAAGGCGCCGGCGTCGCGCACCACCAGGTCTACGGTGTAGCCCCGCATCATGCCCATGATCTTCGCCGCGGTCTCCTTGGTGGAGAACGCGGTGCGCATGTCGACCGGGTCGTAGGGGCCGTTGCGATAGTAGAAGTCGGGCACCAGGACCACATAGCCCAGATCCGATAACCGCTCGCCCATCTGCCGCATGGTGTCGCGCATTCCCCCAGCGTCGGGAAACATGATTACCGCCGGCCAGGACCCTTCTCCAACGGGAAGGCTGAGCGTGGCCGGGCAGATCCCATCTGCGGTTTCGATATCCACAGATCGTTGCGTCACGGTGACTCCTTCGTCGTGCTGGTTCTCGGACCCTACAGGCAGCGGTGCTCACGGATCGGCGCTGGGCGCGAGAGGTGCCCTGAGGTTGCCGAAGTGTCCCCCCGGTCCGTCAATGTATGGGGCTACCTACTCCGGGATTGGCTCTGAACCCTCGGCGCCCTCTGTCACGCGGTCTTCCGATTCTTGCAAGATTGCCTCAGCTTGCTCTGATGGGTCATCGCTGGATACCTCTTCGGGTGGCCTTCCTCCTGCACGACTTGCGACGCTATCGGGACTAGGGGTGCCACCAAGTTGCTCGCCAGCCTTGTCCGCTGGCTCCGCTCCATCGCTCATGAGAGTTCCTTTCAGGGACGTGTATGTCTTTACCACCGCGTGAACAGATGATGCCTCGAGACCGGCGAACTGGGTCACCCACACGTCCGTCGCCGGACTGGCGACGGACGCTAGTCGATCATTCTGATTCGTCTCATGACGAGCGACTCGTCGAATGGCCTCAGTCCAGTCCAGTCCAGCTCGCCGAAGCTCATGGCAATACGCGCTGGGCCTCCCAAATCCTTCCGGGCGCTGGACCCCTGCCCTGGGTCGGTGCGGGCTGGGGATTGTTGCGCAACCCAACGGGCCTGTTCGAGTGACTGCGGGCACGGCACGGGGACACGTTCGTCCGATGGCCTGCGTGCGCTCTACGCCCAACCCGAGGAACAGGCCAGCTTCGGCCTGGCCACGTACCCACCCCAAGACGCTGTTCGGGAACGCGAAGGTGGAGGGGTATCTCGACAACTTGCACGGTGCGGCATCACCCGAGTTCGTGGACCGGCTCATCCCTCTCTTTGATGCACTCGACAGCTCAGAGTCGTTCGTCCCGTCCGCACCTTCATCGCCAGGGCCACGCGGAAGCGGTCTGAATAGCGGGCCCTGGCCGGTATCGAGGGGATCCTGAAGTCGACCAATCATTTTGGCGGCTTGATCGGCCGTATCGTCGGAACTCCCGTCGTCAATCACGATGACTTCAATTGATTGGCAACCAATGTCACCGCGTTCCACTGATGCCCTCAATAATTCAAGGCCCTGGGTGATTCGGCGACCTTCGTTGAATGCTGGAATGAGGATGGTGGGCTCGAGGTTCTTGGCGTCAGAATCAACCTGGAAGTTGTGATCCTTACAACTCAAACCCATCTCCCCCAGCTTGATCTCGTGGCGCACAGCCCAATTGCACCTCTTGTAGAACTATCAACTCCGAGTGTGTGTCACTTAGTCGGGCTCCGGGATGTGAACCCGGGACCTCTTGACCCCGTCAAGCGCGCAAACCAAGCTGCGCCGCAGCCCGTGGAACCGGACCCACCTACCCGCCCTGGTGCCGGCGTATAACCTTCTGGGCACCGAGGCAAGGGCGAGGCAGAACACCGTGACCGAGATGCAGTTCGACCACATGACCGGCCTCACCGGATCCGTGCGCGCCTGGCGGCTCCGGATGGTCGAGACCCTCGCCCGATGGAGCCGGCGATCTCTGTGGATCGGGGTCGGCCTCAGTGCCGTCGTGGGGATCGCCCTGGCGGCCTACCACGGCTCGAAGCTCCAATTCGCGGACGAGCATGCTTACGTGGCCATCGCCAACAACCTGGCCGCCCACGGTCGCTTCTCGATCGACGGCGTGCACCCGACCGCCTATAGAGCCCCTGGATGGCCGTTGCTCTTGGGACTGCTCCGCCTCCTCGGCGGGAACGTCGTGGTCTTCCGCCTGGCCAATGTGGCACTGTCGATGGGCTCCGTGGCGGGCGGTTGGTGGCTGGCCCGGCGCATCGGTGGCGATGGCGCAGCGGCGCTGGCCGCCCCGGTTCTCGCCCTCTATCCGTTCACGGTGTACACGGACGCCACCCTTTTCCCGCAAGCGTTCGCCACCGCGCTGCTGGTGGGCGGGCTCGTCGCCACCGTGAAGGCAAGTGAGTCGGCGCGGCGCCTTGGCTGGGCGGTGGTCGCCGGAGGATTGCTGGGATTGCTGATCCTCACCGTGGCTGATCTCGGGGTGGCGGCCGTGGGTGCGGCGCTGTGGTTGGCGTTCGGATCGAGTCGCCTGCGGATCGCCGGTGCGGTCGTCTTGGCTACGGCCATCGTAGTCACATCGACGTGGATCCTCCGCAACGAGATCACGATGCACGCCTTCATCCCCGTGGCCGACAACAGCGGGTACAACTTGATCCTGGCCGACAGCGCCCATGCCGGCGTGCGCTCAGGGGTCAATACCGACGTCTCGAGCTATGGCGCCAAGGCCTTGATCCAGGCCAAGGAGTCGACGCTCCCAAGGGAGGTCGCCTTCGACAATTCCCTCAGGGATCAGGCTCTGTCGTGGATGCGGGCGCATCCGGTCAGAGCGGCCACCCTCTACATCGAGCGGGTGGCCGATTACTTCGCTCCGTATGACAACCTCGCCACCAAGGGGGCGGTGTCCAAGGTCGGGAACTTGCTCGCCACCGCGGTGTACTTGTCGTTGCTGGCGCTCTTCTTGTGGCGTCTGGTCCGGTGGAGGAGCCGCCGACCGACGAGCCTCGAGACGCTTCTGATCGTCCTCTACTTGGCGGATGCCTTGGTCGACGCCGTCTTCGTGACGCGGGTGCGTTACCGGATCCCGCTCGACTCCCTCGCCCTCGTCGTGGTGCTCACCATGCTCACGTGGCTTCCCAGGCCGGAGAAGGCGCTGCCCATCGCGTGAGTTGGTCAGGCGTGGTGGATCGACCAGGTGACTCCTCGGGAGGAGCGATGACCCAGGGACAGCACCGTGGCCACGATCATGAACTTGATGTGCCATGGCAAATTGGGGCGATCCTCGAGCACGGTGCCGCAAGACGGGCTGACATCAGAACATCGGTCAAAGCCAGGCCGGTTCAATCGTGTGGCACCACAACGATTGCGACACAGCTGCGGCTTTAGCGTCGACGTTCGTCATCAACCACCCTACCTATGCTTGCCGTCCACGTCTTGAGCGCGCCGTCTCACTATTCGGCCTAGCCTTCCAGTCATGTCCGCTTCCTCGTTCGATTCATCGCACTACGGGCACAGTTCGTCGAACGCGTTCACCATGGCGGACCTCCAGCGATCGATGCCGAATAAGTCGACATAACGCGCGCGGCCCACCTTACCGAACCTTTCACGCAAGTCGGAATCGTCGAGTAGCTCACCAAGGGCCTTTGTCAGGGCTTGGGGGTCGTTGATCGGCACAACCAACCCTGTCGTACCATGTTCGACAACGTCGGGAAGGCCTCTCCAGTCGGTACACACGACTGGAATACCGAGCATCATGGCTTCGGCGCAGACAAGACCGAAGGTCTCTGCTTCGAAATGCGAAGGGAAGGCCAGGATCGCCGCTGTTGCGAACACACGGAATTTCTCTTCGCCGGACAGCACACCCAGGAATTCGGTCCGATCCACGTACCCATCCACACGCTCGAGCAGCTCTTGCCGCACACCGTCCTCCACTTCTCCCATGAATTGCAGCACGAAGTCGTAACCTCGGTCCCACAACAATCTCGCCGCGTCGGCCAGATCGAATGCTCCCTTCGGCTCGCCCACCAGGCCAACGAAGAGGACCGAGGCCGGCCGTCCCTCAGGAGCCATGCGACCCCCATGTGCGTCGTCATTCTGTACGTCCGGAATCCCGTTGGGAATCGTGAAGATGCGTCGTGGGCACAGCACCTCCGCCTCCGCTTGGTTCCGTTCTGACACGACGATAGCCCCGTGAACCCCGAAGAACGCCCTACGAACAAGGCCCGCGTACCACTGGGACGAGAACCTCGCATTCCACGCATCCCCCAAGCCGCCAGCATGGAAATGGAGGACGATCCGCGCACGGAACAGGCGGAGACATAGGAGCGTCACTACGTCCTTGATGAGCCCGATGCTTCTCGGACCACTTGGCACGTAGTAAACGAGTTGAGGCCGGAACACGGCGAGCGACCACCAGCACCTTGCGATGACGCTCGCTCCCTCACCGAACTTCCGCATCGAAGCCCGCCCCTGTTGTGACAGCCTCTTGGAATAATTCGACCTCACGTGCCTCAGTACCAGCCCTTCCGCACACGTCGAAAGGAGCCATTGCGTCATGAGTGCCTGCCCACCGAGCGGCGGGGGCGTTGCCGCAACTACCAGGACGCGAACCTCACGGCGAGGTTTTGTCCGCTCATCGGAGTTCGTCGTGCTAGCTGCCAAATGCGCCGGCAACACTGTTGCGGTTGTACCACTCAATCATGTCGAGCAAGCCATCGGTGAGAGACACGGTCTGCCTGAACTGAGGGATACGGAGACCGAGTTCGGTCAGGTCCGCCTCCTTTCGAGCCCGACCCTCGGCCTTCTCTTTGTCGAAGCGGATCTCAGGCTCCACACCGATGAGCTCCCCGATCCGCATTACGAGATCATCTAGACGGACCGTGGTGCCGCCTGCAAGGTTCACGGGATTGCAATCGACTGTGCTCTCCATTGCGAGGCGAAAGCCCAGCGCGAAGTCGCGCGCGTGAAGCAGATCACGCACCTGCTTTCCCGAACCCCAGACCACTACGGGCCCGTTGCGGTCGAGAACCTTTTTGACAAGAGATGGCACGACATGTGAAGCATCGCCTTGCCATACGTACCTGCCACCGTACGCATTGAACGGCCGGACGATGGAGATCGGTATTCCGAATTGTTCATAGGCGTAGCGGGACTGGATCTCGAGGATCCGCTTTCCCCATCCGTACCCTTCATTGACGCTTTCTGGACGTCCCAGGTGGACCGCCAATTCCGGTGTCGGGATTGGCGCATCGTCGTCATAGACACAACTCGAGCTCACCATAAGGACTCGGCTCACATCGTGAACTCTGCATCCGTCGAGCACATTGAGGGCCATCAGGACGTTGTCGCGAAGCGCCTCGAAGTTGTGCGCCATGCTGTAGAGCATCCCGAATGCCTTGGCTGCAAGATGAAAGACCACGTTGCAGCCGCTGATCGCCTTGGCGGCACTTTCACGATCCGTTAGATCGAGCGAGATGAACTCAATATCGTTCTGAACATGGGACAGATTCGCGAGGGTGCCCGATGACAGGTCATCGACGACTCGCACTCTGGCTCCCGCGGCGAGTAGGTCCTCTACAAGATAGCTGCCAACAAACCCGGCGCCGCCTGTTACGACAACTTGGGCATCATGCCATTCGAACTGCCCGGTCGTGATGGTACGGGCATCGGGGAAATCCATCAAGAGTAAACGGCTGGCTGCCGGCGATCCTCGGTGTTAGCTATCGGCCCACCTTTCAGCGAATCTCGCACGAGATACCATACGAAGAGTGAATTGTACTTTAGGTATCGGGGCAGAAGTCTCCGCGGCTCTCGCACGAGACGGTGCAACCACCAAAGCCCGGCACGTTGGATGATCTTGTGTGGTACGTGTGAGTTCCCGATCAGATAGCTGAACGCGCCACCGACGCTGATGCAAACCAGAGCATCGGACTGCTCTTTGGCTAGTGCAGTCCAGTAGTACTGACGCGGTACTCCCAAGCACACGAACACGAGTTGCACTCCGTTGGCCCGCAGTCGGTCAGTCGCCTCTCGAACCGTATCCGGTGTGATGTCCCCAGGCGTGACATCGATGTGGACGACAAACCGTGCATGGGGAAATCGATTCCGACCTTCCTCCTCGATCCGCTTGTATTCCTCGTCGTAAGTGCCGACGAGGCCGATTCGAACAGGGCGAGTGAGGCTTGAAAGCAACCGCTCTACAAGGTGAGGACCGGCAACCGTGTCTTCCAGCGGCGTCTCCTTCCAGCGCATCGTCCACAGGAGGGGTCGTCCATCGGGTAACAGGTGGTCGTACGTTGTCATGGCACTCGTCAACCGAGGATTCGAACGGCTCGCGGCGAGCCCCATCGTATTTGTGGCATCGATGGTCAGCATCCCGGATGCATCGTCATCGAGTTGTTGATGTACCAGATCGATGACCTGGTCGTAATTGACTGCGCTTATCGGGAGACCGAATAGCCGTTGCTGGGCAACAGGTTCCCTCGCCTCGACAGTCGTCATGCGAAGACTGGGGAGCGGACCACCTGGTTGTAGATCCACTCATAGGTGGCCTCGAGACCCGTGACCAATGCGGTTCTCGGCTCCCAGCCATAGGTGGCACGCATTTGCGTGTTGTCGCTATTGCGACCCCGTACCCCCTGGGGTGCATCCAGGATGTACTTTCGTTCGACCTCCACGCCGGCAATCTGCTCCACGGCTTGGACCATCTGGTTGATCGTGACAAGCTCCGAGCTGCCGAGATTCACTGGATCGGGGAACTCACGCTCTGCGATGAGCCTTGTGCCTTGCACACAATCTTCTATGTACATGAAGCTGCGGGTCTG
>PNAT01000059.1 GCA_003169675.1 Acidimicrobiaceae bacterium
ACTCGAGCATGCGTCGACCGAGTGCGGCCAGGACACGCCGTTGTGCTGGGACCGGGGTTTCGAGGGCGTCGAGCTCGTCGAGATAGGCGACCATATGGGAGTAGGGGCGGGCATAGTCGCTTACCAGGGGGGCGTGGCTGGCCCCGATCCCGAGCAGGAAGCGCCCGGGGAACCTGGTCTCGAGTTCGTCCACCGCTGGCCCGACGTCTCGGGGCGTTCCGGTCCACATGCTGACGATCCCGCTCGCCACCGCGATCCGTGTCGTCGAGGCAAGAAGCCGCCCGAAAGTCGGGGAAAGCCCGGGGTCGAAGCCGCCGGACGACCAGAGCGCCCCGTAGCCGAGAGACTCGAGTTCGGCAGCAACATCAACCGCGGGTTCATCCGCCAACCGCCATGCGCCGCTCCACCACACGCCGATTCGCCCTAAGTCCACGGGGCCACGGTAATAGCCCTATGAGTCATTGGGTACAGCGTGGAAAGTCGAGCACTTACCAGCCCGGCAATGCCCGAATGTCTTCCCAAATCAGGACAATTCTGGGATTGTGCGCCTGGAGTTGGCCGCCTCTCGTGAGCAGCTCGAGGTGCGCTCCGAGCCGGCGGCACCATGCATTGAAAATTCTGGTTCCATCTTGGCGGCCTCCCGGTGTAAACCGTCGGTCGTGAAGCTCACGCTGGACCTGCACGAGATCTATAACCAAGGCGACGATATTGATCGTGCCCTCCGAGCCATTATTGACGAGGCGATTGAGAAAAAGGTTCGATTGGTGGAGATAATCCCGGGCAAGGGAAGCGGCGGGCTAAAGAAGCGCGTATTGCGATTCCTCGACCAGAAGGAAATCAAAGCCCTCTATGACCGAGTCGAGAAGGANNCGTCCACTTCCGACCGAAATAGGTAATGAACGGACGGGCGAGAGGCGAGCCGATCCTACTGTCGATGGTGTGACGGCCAGGGCGGGACACGGTCCCCCCCTCCGTCCTGCTGAGCTGGTCGATCACTGACCCGGCGCCGTCACCCCCACGATGGTGCCAAAGCCCCGGATCGCATCAAAGCGCACCACGGCACCGGAACGCGGCGCGTCGACCATCATTGCGTCGCCCACGTACATACCCACATGCTTGACATCGTTCGCCGAGGGGCCGAAGAACACCAGGTCGCCCGGCTCCACCACCGTTCCCGGCGCCACCACCGGGCCGGCCTCGAATTGGTTCTGGGCCACGCGCGGCAGGGATATGCCTACTCCCCGGTACACAAACTGCATCAGTCCTGAGCAGTCGAACCCGCTGTGCGGGGATTCACCGGCCCACAAATAGGGTATCCCGAGCAGACCCAGCACATCCTTGACCGCTGCGGCTTCCCTGGCCGTCTCACCGACGGCCAATTGGCCGAACGTCGCACTTCCGACAAGGTCGCAGCCGATGTTGGTGTCGGTCCCCCCGCCGGGCAGCACTGACGACTGCGGGAGCGTGGTCGTGGTGGTGGTCGAGCTGGTGGAGGTGGTCGATTTGCCGCCTGTGGATGATGCGCCGCTCGGAGCAGTGGTCGTGGTGGTCGATCCGGACGGAACAATGGTTCCGAGTCCCGAGCCGACGGTCGGTCCAACGGAGAAACCCGCCAAGGTCGCCGTTGTACCCCTGCCGGCATCAGGCGTGGGAGCGACGCCATGGCCGGAGCGGGGGGCGCAAGGGTCTATCGGCGCCGCCGCGTGAGACTCCGGCACTGGTGGCGTGGCTGGCGTGGCTGGTGTCGCTGCCGGTGCCACCATGGGGGCGGATGGTGCGATCAGCGCGAGCAAGCCGGGCCAGGCACTCGCCATGTACGTCCTCGTGGTCGCGCTGCGGTGCGCCGCCGGCGCGTGCGGGGCGGACGACGCGCCTGCCGCGGCGGCAGCGAACGTGGCAAGGGCCGCGCCACCGAGGGTGGAGACACGCCACCATGTTCCCCAGCTCCGGGGAGGTCTGGGCTCGAACCTCGGCCTCAATGGAATTATCGGCGCGTCCGATTGAATATTGAAACTCATGTTCCCCTCTCCCCTGTCCTTTGTCCACCTCCAACCTGGCGCGCCAGATGGCGCCGCCGATTGCCTGGTGAGCAAAGGAATTCCGATCCTGGTGAGGAGAACAGCGACTCGGCCATGATCTTGCGGCCGTCAGAGGTGACGTGTCGAACTTGAAGGGTCCAGAAACTGCCTAACCCAGCTTGACCACCCATAACANNCTCTACCGTCTCATCCGGCGCGTCATTGAGGTCGTTCGCGTCCATCGGATGGATGCCGCGGCCAAGGACGCTGAGATCCTCGTACTCCGCCACCAGCTGGCCGTGCCGTACCGCCAGGTCGTCCGTCCCCGCTTCACCTGGTCCGACCGGGCCCTCTTCGCCCTCCTGGCCGGTCTTGCTCCTCGAGAACACTGGCGATCTGGGGCAGGAGCTCATGCACAGGCGATGTTCGGGGACATGTGGCCCCGCACCACTCTTAGCGGTCAGGAGCCGGTGAGTGTCAACAGCATGACGGTTGGTTCAGTGGCCACCAGGGAGTGGGGCGTGCCAGGCGTCATGTGCAGCCACGACCCTGGGACCAGCTCAAGTTCTTCGCCGTCAACGGTGAAGCGAAGTCGTCCGGACAGGACCTGAACTACTGCAGCGCGGGCCGCCTGGTGCTCGGTCAGCTCCTCGCCGGCGTCGAAGCCAAAGACAGTCACGTTCATCCCGTCGCCACGGTGGACGACCTTTGAGACCACGGCACCAGGTTGAATGGCCACTTCGCTCGGGGGATCGATGATCAAGACATGAGGCATGTCGGCATCTTTGTCCGGCCTGGATCATCGTGCGCTCCCAACCGGCGCACGGGGACACCCTGAGGCGTCGTCGTCAGTGAGTTTATGGGGGCACAGAACTCCAGAAAGGTGTCATTTACCCGGATCAGCTCTACCGATGTGCCGAGCTGCCCCACCGTCCCGGCGCATGGGGCACCCCATTTTCTTGCTGATCTGTCGGATTCGGGGACACCCTCGACCGCTCAGAGAACAGCCGCGGCCACCTCGCCCTCGAGCTCCAAGGCGGGCTGGCGGGGAGTGGCATCAACGTGCTCTAGGAGAAGGAGGACGAGGATGCCGCCGATCCCGATGAGGATTGCGGCGATTCGATACGCCAGGTCGTACCCGTGCGTCTGGGCCACGAGTGCGTTGACTCCGTGATGAATCTGACTGGAGGTGCGACGGAGGGCGATGGTCACGAGCAAGGCCAACCCGAGCGCGCCGCCGATCTGTTGCATTGAGTTCTGAACCCCTGAGGCCAGGGAGGAGTCCTGTCCAGTCACCTGATGAAGCGACGCGTTGCCAATGGTTGGAAAACACATCCCGGAGAAGAATCCGAGGATGGCCATGGCTGGCATGATCCCCGAGTAGTAGTGGCTACTCACGGTGATGTCACTGGTCAGCCACAATCCGACCGCTCCGCCGAAGAACCCGGTGGCCAGGATCGGTCTGACCCCTAGCTTGGGCATGAGGGCGGTGCCGAGTCCGATGCCGGCTCCGATCGTGATGCCGAAGGGCAGATAGGACACGCCCCCGTGCAACGGCGACCAATGCAGCACTTGCTGCTCGTAGAGGGTAAGCATGAAGAAATAACTGAAGAAGGTCGCCGAGAAGAACAAAGTGGTGAAGTTGGTCACCACCCGGGTGCGGTTGGCGAAAAAACTGAGTGGGATGAGCGGGCCCTTCGAGCGGGACTCGAGGAGCACCATCAGTCCCAACAGGGCCACGCCGCCAAGCAGAGGTAGCAGGACCTGCCACGATGCCCACGCGTGAGTGGACGCGTTGAGCAACCCGTCCACGATGGCTACTAATCCGCCAGTGGCCGTGAACGCACCGGCGAAGTCAGGTCGGCGGCTCTCGCGCTGCATCCGGCTCTCGGACACCAGCCGGGGCACCACGAGGAGCGCAAAAGCCGCTACAGGCAGGTTGATGTAGAAGATCCAGCGCCACGAGGCATAGTTGGTCAGGACGCCCGAAATGATCGTCCCTGTCGTCCCACCCAGACCTGCCACGCCACCCCACATGCCGAGCGCCTTGATCCGTTCACGCGGATCGGGGAACAAGAGGGCGATCAGTCCCAGCGATGCTGGAGCGGCAAAGGCTTCACCCAGGCCCTGGACGAAGCGGCTGGCCACCAGCATCCCTGGGCTGACGGCGGCCCCAGATGTGGCCGAGGCCACCGCGAAGATGGCCACGCCGACGAGGAACACTCTCCGGCGTCCCAGCAAGTCGGCCAGCCGGCCGCCGAGGAGGAGGAATCCCCCGGCCATCAGCACATAGCCGTTCACGACCCAGGCCAGGCCCGAGTGGGAGAAGTGAAGATTCTGCTGGATTCGGGGCAGGGCGACGTTCACCACCGTCACGTCCAGGACCAGCATGAACTGGATCAGGGCGAGGACTATCAGGGCTTTCCAGCGTCGGGGATCGGCCTGCACAGTCTCGGACGCCGCGTTGGCAGTCTCCAGCTCATCCGTCATGGGGTACTCCTTCATCGGATTTTCCGCCGAGGTCGAGGCGGCCTACAGATTGTGCCCGGGCGAAGTGACCTAGCCACCGGCACGACCGGTGGGGCCGACCTTAGGCGTCATCAACGGTTTGGAAGATCGCCAACTTCCAATCACCGCTGTGGGTTGGTGTGGCTGGGTCCAACGTCGCTCAGCAGTGCCTCAACCTCGGTCTTCTCGACGAGATTCGGATCGAACTGGCACCGGTGCTTATGGGCGAAGGCATCCATTCTTGGCTGACCTGAAGAACACTCCAGTGCTCTTCGGCACTCCCACCGTCATTGAAGGCGACGGCGTCACCCACCTCGTCTACCCCGTGCGCAAATAGGGACAGTCATGGGGGAGGACTCCAAGCCGGAGGCACCCCGAGCCCGCCCGGTTCAGCTGTGCGACCGGCCCAGCTCTCCTAGCCGCGCCAGGTGTGAATGACCCGCAGTGACAGGCGCTCAGGTTCAGGTGGGAGCTGGTCGCCGAAGACCTCGCCGAGGAGCGGATGCACGACGGGGTGAAGTCGCTCTTCGGCAAAACGGTCCGAATCTTCCTCCGATTCCCACACGTCGATGTAGCGCAACCCACCTTCTGGACGCTCGATGGCGATGTGGATGATCAAGCCCTTCGGCGGTTCTTCCCCGAGCCCATCGGTGATCCGCTTGTAGAAAGTCGCGTCAATCGGGACATCCTGCGTGAAGGCGTAGGTCATTATCGTGTCTCCTTTTCCATTTGCTCCGAGGCTGCTTCGGGTGAATACTGGGGCAGATGGCCGAGGAAGTCAAGAAGCGTCGTACCTACGACGCCACCAGGCGCCGTGTCCGCTCGGCCGAGACTCGCCAGAGGGTCCTCGATGCCGGACGAAGCCTGTTCCTCGATCGGGGATACCGGGCCACGACGATCGCGGCCATCGCCACCCAGGCCAAGGTGAATGTCGACACCGTCTACGAACTCGTTGGGCGCAAGCCACTCATCCTTCGGGAGTTGATCGAGCAGGCGATCTCGGGGAGCGATCGGGCCGTCGTGGCTGACGGACGGGACTACGTGAAGGCAATGCGTGCCACCGACGACCCGGTAGAGAAGCTGGCCATCTACGCACGGGCCGTTCGCCGTATCCAGGCCCGGATGGCACCGCTGCACCTCGCACTTCGGGACGCCTCGTCAACGGAGCCCGAGGCCGAGGAGGTGTGGCGAGACATCAGCGAGCGCCGGGCGGCCAACATGCGCAGGCTGGTTCAAGACCTCAAGAGTACGGGCAAGCTGCGACGGGATCTGTCTGTCAACAATGCGGCCGATGTCGTGTGGGCCATGAACAGCGCCGAGATGTACGTGATGCTCACTGTCGATCGAAGGTGGTCTGCCCCGCGCTATGAGAAGTGGTTGGCGGACTCTTGGTGTCGACTACTGCTCCAGTAACCGACCGCCTCGTAGTGCCGCCAGAGCGGGACCTCCTTGGCTACCAGGACTATCCATACGGTGGCGAGGTGTCCACCGACCCGATAGGGGGCACCTAGGGGTTCACGTCGGAGGACCGATCTCAACGGTCTCCGACTGGCGACTTGAACTGTGGGTGTGAGGAATCGAAGAAGGACTTGGTGTGGCGTCAGGTTCTGGCGAGGTACCGCTCGTCATAAGCCTTGGCGAGGTCCCGAAGCGCCGATCCCCCATCGCCTTTGAAGGAAGAGCCGTGCATCAAGGCGAGGGTTTGAGGCGCGAGGTCGGCGAGGCGGTCAATAACAATGGCGGTATCGGGGGCCAGGCTGCTGGAGCGAAACATAGCTTCGCCCTCCATTGCCTGCTCCACGATGTCCTCCGTGGTCAGCGCTGGTCCATTGCCGACGTGAGCGAACAGGTCACCACAGAGCAAGGTGCCAGTGGTCTCCTCATAGAGCACCTGCGCCTCCCAGGCATGAGGGACGTGCGGAGTGTCGAGGTGGCGGATCCTCTTGCCACCGAGATCGAGTACCTCACCATCGCCTAACGGGCGCGGCGGCCGGTCAGCGAGGTCGTTGAGCTGCACCATGCACCCCAACGCACCATGAGCCACCTCGGCATCCGGTGCTACGGCCAGCCACTGGTTCATGGAGCCGCATTCGTCAGATTCGACATGACCAAACGTGATCCAGCGCATGCGCTCGATCGGTACGACCCGGGCGACAGCTTCAGAGACCAGGGGGAACATGGCCCTCGGACCGGTGTGGAACAGCAGCGGCTCTTCGGCATTTACCAGGAACTGGTTGAACGTAAAGCCGGCCGGCGGCGCTATCTCTGCCACCCAAGTCGATAGCCGGAAAATACCCTCGGCAATCTCATCAACCTTCGTCTCCATCGGTGGACCTCCGTTTGGGCCGAAGTTCTTCGGCGGTGTGCTTCGGTCAGCGTGGCAGGTCTGGTCGATGGTCGCATCGGGTGGTCCCCCTACGCGGCACCCCCAGATTGGGCGATGTCATCTGCCCGACTGGCGAGGGCAGCGATGGCTGCGGCCTCGGCTCGGCTACGGACGCCGAGTTTGGCGAGCACCCGGCCAACGTGATGTTCCGCGGTCTTTGCGGTGATGTAGAGCCGACTGCCGATCTCGGCGTTGGTCAAGCCCACCCGCACCAGGCTGAGGACCTCTTGCTCGCGGGGAGTCAAGGCCGCCACGGCCGCGCCAGTCGCTCGTGGACGGGAACGCCCAGGGGAACCGAGACTGCGCAGCAGTGCCGCTGTCCTATCGATGTGCACCTCGGCACCCAATCGCTCGAACACGGCAATCGCGGCACGAGCCTCGCTAATCGCCGCGGGCAAGTCTCCCGCTGCCCCCAGCACCCGTGAAAGCTCGTAGCGGATAGTGCCACAGAGCACCGGCCGCTCCTCGCCTTCCAGATGTCCGAGAGCCTCCTCGAACAAGTCGGCGGCGAGGGAACGTTCGGCCAGAGTGGCTTGGACTCGCCCTCGGGCAAGGGCCGCCTCGGCCTTCAGCACCGGGCTATCGGTCCCGCCAGCCAAGGCGCCGAGTTGTTCAGCCGCGTCCGCAGCAGCAGCGAGATCATCGCGTGCCAGTTCGACCTCGACCAGCTGAGCGAGTAGCGGTCCCTGCCGAAGGCGGTCGGCCACCAGTATCTTGAGCCCCCGCCCGAGCGCGGCGCTGGCTAAGTCGAACTCACCCCTGCTGATGTGTAGCCGGGCCAGCGGCCCGCACGCCTCGACACGGTCCTCATACGGCCGCAAGATCTCAACTGCTTCTTCGTTCCGTCCTTGGAGGAGGCGCAGATCAGCGAGATGCGAACACGTCTGCGCGCGGTGATAGACGCTGGACGATGCGTCGAGCGCTTCTAGCATCGCGGTTTCAGCTTCAGGCCATCGCCCGATGCTGCACAGCACAGATCCGTAGGCGGAGCGACAGTGGGTGTACAGCAACCGAGGACGTCCCCCAAGACGGTCGGTCGTCAGCGACGCGACGAGACGGGTCCACTCTTCGGCCCGGCGCGAGTCGCCGGTCCGGTCACAAGCGGTCAGCATGGCGCAAAAACTCTTGCCGGCCACGCTGAGTTCGCGGACTTCGCCGGCAGTGATGGCCGCCATGGCTTCGTCCAGCCGGGAGAAGCCCTCCATGACGCGCCCCGCGCACACAAGCGCCAGTCCGCTGTCAGCCAGCGCCCGCACCTCGAGATCGGAATCACCGAACTCGAGGGCCATTTCCAAAGCAACTCCGGCGCTGTGTTCCACCGAGGCGATATCGGGCACATCACAGGCAACCACCCCAAGAGCGAGATAACCCCACTCGACGCAAGGTCCCACTTGCTCCAAAAGTCGCGTCGCGCGTCCGATCCACCCTCGGCCAGTAGCGACGTTTCCCAATGCGCTGGAATGCAGATCGACAAGATTCACCGCCGCCCGGGCAGCACTTCGCAGATCGCCGCCATCTCGAAATCCGCGGAAGGCGGCCTCCCAATGGCCCCGGGCGTCCTCAAAGCGGTCGTCGGCGTAGCACAGACCGCCGAGCAGCATTCGGGCGAGCGGCAGATCCTCCAGCTCGATCGCGCCCTGCAACGCCGATTCAGCACCGTCCAGGTCCCCCGCGGCCTGTGCTGCTCTGGCGCTATCTAGCAGCTCGACGGCCCTCTGGGTCACGCCCGTATGGTACGGGAATTGGTGTTTAGACATGCCTGACTTACGAGGTTTCCCGGCCGAAAAGCGCATAATTGGCGATCCCGCCCGACCAAAGAGGTCCGAATGTGACCGCGCGTAATGTGGGGCGATATCGGGCGGGTGCCCTCCATGTAACACAGCACCCTCAAACTGCATGATGAATTTGAAGGTTCGAGGCTCCTGCTTGCTTGAGACNNGGCGATTCGGGCATCACGGTCCCGGCGAACGGGGCTAGGCCGACGACCCGCTCGACGTCGCTATATGGGGACACTTTCGACTGTGCGGTGTCGGCACTGTCCGAGCGGGTGTCAGCCCTCGATGGCGAGCAGCCTCCACTCCTCGGGCACTCCCTTCAGAACATGGCTTCCTTGCTCGGATGTGGCGATCCCGGAGCCGACGAGGTGGAGCTTCACGGTCTCCGGCACGAATACCTCGCCCCGCCCTGCCAGGACGCAAACACGCTTTGCGATGCTGACCGTTAGGCACTCCACATCGTCGGGCCGGACTTCGACTTCCCCCGGGAGGCGGACTGACCCAGGTCGCTTGATCGGCCAAGAGAGTGGGTTCGGCTGGATGGCCATTGCCCGGACATGGCCAAGCTCGCCCCCAACAGTTCGGGATCATTCCCTGCTAATCGATCAAGCAGTGCTGTCCGCTTCTACGCACTGGTCTGGTCAAGTCCTAACCGCTCGTAGCCGAGGATGGCACTGGCTCTGTGTTCGTGCGGCACGGCTCTTCGAGCACGCTCCCACACGCCGGGGGGGGGCGGGACCGCAGTTGCGATCGGCAGAGCGTTGAATACCCACTTGCTGACGTGGCCCTTGTCGTGCCAGACCGTATTCGTTGCTGGGGTCGGGTTGGAGAGAAAGCCAGCAAACGTTGCCGTTATGCCGACAGGCGCCTCGATCGAGATGCGTATGCTCGATCCACGACGGAAGATGTGCTCGAAGGGGTAGATCGGGATACGTGCGTAGGTCGGCACGCCGGGCACGAGTTGTCGAACGTCGGCTTTCTGGTAGGTCGGGCGCGGCCACGTGGCCGTGGAGCCCGCGCCAAGCTTCCGTTCGGAGATGCGCAGCCATCCGCGTTGGATGTATTGCTCTTGGCCATCGGGCCTGACTTCGCTGATGGTCACCTGCACGTCGGTGTCGACCGCGGTCGAGGAGAGCCATAGGTTCAGGCTGGACGGCCCGACGATGTCGAGGTCATTGGACAAAGGCGGAGTGGTGTAGACGACGTTCCCGCCCGTTGGAACCGGTAGTCCCCACAGATTGGAGCTGGGCGCTGACGCCCCCGCCAGATTGTCTTGTGCGTCGGCCGTCGACCCCGCGGGCATCGGGTAGCGGTAGGAGTCCGGCGCCCCGGAGCTCACGGGAGGGCCCTGACTCAGGAGGTTGCCGGCGCTGGGATAAAGCGCACTCGTGGTGGTCTGAAGCGGCCAGCTCGGCTCCGTGGTGGTCCACTGTGGCTCAACGTCGCCGCTGCTGGTGCCGTGGGTCTCGTGCCAGATCTGAACTTTCGGTGTGTTCTGCCAGCCGTTGTCGGCTCCGGCGACGAAATGATCAAGAAACGCGACTGTCTCATCGACCCACGTGTTCGAGCTTTGCCCGATCGCGTGCCAACCGTTGGTGGAGATGAACCATGATTGGCGCGGATCGAGAAGCGAGTAGTAGTCCATGCCGCTCGCGGATGCGATTTGATCCTGGTAGCTGTTCAGGGTCAGCACCGGCACCTGGATGTTGGGGATTGCGTCCTTGAGCTCCCAGAGAAGACTGCTCCACTCGCTGTCGTAGTAGGGGTGCTGCGGCGCCTGTACCGCAACGTACTCCAGGGGCGGCCCGCCGTTCTGGCCCGGAACGCGGGTCGCCTGGTCTTGGGTGAAGTTCAGTTCGCACTGCGCGTCCGAGTTGTTCGCAGCGGCCTGCTCGTCCCCGGCGCTCCCTTGGAGTTGGTCTGCGTCAAAGAGATTCGGGAAGACGTCGTTGTAGATCCCACCGGGGTAGACGGCGTCGTAGAAGTTGCCCGTCCAAGCGGTCGGTGCGATGGCGACCAATCCGCGCGGTCGCTCCGCGGCGACGTACAGCGCCATGAAGCCGGGGAACGAGGCGCCGAACATGCCCACCCTGCCGGTGGACCATGGTTGTGAGGCGGCCCATGTGACTGCTGCCGCACCGTCCTTGGCCCAGGCCTGGCTGAACGGAGGAGAGACTGAGCCGGTCGAGCATCCCGTTCCCGGGACGTTGACCCCCATCACCGCAAACCCCTTAGCCAACAGATCGCTGGCGATGGATGCATCACCATTATCCGTCATCGGGGCGTAACCTGCCGAATAGCCGTCATAGACCATCGCCACGGGGAACCGCCCCTGCGCGCTGGGAAGCACCACCGTGTAGCTCAACGATGAGCCATCGGGCGCCGTGAGATACCCGTGCTGTGTCACGCTCGCCTGCGCTGCCAGCGCAGAGGTGTCCGGCGCCGCCGATACCAACGCCGTTACCATCGCTGCGAATGCCAGCCACAGTCTTGGGCGCACGATTCGAGATCCTGCGAGCCCTGAGACGCACCCTCGCACGAACAGAAGAAGCCGGTCAGTCCCTCTCATCGTGCAACCTCCCAATAGCGGTGCGGTCCCGCAGGTTGCCGGTGTGGTAGCCACCACGTGTAGATTGCCGATTGCCCTGTCTGGGTGTCTCGGCCGATCGCGCTTCTAGTAGACGGAGCAACTCAGTGCGGCTCCCCTTCCAGGCGTGGTCAGTCGCCTCAGCGCTCTGACCCAGCAATGGCATGATCGCAAGCCCGCGGACTGTCGCTAGGCTTAACGAGATCAGATCGTCGATCTTGTGATCCTCGGTGCTACCAGTGAATGCGTGTCGCAGAAGCGGCATCGCTTCCTGACGGAACATGCTCTCCAGAGGAGCTGGTTGGACTCGTAGCTCGGGATCGGTGCGCGCGTGCACGGCAAGCTCGAGCACCGTCGTGAACAGCGGACCGCAATACAGATCCCACAGCATGTCCAACGCTGCCGACATCCGCCCGGCGCCTTGCGGGAGACCTTTGGCTCGGTCGGCGAACTCCCGGCCTACGCGACGGGCCAGCACCTCGACCGTCGATCGGAACAGACGGGCTCGGGTTTGAAAGTGGTGGAGGTGCGCACCTCGGGACAGACCAGCACGCTCAGAGATCGCCGCTGTCGTTGAATTGTCGTAGCCGAGATCGATCAGACATTCGATGGTGGCGTCGAGCAGCGCTTGGCGGGTACCGGCCGAGCGTTCCTGTTGGGTGAGGCGGCGTCGGGGGACAGCCAAGACAACGGTCACGTACTCAAAACTAGCAGATACATTCTTGCTGTCAAGAATGTATCTGCCAACGGATTGCGAGCAGCGAGTGTCATCCCAGGTAGCGAGGCCGTCGATCCCCACGACCTCAGCACAGGCGCACGAGCATTCAAAGGCGGAACGTCAGAGCGGCGCGTGTCAACCTTTTTGAG
>PNAT01000066.1 GCA_003169675.1 Acidimicrobiaceae bacterium
CCGTTCGGACCGATCAGGCCGACGATCTCGCCGGCCTCCACCACGATGTCCGGGTCCGACAGGGCCACCACTCCTCCGAAGTGCACACGGATGCCTTGGGCCACCAACAGGGGGGCCACCTCGCCCCCCGGCATTGGCTCCTCTGTGGAGGCAGCCACGGGACGCTCGACCGGCGGCGCAGGCCGCTCCACCCCCTCGGCGGGGCTGGCCGAGTGGGCGCGCCCAGGAGGAGCCCAGTTCGACACCAGTTCAGCCCGACGATCCAAGAAACGCTGCCAACGCCCCTGGACGGCCCCCGCCAGCCCCCTCGGGTAGAAGAGCAACACCAGCACCTGCCCGAAGCCGGCGATGAACAATTGAAATCCCAGATTCTGGCCGAACGACCCGAAGATTCCGGACACATGTGGCCCCACGAAGAAGGTCATCATATAGAGGGCCACGGCTGCCGCGATGGCTCCACCGACAGATCCCAGCCCACCGATCACCGGTATGGCGATGATGCTGACGGACACATCCGCCGTGAACTGGTCCGCCGACACCAGTCGCCAGGCTTCCGCCCACAGCACTCCGCACGTGGAGGCATAGAAGCCCGACACGGCCAGTATGGCCAACTTCACGGTTGGCGGGTTGATGCCGAATGAGCTCGCCGCCAACTCATTGTCCCGGACGGCGATGACAATCCGGCCTGGTCCAAACCGGCGGAGGGCTCCCGCCCCTGCTGCGCCGAGTGCGAGAACGGCCAAGGCCATGTAGTACACCGACAGTTCCGAACTCGGCGTTCCGAGCCCTGGGCCCAAGGTGACCGGCACGAGAGGTACGGCGGATTGTGCCGAGCCAACCCAGTTCTGTCGAAAGAGCCAGTCCCCTGCGATCACCGCGAACCCCATGGTCGTGACGGCTAGAGCCAGGCCGCCCACCCGCAGGGCCGGCACGCCGATCACCACCATGACGGCCGCCCCGATCAGGCCGGTCACCAGGAATATGGCAGGCAAGGACCAGTGTGGGCCCCATCTGGTCGTCAGGTAGGCCGCCAAACCGACCAGGGCGAAGCTCCCAAGCGAGACCTGTCCGGCCCAGCCGATCAGCATGGTCAGCGCGACACCCAACATGGCGTACAGGAGGACGAGCACCAACAGGAACTGGTTGCCGGTCGAATTGAAATAGGGCAGATGCGGGAAGACCAGGGCGAGCAGGATGGCACCCACCGCCAAACCCGTGCGCTGGTAGCGGACCAATGGGCTCGACCGCAAGGCTGCTGGGATGCGGAGCACCTGCTGGGCGTCTGCCACACCGCCCTCCAACGCGAAGACCTGAGCGATGGCACGTCCCCGCAGCAGGACGACCGCCAGGATGGTCACAAACATCGCCAGCTCGGCATCCGAACCGTTGGACGTCTCGGCCAGGGTGATCTGGCTCACCAGACCCAGAAAAAGGCCACCACCGAGAGCGCCCGGAATCGAGACGAAGGCCCCGAATGCGGCCGCCCCCAGGGTCAACATGAGCAGGTATGGGCCCAGTGACGCCACATTGAAGCTGGCCTGCGTCGGAGCCTGGAAGACGGCGGAGACCGCCGAAAGGCCACCCGCCAGGCCCCATGTCACCGCCGAGACCTTGGCCACCGAAATGCCGCACAGCCTGGCCGCATCCGGATTGTTGGCCGCGGCGCGGATTCCCTTGCCCAGCGACGAATAGCGCAGGAAGGCGGCCAGCCCGACCACCAGGAGTGGCACCACGATGGCGATCATGACCGACGTCCCGGTCAACGTGACTCCCCCGATCCGTAGCCGTGACACGAACGGCTGGGGGTACGGCTGGGAGTCGCTCGACTTCGGCCCCAGGGAGGGGAAGAACGTCAACCCGAGCAGGACCTGTGAGACCGCCACGGACAAGAGGAGCAGACGCACCGGGGAACCGCCCCGGCGACGGAGCGGGCTGATCATGAATCGCTCCACTATCAGGCCGGTCGCGGCGCCGACCGCGATCGCCGCCGGGAACGCCAGCCACCAGCTCCAGCCCCAGTCCAGCACCACCTTGGCCAAGAGCAACGCGGAGAGGGTTCCGAGCTGGGCCTGGGCCAGGTTCAAGAAGCGGTTGGCCTTATGGACGAGGACGAGCCCGACCGCGAGCAACCCAATCGTCAGGCCATTGAGGAGGCCGAGCACTACCGTGCCAAGGTTCATTTATCGCTCCAGCTCACGCCCGCCCATGTCCCTCTAGTAGTTCGGACGGAATGTGGGATCGATGACCTGCCAACAGGTGCAACTGGAGTGGAATTGGTCGGTCCGCCAGTACTGCCCACCCACCGTGTTCCCGGCGCCGGCAAAGTTGTTCGGTCCCTCCGGGAAGGAGAAGTCGACCGAACCGGCTGCCTGAAGGCCTGTCGCCAGTGCGTTCTGGGCCAGCGCGGGAGCGTGCTCGACAGCAGCCTTGAACATCCATAGTTCGTCGCAGACATTGCCTCCCGCACCGTCTTGTTGCTGGTAGACAGGCGGCAACCCGTGTGC
This sequence comes from Acidimicrobiaceae bacterium, assembly GCA_003169675.1. Classification (GTDB taxonomy): domain Bacteria; phylum Actinomycetota; class Acidimicrobiia; order Acidimicrobiales; family RAAP-2; genus Bog-473. Next base: position 2,505 of record PNAT01000066.1, read on the forward strand.
CGCCATGATGGCGTTGCAGGCAGCCGTACCCGCCGTGGGCGTCATCCCGGGTGTGGCGTTCTCACCATCACGGCTGGCCGTGATGGTGATGGCATTGGCGATGTTGGTGTAGTCGGGATGCATGCTGCCACTGGAAATGTTGACGAGCGAATCGTCGGGCACCCCGTAGATCGGATGGAAGTTCTGCTGCTGGGCGATAGTGGTGAAGTTGGCGAAGTCGCCGACAAATTCTGCCGTCGTCACGTTCGTCACGCCGTCCCGCTGGAACTGCAAGATGCCCTGTTGGAGAGTGCTGGGAGAGCTAAATGTGCTCGGACATCCGGCGTCGAAGGAGGAAATTTGGGAAGACGGCAATCCCGCCTGTTGCAGCCAGTTCGTCTCCTCGCTGATGACCGCCGGATAGCAGCTGTCGTAGATGAACCCCAGCTTCTTGAAACCGTTGGTCGGGCTGAAGAAGCCACGGGCGGCCAGCGCGAAGACCGTGTCCTTGTAGAGGCTGTCGATCGTATCGAGGTCAAAGATGTACGGATAGAACTGTGCCGCCTCGCCCGAAGTGGTCTGGTAGGCGCCGAAATACGGGATGTGGTTCTGGGCATAGCAATCTTTCTGCGGATAATTGGCATAGGCACCGAAGTCAAGCTCGGCGAACACCCCCGAAGAGGCAATGTCGAGGCAGGTCTTCTCGAGACCGGACTGATCGGCCGGATCTGCCGTGATGAATTCGGGGACCACCTGGCGGCAGGCAATCCCGTGCGCCGCGTTCATTGAGTCTATGACGGCCTGATAGGCGGCCTGTTGCTGGCTCGGGGTCTCTATCCCGAACGAGCTGTTCGCCGCCGCGCCGACGACTTGGACCAGGGTGATGGACACCTTCATCTGCGTGGCGGTGACCCCAGGTGCGCTTCCCGGCGGGGAGACGCATCCCCCCGACCCGACCGTGGAAGCGCCGCTCTGCGAGGTCGACCCGGCGGATGCGGTGGCGGCGCTGCCGGCGCTGCCGGCCCCCTTCGTCACCGTTCTGCTCGGACCCGAAAGGCTTCCGGTACTGGTGACGCCACCAGCGGAAGTCGCGCCGCCCGACGTCCCCGCGATCGTTGTGACCGTCCCGCCCGAAGTTCCCGAGGACTGCTGAGCTGACGCACCTTGGATGCCATTGGATGACGTTGCCGTTGAATTCCCGGTGGCGGGCACGAGCGCCCAGGCCAGTGCGGCCACGACGGCGGCCGCGGCCGCGGTGGCGCCGACCCTCTCGGCAACGGGCGCTCGGCGAGCCCAGAGTCGGAACTGCTGGAATGGAGTCACGACGACGTCACTACCCCCAATCCTGACCTGATTCCGAAGCGGCGCCTACTTGGGAACAGCACGAGTTCTCCATCGCAATTGTGTGACATCCGCCGATCACGTGCCCCTTTTTCCACCCCGAAGAAACCATTCGCCCGTTGGGAGTTGTCGACCCCGACTAGTATGCTTCTTGTGACTGCTCAACTACCTTCTTGTAATTCAGTAACGTACTTCTGACGGTTGATTCACGTCAACTGTGTGGATCCGGCGGCAGCGACGGCCATTGGGCAGGTCTGCTCGAATCCTCACCGGACACCCGGGGCTGCTGCTGGTTCCTGCGGTGGCTCCCACCCTCGAGTCCCATTTCCGGGTGGCATTTGGAAGGTCTCGATCCAACCGGCAATGGGTGTGTAGCACCCAGAACGACGGGGCTTCACGGTGGCGCAGACTGGCCATGCGCGGCGTGCCAATTCCCGGATCGGGCGAGAGTTTCCAAGCCCCACCAGTCATGCCTCGTGCCACCGCTTCGCTTGTGCCATGAGGATGCCATCTGGAGAAAAGCGGTCGCTCGTGGGCCCACCACGTGTCGACCGCACCGGACGACGTCCGCCGGCACGCCACACAGTGCACAGCGATCCCAATTTCGGGGCCGAGGTCTCGTATGAGAACACGGCACTAGCGTCAGTTCATAAGAATCCTTGAGACTTCCGATGGTGAACTGATCGACCTAGCCCGGTCACCTTTTGCCGCGGAGGCCCTCTCTGACCCGGGCGGCCTCGTGGTGGTGACCCGGCCGGACGATGCACCGTCGGACCTTGGGCTGCCTGACCTGCTCCACTCATTACCGTGCGTCATCGTTGCGGTCGAACGGTCACCGGACCAGGCACCCGCACTGGCGGATGTCACCACCGAAGATGGCGTTGCCTCCCTTGACGACATCTTGAGCACGGTTGAGCGCAATCCGGTTGCGGCAATGTCACTGGTGCTCCGGCTTCGCGAAGCGTCGACGACCATCGGACGGGGACTGGTCGCCGAGTCTGCGGTGTACTCGCTTCTCCTGTCCGGTGACGAATTCAGGGCATGGCGCGCCTCACGTCCCGTTCGAAGGGGCAGACCCGACATGGGTTCAGCCGTATTCGTCGAAAGGAATGGCAATCGCCTTGATCTGGTCCTGAACCGACCTCAGGTTCGCAACGCGCTCAGTCGGGACATGCGCGACGCTCTCCTTGAGGGCCTGACGCTCGCCATGAGTGATTCCTCAATCACCGAAGTTGTGCTGCGGGGACAGGGGGAAAGCTTTTGCAGCGGCGGTGACCTTGACGAATTCGCCACCTTCACCGATCCGGCGTCCGCACACATCGTCCGGCTCATCACCAGTATCGGGCGAGCAATCGGAATAGTCGGACCGCGGCTCGTGGCCCACGTCCATGGACCGTGCGCGGGTTCTGGGGTGGAGCTCCCCGCCTTTGCCTCTCAAGTAGAAGCCAGGAGCACCTTTTCGGCACGTCTGCCTGAGGTGAGCATGGGGCTGATTCCGGGTGCCGGAGGAACGGTCAGCATCACCAGGCGCATCGGACGACACCGGATGGCCTTGCTTGCTCTAAGTGGTGCCTCAATCAATGCCGACATCGCGTTGAGATGGGGCCTGGTGGACCGCATAGTGGGGTAACTAGGAATCGACCCGGCTCAGTTCAGCAACCACCGAACGACGCAGGAGCTTTCCGGTATCGGTGCGGGGTAGCTCGGACCAGAACGCAATGGTCTCCGGAGTTTTTGATGATCGGAGTCGCTCCCGGGTGAATTCCTTGACCTCGTCTTCATCGATTGAGTGGTCCTTGACCAGCACGACGACGGCAGCCAATCGTTGTCCCCACTTGTCATCGGGTAGTCCGACCACCACCGCGTCGACGATGTCTTCATGAGAGATGAGGACGTCTTCGATCTCAGACGGCGAAATATTCTCGCCTCCCCGAATAATCGTGTCGTCAGCGCGCCCTTCAATGAAGAGATAACCATCGTCGTCAATCCATCCCATGTCTCGAGTTGCGAACCACCCCTCGTCGTCCTTGAGCTTTACCCCCGCGTACTCACCCGAAATTTGCTCACCTCGCAAGAAGAGGAGGCCCGGCTGTCCAGGCTCAACCAGGGTTCCATCTTCATTCCGCACCTCAAGCTCAATTCCGGGCAGCAATCGTCCCACCGACCCAAGGCGCTGCCGAGCGACGGGGTCATCCGACTCATATGCCGCCCGGTGATCATCCGGTCCGAGCAGGGCGATGGTCGAACTCGTCTCGGTGAGGCCGTATGCGTTGACGAATCCGGTGGTGGGGAACATCTCAAGAGCCCGCTGGAGTACGGGCGCGGGCATCCGGGAACCTCCGTACGAGAGGGTCCCGAGGCTGGGCGTGTGAGCATCCTCTGAGTCACGAAGAAATTCGACGATCTGTGCCAGCATCGTCGGCACCAACATGGCCTGGGTGATCGCACACTCGCGAACAGTCGTCAGCCATACATCTGGATCAAACCGGTCAAGGTAGATGATGTGACGTCCGGCGTACAGATTGCTCAAGAGGTTCGCCACACCGGCGACGTGGTACGGCGGCACGGAGACAAGCGCGGTTTCATCCTCGTCAGCACTGGCAAATTCGACCGTGCCGAAGAGGTAGGCCATGAGGTGGCGGTGGCGCAGCACGGCGGCCTTGGGTGCCGCTGTCGTGCCGCTGGTATAGAGCAGGATGGCGGGCAGGTCAGGATCCGGAGGCGGAAGCGGTGCTGCCTCGACCGACGTCAGGGAGGCATAGAACGACTCTCGCTGCCACAACGACGCCGAGTCAATGTGGAATGGCAGCGCGCCTTCATGCACAATGAGTGCACCCGGATGCGCTCCAATTTGAGCCTCCAGCTGATCATCGCCCAATCGGTAGTTCATGGGAATGAATGGCACACCGGCCGCCGCGGCGCCGAAGAGCGCAACGGCGTAGGAAACATGGTTCGTGCCCAAGAAGATCACCGATGGAACGCCCATTTCGGTGAAACTCGAGGCCGCCGCCCGAGAGCGCTCGGCCAGCTCCCCGTGGGTGATCGTGGTGCCACCCACGGTGATGGCGGCCCGGTCGGGGAAACCGGATTCTGACATTTCGAGCAACAGGCCCAGGTACATGCGAAGTTCCTAGTCGGAAGAAGGCAGCGGTCTTGCGCTCTTTTGGACCAGATCCTCCCCGCCCATGGCGAGAGCACCCTCGCCGGCCTTCGTACAGAGCACTTCAATGGTCGACGCCTCGTTGGTGTAACGCTTGCCAAGGAGTGCAGAGCCCTCACTCCCAGGTGCGACGGAGCGTTCTTCCACGCTCTCGTCATGGCTCACCATCGGAAGACCTCCCATTGTCAATTCCACCTCTCCCTCCGGAGCCCGGATCACTACGACCTCTGCACTGCTCACGACACTCCGAAGATGTGTGCCCGCCTTCAACTCCATGGTGCTTCCCTTCCCCTTTGAATTGGGTCTTCTCTTGAGCGTTCAGCGGGTCGTCCGGAGCGACGCACCTCTCTATATCGAAGCACATCTTCGGAGTGACGCATTCGAAGGTTGGAGGTCGAGCTACCCGGCATGTGATCGGAGCCAGCCCGCTGACCATCGAATTGGGGGGAACACGTCGAGGCCATGGACGCCGCTCCGTGTCGCCATGACTTGAGTCTCGATGTCAAAACCCCCGGCCGACAAACTCGTCACCGCGGGCAAGCGACCACCCGGAACAATCGTTGAGGCACGCCACGATTCCAAGGGAGACAATGCTGGTAGTTTCAGATTGAGTCGCCGTATCGAGTCGCCTGCAGCAGTCAAGGTCCGGTAGCTCGATATCCGACGGTAATTCGAGTTGGGGGAGTCACCCATGGCTTCTTTTTCGACCACTGACAGCATCACGGCTTCTGTGATCCGTTCGGCCATGGAGACCGTGTGCTTCGAGATGGCCACCTACGTGTCACGGACGGCCACCACACCGATCCTCAACCAGTCCAACGAGCGCAACGCCACCATTCTCGACCAGAACGGCAGGTTGGCTGCACTCTCGGTGGGGATACCCCAGTTCATGTTGTCCTCGACGCTCCCGGTGCGGTTGGCCATTGACTTTTTCGAGAACGATCTGCACCCCGGCGATGTGATCGTGGCCAATGACCCCTATCATGGGGGCGGCCATCTCCCAGACTTCAACGTCTTCAGTCCGGTGTTTGACGACGACGGGATTCTGGTGATGTTCGCCTCAATCCAGTGTCATCACGGGGACACCGGCGGAGCGATGGCAGGCGGGTACAACGTTTTTGCCAAAGACATCTGGAGCGAAGGCACGCGGTATCCGATCTTGAAGATATTCGACGCTGGAGTGGAACGACGTGACGTCGTGCTGATGATGCGGGCGAACAACCGTCTGGCTGGCTTCATCGGCGACCTTCGATCCCAAGTGGGTGCGGCCCAGCTGGGGGCCGAGCGCCTCAAGGCTCTGGTCGACGACTATGGAGCCGACGTGGTGCGCTCGGCCATTGACTGGACGATCACCGACGCCCGGCGGCGCTTTTCCCAGGAGATCGCTGCGTGGCCGGACGGGACCTACTCAGCTGACGTCTATTTCGATGCCGACCCGGCGGGCAATCGTGACATCCACGTCCACGTGGCGGTCACCGTCGACGGGGACCACTTGATCATCGACTTCGCAGGCTCGGACACTCGGCCGGAGATCCAGGCCTGGTCGACATTCGGCAATACCAGGGGGAACGCCATTGCCCAGCTGGCGAGCATGGTCGACGCCAGTATTCCGAAGAACGAGGGTTTCTTCGACTGCATAGACCTTCGGGTCCCAGAGGGCTCTTGCCTGAATCCCACCGAGGGCAAGCCAGTGTCGAGCGGTACCCATCATCCCGGGGTAGAGGTAAGCGACGCCATCGCACTCGCCATGAGTCAGATCATCCCGGACCGCTGCGCGCCCCAGAGCTACAAATACGGCAGCCCGCGCCAGATGTGGGGGGACGTGGACCCGCGAACGGGCCTTGCCTTCTTCGACCACGGTGGCGAAGTGAATGCTGGATGGGTCAACGCGGTGAGGGGTCAGGACGCTTGGGGAGCCTTGGCGGCAGCCAGCGGCAACCTGATCAAGGCCAGCGCGGAGATCAACGAACACTTCTTCCCACACTTCCTTCGCGGACGGAATTACATAACCGACTCGGGCGGTCCGGGCCAGTGGCGGGGAGGATGTGGAAGCAACTTCGTCAAAGAAGTCCGAACACCCACCTATGTCAACCAGTACGTGGTGAACCAACGCCACATTCATCCCGGTATCGCGGGAGGTCATCACGGCTCTCCCGATCACTGCATGGTGGGCGACACAGAGGTAAATCCCTCGGTGGCCAACAAGCTCATTCAGACCGGAGAGAAGCTGGTGTACCGCTTCGGTGGCGGGGGAGGTTGGGGCGACCCGCTAAATCGGGACCCTGTCGCGGTACTCGACGACGTATGGGATGAGTACGTGTCGGTACGGGGTGCCCTCAAGGACTACGGAGTGGTCATCACTGGCTCATTGGAGGAGATGACGCTCGAGGTCGACTTCGAGGCAACCAAGCTGGCGAGAGAGGCCCGAAGGTGAGCTACCGGATCGGCGTCGACGTGGGGGGAACATTCACCGACTGTGTGCTGCGACGACCCGATGGCAGCCTGGTCCTGGAGAAGGCGCCGACCACGCCTCAAGATCAGAGCGATGGGGTGCTCACCGGCTTGGCGCAGCTGGCGGCGGCAGAAGGGATGGAACTTGCTGATCTCCTGGCGCAGACTCGCACCATCGTGCACGGAACGACGACCGGCGACAATGCCCTGATTGAAATGAAAGGGGCCTCGACCGGACTCATCGTCACAGACGGATTCCGTGACGAGATCGAATTCCGGCGATGCTTCAAAGAGGACATCTGGGATCCGGCCGCATCGCCGCCGCCTCCGATCGCCCGCCGCCGCGTCCGGCTCGAAGTCACAGAGCGAATGAACGCGGAGGGCGAGGTCGAGACATCTCTGGACGAAGAGGGGGTGCGCAAGGCCACCGCTCGACTTCGAGCCTTCGGGGTCATGTCAATTGCAGTGTGTTTCCTGCACTCCTACATCAACCCTCAACACGAGTTGCAAGCTCGAGAGATAATTCTTGACGAATACCCGGACGTCGAGATGGTGTCGCTGTCTCACGAGATCCTTCCTAAGCCACCGGAATTCGAACGGACGTCCACTACCTTGGTCAACGCCTTTGTCGGCCCCCCCATCGCCCGCTATCTGCAGCGTCTGACTGACCGGCTGGCCGCCGCCGGATTCTCCCACGAGCTCTTGGTGGCAACCTCGGCTGGGGGAGTGGCGACAGCAAGTGCCTCTGCTCGCCGTGCTGTGGCCACCATCGGTTCGGGTCCTACCGGAGGTGTGATTGCTGCCGCTCGAGCCGGTCACAACGCTGGTATGGGCGACGTGGTCAGCGTCGATATGGGCGGCACAAGCTACGACTTGTGCCTGATCCGGGGTGGGCGCCCCGAGGTCAAGATGGACTGGAACTGGCGGCACCGCTATTGCCTCGGTATTCCCATGGTCGATATCCCGTCCGTCGGAGCCGGCGGAGGGTCGATCGCCTGGGAAGAGGGTGGCGTTCTCCACGTCGGCCCCCAGTCAGCCGGTTCAGAGCCGGGACCGGTCAGTTACGGCCGGGGTGGCACGGAACCCACCGTGACCGATGCTGATCTTGTATTGGGCCGACTCGACCCCCAGCGCTTTGCCAGTGGACGCCTGCAGCTCGATCGTGACGCCGCCACTGCCGCGCTGGCTCAACTGGGTTCGAGGCTCGGCCTCAGTGCCGAGGAGACTGCTGCGGCCACGGTGACACTGGTGGACGCCCACATGACAGACGCCATCCGCCGGGTGCTCTCCCTCGCCGGAGCGGATCCGCGCCGCCTTGAACTCATCGCGTTCGGTGGGATGGGGGGCGTCCACGCCACCACGCAGGCCGCCGCGCTGGGGATGCACCGGGTGCTCGTCCCAAGTGCCGCCCCTGGGTTATCTGCCCTGGGCCTCCTCACGGCTGATCACATCATCGACGACTCCCGTGGATACATCGTCCCGTGGGCAGAAGTGGACCCGAACACACTGGCTCGCCTGGCACAGGAGTTGCAAGACAACGCCCTCTCCGAACTTGCCAATGCCGGGGTGCCCGATGAGCGGATTCGTCTGACCTGGTCAATCCTCCTCGTGTATCCCGGGCAGACATTCGACGTCGCCATTCCCGTGGATGCCCCGACCAAGGTCGCCGAGGCCGTGACTGAATTCCATCGGCGCAATGAAGAGGCGCGCCTCATTGAGGCCAGGGCTCAAGAGCCGATTGTGCGCGGCATTCGCCTGACCGCCGTCGGCGAAGTGGATCAGATCGCGTCCGAGAGTCCTGAGCACGGGGCCGCTCCGCCGCCGCTCGGACGCCGCGACATGTGGGCAGGTGATGGTTGGCAGCACGACGCTCCCTGCTATGACCTGTCCAGCATCAGGCCAGGTGCATCGATCGAAGGTCCGGCTGCCCTGCAGAGCCCGTTCACGACGGTCATCCTCCGACCCGGGGATATCGCTGGGGTCACAGACGGGGGCGATCTCCTGATCGACGTCGGAGCCGACGGCGGGGCCTCATAGGGGTCGGTTCCTTTCGCCATTCCCCCTCGGCGGTGATCCGTCAGTTCACAGGTGTGAATTCGAGGTGCAGCTCATCGTGCCCACGGAGCATCCAAGTGGGCGAGTACGCCCAATGACGGTCGTTTGCAGGACCATGGTGCGACTCGGCGATCTGGATGTCATCCATTCGGTCGAGCAGGCGCTGCAGCGACACGTTGGCCTCGGCTCGGGCCAGGGGTGCGCCGGCGCAGGTGTGGATGCCGTGCCCGAAGGCAATGTGCTGGCGGCCATTCTGCCGGTCGAGGCGTAACTCGCCGGGCTGCTCGAACTCCTTCGGGTCGCGGTTGGCCGCGCTGGGAAGGACCATGACCGTGCTCCCGGCTGGGATCTCGGTTTCTTGAATCACCGTGGGTGTGCGCGCCAGGCGAAACGTGCCCTTGATGGGGCTCTCGAGCCGCAGCGTCTCCTCGATGAAGACAGGGATGAGGCTGCGATCGTCCCGAATCCGCTGCTGGAGCTCGGGCTGATCCCCGAGAATCTGTAGCGCCGTGCCCAAGAGCCGTGCCGTCGTCTCCTGGCCCGCGGCAAAAAGGTTGGAGGCGATGCGCATCACATCGTCCACGGGAGGGAGGCTGCCATCGGGAAACGTGGCGGTGGCCAGACCGGTCATCACGTCATCGCGTGGGGCTCGCCGGCGGTCCTCGATGTAGCCCGTGAACTGCTCGTAGAGGTACTCGAGTGGCTTGTGGCTCATGGTGAGGTCGGAATGACGTGTGAGGTTCTTGAGGAATGCCTGGTGATCCTCTTCAGGCACGCCCAGGAGGTCGGCGATGACGAGGAGCGTGTAGGGCCCGGCATACTCGCTGATGAACTCGCACTCGCCCCGGGCATGGAACTGATTGATCTGTCGTTCGGCGAGCTGCAACAGGAAAGCCTCGTTCTCCTTCAGGCGTTTCGGCGTGATCAGCCGCATCAGGAGGCCCCGGTGCGCGGTGTGCTTGGGTGGGTCGAATGAGGGGATCTGATCGCTGAAGGGAAGCTCGTCGCGGTAGGTCTCGATGATCTCGGTGATGTCGTCGCCTTCGAGAGGCACCGGGAATTTGGCGAACGGTCCGATGGCCGAGATGCAGTTCGAGAACGTCGCCTGGTCGTGGTAGACGGCAATGGCCTCGTCGTAGCCCGTCACCATATAGACGTCATGGTGCGTTTCTCTCTTAATCGGGCACTGCCCCCGGAGATGATCCCAATACGGGTACGGATCGTCAGTGAGCTCGTCCGTGCGGAAGAAGTCCAGGGAATCGAAAGGTGTATCGCTCACAGATACTCCATCGTGGGTGAGAGGCGAGTGACTTCTCGGCAGTGTAGGGAGGCGCCGCCATTGGGTGCAATAGAGGCAGGACCACGGGGGCACTCTCTTGACGTTCTGCGATGATTGATGCCAGCAGGTCGGTCACCACGGCTAAGTTCCGTTACCGTGCCGTCTCCATCGGAGAATTGGCAACATTTGGCGATGCCGAACGGCCAAGAGGGAGCAGCTGGAAATGGGCCACGAACTGGCGGGAATGACTGCGATCGTCACTGGAGGGGCCAGTGGCATTGGCAGTGCCACCGCGCAGTTGTTCGTCGACGAAGGAGCGACGGTCGTGATCGCTGACCAGGATGTGGAACGGGGGGAACAACTCGCCACCCAGCTGGGTGATGCCGCGGCGTTCAAACAGACAGACGTGGCCGACGCCGACCAAATTCAGGCGTTGGTCGACTTCGCCATTGCCCGTTTCGGTGGGCTTCACGTCATGTTCAACAACGCCGGCATCTCCAGTTCCTTCCGCCGCTTCTTGAAGGACGATCTTTCGGATTTCGAACGCGTCATGGCGGTGAATCTCTACGGCGTGATGGTGGGAAGCCAGCGAGCGGCCCGGCACATGGCGGAGCACGGGGGCGGTTCAATCATCAACACGTCATCGATCGGTGGAATCTCGGGGGGCGGCCCACCGTTCACCTACCGGACGTCCAAGGCAGCGATCATCCACTTCAGCCGGTCGATCGCCACCGACCTGGCGGAGTACGGCATCCGGGTGAACTGCATAGCGCCGGGCCACATCGCCACCGGGATCACGAGCTACGACTTGGGACCGGTCATTCGGGTCCACCAGCCGCTGCAACGACAGGGGACTCCGTCCGACGTTGCCCAAGCCGTCCTCTTCCTGGCCGGTGGACGCTCGGCGCAGATCACGGGGATAGTGGTACCCGTGGACGGTGGGACAGTTGCCGGCCCTCCGCTGAGTCAGCTCAAGGTGCTCCGGACGGGATTGGAGGCATTGGAATCCGAGTAATGGCCGACCGTGTGATGGGTTGGCATGTGCTCAATCGCTGATCTGTTGGAATGGCCGATTCGGACTCGGTGTGGTGTCATAGTCGAAGCGTGGCCGGAGGGGCCCGTCGATCGTGTAAGGGGTGTCGACCATGAAGACGCATGCGGCCGTGCTCTGGGGCCGGGGTGAGGATTGGCAGATCGAAGAGATCGATCTCGATCCACCGCGGAGTCAGGAAGTCCTGATCAAGTGGGCCGCCGCTGGTCTGTGTCATTCCGACGAGCACTTGCGTTCGAGTGACATGGGCTCGACCGAGAATGCGTCAGAGGACGCCCAAGATCAGAAGCCCGGGCTCTTTCCCATGGTGGGAGGTCACGAAGGAGGGGGGGTCGTCCTTGAGGTCGGTCCTGACGTCCATAGCGTCCAACCAGGTGACCACGTGGCAGCCAGCTTCTTTCCGATCTGTGGCCGCTGCAAGATGTGCATCACCGGTCATTCGAATCTTTGTGACTTCGGCGCGGCCACCTTCCTCCCCGGACAGATCTCGGACGGCACCGCTCGCTACCACCTCAACGGCCAGCCTCTCAACGTCATGGCCAAGTTGGGTACGTTCGCTGAGCACAGCGTGTCCCACGAGGCGTCACTGGTGAAAGTGGACCCCGACCTCCCATTGGGTGTCGTGGCCCTGGTGTCGTGCGGGGTGACGACTGGGTGGGGCTCCGCGGTCTACCGGGCCGAGGTCATGCCGGGCGATACCGTCGTCGTGGTTGGCGTCGGAGGCGTGGGCATCAATGCCGTGCAGGGTGCCCGCATGGTCGGAGCGAAGAACATCGTCGCCGTGGATCCCGTGGAGTTCAAGCAGAAGGCAGCTCTTGACTTCGGAGCGACGCATACTGCCTCTTCGATGGAGGAAGCGCTTCCGATCGTGACCGAGCTGACGCGAGGGCAGATGGCAGATGCCGTGATCCTCGTGCCGAGTGTGATGTACGGCGATCTCATGGCCGGCGCGCTATCGCTCACGGGCAAAGGAGGCACCTGCGTCGTCACCGCTGTGGCACCACAATCGCAGACGGAGTGCAGCGTCAACCTCTTCGAGTTGGCCATGTTCCAGAAGGAAGTCAAAGGGGTTGTCTTTGGTGCCGCCAACCCGCGCTTTGACATCCCCAATCTCTTGGCTCTTTACAAGGCGGGCCAGCTGAAGCTGGACGAACTGATCACGAGGACGTACCGCCTCGACCAGATCAATCAGGGCTATCAAGACATGCTCGACGGTGTGAACATCCGTGGCGTCGTCACGTTCGAGTGATCACGTCGCCACCCGTCAACGCCCCGGTGAGATCCCAGGTGACGCCGGCGGGCACGTGAGGAGAGATGCCCGTGTCTCCTAGGCTGCGGGGGTGGTGAGAATGCCCCTGAACGTCGATATCGACCCGCTTGACCTCGTCGACCCCGCTCGATTCGCCCGCGATGGGTATCCCTTCGACACCTGGGCGCGACTGCGAGCCGAGGCACCGGTGGCGTACATCGAACCGCCGGGATACCCGCCCTTTTGGGCGATTACCAAGCACGCCGATATCGTCCAAGTCGCCTCGCAGCCCCAGATCTTCTCCAGTGCGCAAGGGATCACCCTGGACATGGATCTGAGCGGATTGGACGTGGTGCCCGAGATGATCGTCTATCTCGACCCCCCTCGACACGGACCCATGCGGCAGGTGGCGAACAAGAAGTTTCTCAAGAGCGCCGTCCGGGCTCGCAGCGAGGAGATCGAGCGCATCGCAGCCGACATCGTCGACCAGGCGTCGACCGGGGGTGAGATCCGTGAATGCGACTTCGCGGACACCTTCGCGGCACCGTTTCCCGTTGCGGTCATTTCCTGGGTTCTCGGAGTGCCGCGCTCCGATTGGGAACATCACTTCCGCTGGACCAACGAAGTCATCGGCAAGGACGATCCGGAATACCGACGCCCCGGTGAGACACCCGAGCAAACGTCCATGCGAGCGCGGGGGGAACTGCATCGCTACTTCAAGGAGATGGTCAAGCAGCGCCGTGAGAGTCCCCAGGACGACCTGGTTACCCAGTTGGTGCAGAGCGAGATCGACGGCGTGCCGCTGACGCAGCAACAGCTGATCTCGTACTGCGAGCTCCTTGTCGAGGCCGGCAACCAGACCACTCGGGACGCCATCGCAGGCGGCATGCAGGCGTTCTGTGAACACCCGGATGAGTGGGCGAAGCTGCGGGCCCATCCTGAGCTCCTTCCTGACGCCATTGAGGAGATACTTCGCTGGGTCACCCCGATCGCCTACTTCTCCCGCACCGCAACGGAGGACTACGTGTTGCGTGGGCAAACCATCCATGCCGGGGACAAGGTCGCCTTGTACTGGGCGTCAGCCAACCGCGACGAGGACGTGTTCGAAGATCCGTTGGAATTTCGAATCGATCGGCCACCCGCCCAGCACATCGTGTTCGGCTTCGGCCCTCACCTCTGCATGGGGGCCCACGTTGCCCGGGTAGAGCTGCAGGCGATCTTCGGCCTCCTGGTCTCTCGGATGGATTGGTTCGAGCAGTCGGGACCGGTAGAACGGCTGAACTCGTCGGTCAATGGTGCGATCAAGCACTTGCCCATCCGCTATCGCCTCACGTAGGTACGGACGATTTGGAGGAACGCACGTATGCCGGCTGATGTTGTTATTCGCGGAGGAACCGTATTCGACGGGACCGGTGGGCCAGGGCACCCTGCTGATGTGACGATCACGGGTGGTGTGATCGAGCAGATTGGTCAAAATCTCGAGGGAAAGCTGGAGCTCGACGCTTCGGGGTGCGCCGTGGCGCCGGGTTTCATTGATATCCACACGCACTTTGATGCGCAGGTCTTCTGGGATCCCGAGCTCAAGCCGTCCTCGTATCACGGGGTGACAACGGTCATCGCGGGCAATTGTGGCTTTTCGATCGCACCGTGTCGGCCGGAGCATCACGACGTGATCGTGCACACGTTGGAAAACGTGGAGGGCATGAATGCCGATACCCTCAAGGAGGGAATTGCCTGGGAGTACGAGACATTCCCGGACTACCTCGAGCTGGTTCGCCAGCGGGGAACGACGCTCAATTTCACGGCCTACATTGGCCACACTGCGTTGCGCCTCTATGTCATGGGAGACGCGGCCTATGAACGTGCCGCCACGGCCGAAGAGATTGATCGAATGTGCCAATTGGTGGGGGAAGCGATCGATTTCGGCGCCGCAGGATTTTCGACCAGCTTTTCTTTCGCCCATCGTGGAGTGGACGGGAAGCCTGTCCCCAGTCGATTTGCCGAGATGGATGAGGTCGAGGCTCTGTTCATGGCGGCTGGGAAGGCCGGGAAGGGAGCGGTGCTTGCGACGCCGGGTTGGCAGTGTGAGTACGCCGACATCTTCACCTGGCAGCCGCGGGTGGGTCGTCCGTTTACCTGCCCGCTGTTCTCACTGTCGAACGGGAAGCACCTCGAGGTCGTGGCCCTGCACCAAGAAGCGCTCGCGCACGGTGCAAACGTGTGGCCACAAGTGACACCGAGGCCGTTGACCATGCAATTCACCTTGGCGGATGCATACAACCTCAACGTCGGTACGGTGTTTGCCGAGCTGATGAAGGTCGGTCGCGATGTCCGGAAGGCGGCATTCCGTGATCCCGAATGGCGCCAGCGAGCTTTTGAGGACCTCGAGGAGTGCGCCTCGGGTATGAAGCCGCGCTGGGAGACCTTCGAGGTCTCAGAATCGGAGCGGTTTCCCGAATTGCTGGGCCGACGGGTGACCGATATTGCCCAGGAGAGGAACTGCAGCCCATTGGACGTCATGTGCGACCTATCGCTGAGCGAAAATCTCACGACACGGTTCCGTGCCTACATCGCCAATGACGACACCGATGCGGTTGCTCTCCTGCTCAATGAAGAGCACGTGGTACTGGGCCTCACCGACGCGGGCGCCCACGTCGACCAATTGTGCGATGCGCCGTTACCTACCGATCTCCTCGGGAACTGGGTCCGGGAGCGTGAGGTTATGCCCCTCGAGCGAGCCATTCGAAAGTTGGCCGGGGAGCCGGCTGATATGTTCGGCTTGGATCGACGGGGTTATTTGCGCGAAGGGAATTTCGCCGACGTGACCGTCTTCGATCCGTCGACCGTGGGCACAGGCCCGCAGCGCCGTTTACGTGACCTGCCCGCCGATGGTGAGCGCCTGACCAACGAGGAGCCGACGGGAATGCGCCATGTGCTCGTCAACGGGGTGCTGATTCGCCAAGATGAACAGCAGCTCCACCTTGAGCAGCTGCCTGGCGTTCGCCCCCTGTTCACCTGAGTCCAGCTGGCTGGTCAGCGCACGATTCGGAAGAACGTGCGGAGGTCTTTAACGAACAAGTCGGGCTGTTCCATGGCCGGAAAGTGGCCTCCACGTTCCATCTCGGCCCAGTGCACCACGTTGTACTGGTTCTCGATCCATGAGCGCGGCCAGCGAAGGACTTCCTTGGGGTATCGGGCCACACCCGTGGGCACGTGGACGAACGGAAGCGAAGTTGATGGATTCCCGTGTCTGCTCTCCCAATACAGTCGGGCCGACGAGGCGCTGGTCTGGGTGACCCAGTACAACATGACGTTGGTGATCAACTGATCGGGGCTGAAACAGCGTTCGATCTCTCCGTCGCAGTCGCTCCAGGATCGGAACTTCTCAACGATCCAGGCCAGAAGGCCGGCCGGAGAGTCATTAAGCGCCACTCCGAGCGTCTGCGGCTTGGTCCCTTGCTCGTTGGCGTAGCCCGACTCCTCGTTCATGAACTTCTTCATCGAGGCCAGGTCGTTCTGCTCTTGCTCGGTGAGCGAGCTTCGGTCTTCGGTCGGCGAACCGAGGGCCATGTTGAGATGGATGCCGGCGCAGTGGTCCCCGTCGAGCCCGGCGATTCTGGTCGTCACCTGAGCTCCCCAGTCACCACCCTGCGCCCCGTAGCGCGAGTAGCCCAGGTCGTTCATCAACGTCACAAACGCCCGGGCGATTCGCTGCTCATCCCAGCCAGGAGTGCGTGGGGGTTCTGAGAACCCGTAGCCCGGAAGCGACGGTGCGACCACGTGGAAGGCGTCCGACGGGTCCCCTCCAAACGCCTCGGGGTCGGTGAGGCGTGGAATGACGTCGAGGAACTCGACGATCGATCCGGGCCAGCCGTGCGTGATGAGCAAGGGGAGAGCGTCGGCGTGGACGGACCGGGCATGAATGAAGTGGATCGACTGCTCGTCAATTCGGGTGCGGTGGTGATTGAACTTGTTGAGCCGCACTTCCTGACCCCGCCAGTCGTAGGTGTCCCGCCAGTATTCGACCAGGTGACGCAGGTAGTCGATCGGCATCCCGTACTCCCAGGCGGTGCCGGCAATTTGATCGGGAAACCGGGTCAGCGCAAGACGGTGGTGCAGATCGTCGAGGGTCGCGTCGTCAACCTGAATGTGGAACTGTTCGATCGAATTGTTCATCGCTCTTCACCGATGCCGTTTCCAAGCCACAGCTCGCGATCGGACACCGCCTTCATCCTTCTGACCACTCTAATTCCCACTCTCCGTATTGATGCCTGAAGTCCCGGGACCCGGTCAGACTCGCCTGATCACGTCTTCGCCGAACCGCCCCAACAGTTCCTCGGGGTCGCTCTTGAACATGGCGGCTGGAATCACCACACGTTTCGCACCTAGATCCGCGAGCATCTTGGCTTCGGCGAGAGCTTGCTCGCCATCCGTGCAGATGGACTGCACACTGATCTCGATGGTTTCCGGATCCTTTCCGGCTTCGTCCGCACTCCTCCGCACCAGGTCGACGAGGGGCGAGAGCTCTTGGTGGCTCACGCCGAAGGGGAAGAACCCGTCGCCAAGACGACCAGCTCGACGAGCGGCCGTTGAAC
Organism: Acidimicrobiaceae bacterium; assembly: GCA_003169675.1. Taxonomy (GTDB): domain Bacteria; phylum Actinomycetota; class Acidimicrobiia; order Acidimicrobiales; family RAAP-2; genus Bog-473. Next base: position 19,665 of record PNAT01000066.1, read on the forward strand.
TGTGCCCGCCCACGTGCACGGGGATGCTGCCGCCGGGAGGCTGTGGCCTCAGGCAGCAATTATGAAAGGTCACCGTGGTGGATTCGAAGCTGGCCTGCTCTTGTGACCACAAAGCTCTCATGGCGCCGATGGCGTCCTCGGTACGTTGTCCGCGCTCCGCAAAGGGAATGCCCAACGCCTGGTACTCCTCCTCCAGCCATCCGATACCAGCCCCAAGGATCATTCGGCCGCCCGAGAGGTAGTCGAGCGTTGCCAGCTCCTTCGCCAGCACGAGTGGATTGCGCAGGGCCACAATGAGGATTCCTGTGGCCAGCCGAATTGTCGAGGTCCTGGCGGCCACGTAGGCCAACCAGATCAGCGGATCGGGGAACACCGTCCCTGCTCCGGACGGGATCTTCCCCGACGGGTCGTAGGGGTACTTCGACTGGTAGCCGTCCGGTACCACCACGTGGTCGACCGTCCAGATCGACTCGAAGCCGGCACCTTCCGCCGCCTGAGCGAGGCGGACACCTTCGTCGGCTCCGACGTACCGTCCGTTGTTGGCAAAGGCAATCCCGAATTTCATCGGTTCCATCTCTTCACTCCCGAGCTGTCTCCACGCCTCTGGCTGGGCGCAGCACAGGGTACGTCACCGCGAGAATGTGTTCCGTCCCTCGTCAGGAAGATATGGCCACTGAAGTACGAAACTGGGCCGGGTAGGGTTCCTCCGGAGGGCTACCTTTGGGCGAACATGGGAACACAAGGGGCGTGAACTGAGAGATGTCGAGCGATGAAATCATTGACCGGGACGCCTGTATGGGTTCGGGGAATTGCCTCTTTTGGGCACCCGCGGTCTTTGATCTTGACGACGATGGTGTTGCCACGGTGATCGGCGACGTCGTCGCTCATGAGGAGGCGGTGCGGGTGGCCGCCTCGCACTGTCCGACATCGGCCATCCGAATCGACGGGCTGTTCACCTCCGACGCTCCCTGATCGCTGGCAGAAGAGAGAGAATTCATGGGCATGTACAACCACACTGGACTGGTCGTCACTGATCTCGCGCGTTCCAAGGAGTTCTACCAGGAAGTCTTTGGCTTCGAGTTCTGGTACGAAATCTCGCCGCATGACGAAGCCACCGCCAAGTTGTGCTGTCTCACGCCACCACTCGGCGTCACCGCCTCCTACCTGACCCTGGGCGATTTTGTGCTGGAGCTCATCCACTATTCCGCCCCCGGTGCCACGGGGCCGTTTCAGCCGCGCACGATGAACGAACCTGGGCTCACCCACCTGTCGATGTCGGTCGACGACATCCGATCCACCGCCAAGCGAGCTGCCGAGTGCGGCGGAAATATCGTCGAGGAGAGTGACGTGGGGGCGGCAATCTTCATCAGGGACCCCGATGGGCAGTTGATCGAGTTGCTCCCAGTGGCCTACCGCGCCAACCTGCCGCCGAAGCCCTGACCTCTGGCTACGCTGTCCCCGATGTCGCCATGCCTACAATTCTCGTCGGCCCTGCCGGCGCGTCAGAGAGGAGCATCGAATTGACCGTGACGGGTATGGCTGAGGTTCCGCTCCGACACACAGGCAGTTTCTTCATTGATGGGGAATGGGTCGCACCTTCGTCTGATGCGACCTTCGACGTGATCGATTCGAGCACCGAGCAGGTCTACTTCCGGATTCCCGAGGCGCAGCCGGCCGATATTGACCGGGCAGTGACAGCCGCCCGCCGGGCTTTCGATGAGGGCCCATGGCCGGACATGACCCACTCCGATCGGGGCGAGTTCCTCAAAGGCATTGCAGCGGGACTGCGTGATCGGGCCGAGGACATCGGGCAGATCTGGCCCCGCGAATCGGGTGCCCTCTACTCCATGGCCCGGCGCGGCGCCGCCGGGATTGCCGGAGCGTTCGACTATTACGCCGGTCTGGCTGAGAGCTTCTCCTTCGAGGAAAGGGTGAAGCCGCAGATGGGCGAGTTCGCCCTCCTGGTCAGGGAGCCGGTTGGCGTCGTCGGCGCCATCATCCCGTGGAACGCCCCGATCGGACTCATTACGTACAAGCTCGCTCCGGCCTTGCTGGCCGGATGCACGGTCGTCCTCAAGTGCTCACCTGAGGCCCCCGGCGACGCCTACGTGGTGGCTGAGATCGCCGAGGCCATCGGCCTCCCACCGGGGGTGCTGAACGTCGTCACCGCCGATCGAGAGGTGTCCGAACTCTTGGTCCGCGATGCCAGAGTGGACAAGATCACGTTCACCGGGTCGACGGTCGCCGGCCGACGCATCGCCTCAATCTGCGGCGAACGAATTGCCCGCTGCACGCTTGAGTTGGGGGGAAAGTCAGCTGCCCTCATTCTCGACGACATGGACCTGAACGAAGCCGCCGCCACCCTGGCCAGTGCGGAATGCGCCCTCGCGGGGCAAGTGTGCTCGTCGCTGACTCGGATCATCGTCACCCGACAGCGCCATGACGAACTGGTGGACGCGCTGTCCAGTGCCTTCTCACAGGTCCGGGTCGGAGACCCATTTGATCCGGCCACCCAGATGGGCCCACTCGTCTCAAGCCGTCAGCGTGACCGGGTCGAAGGCTTCATCGCGAAAGGCAAGGAGGAGGGTGCCGTGCTGGTGACCGGCGGCGGGAGGCCCAAGGATCTCGACCGCGGTTACTACGTGGAGCCGACGGTCTTCGCCCTTGTCGACAACGCACACACCATTGCACAAGAGGAGATCTTCGGTCCGGTGCTCAGTGTGATCCCAGTCGACGACGAGGAGCACATGGTCACTACAGCCAACGACACCATCTACGGACTCAATGCATCGGTCTTCACCCACGATGTGGATCGGGCGCGGCAGGTGTCTCGCCGGCTGCGTTCTGGCACCGTCGGCCACAACGCGTTCCGGACAGATTTTGGCATCGCCTTTGGCGGCTTCAAGCAGTCCGGCCTCGGCCGGGAAGGCGGGACCGAGGGACTCCTGCCCTTCCTCGAAACCAAGACGATCATTCTTGAAGGCGTGCCGACCGATTGGCGCTGATCAGGCGTGAGAAGGCTCTGACATGGATCTGAATCCATCAGATGAACAGCAGCAACTCATTGACACTTTCTCGGCGTTCTATGCCAAAGAGTGCCCGGTCGACCGGGTCCGTGCTGCCGAGCCTTCGGGCCATGACGCCGAACTCTGGGCCCGACTGCTGGAATTGGGAGCGCTGCAGATGGCGGTCGATGAGGCAGCTGGGGGTTGGGGAGCATCTCTGCTCGATCTCGCTCTGGTGGCGGAACAGCATGGTCGATCCCTCGGGCCGGCGCCGCTGATCGAAGCACAGGTTGCGGCTCGGGTACTGGCCCGGGTGGGAGGAGACGTGGCAGCCGAAGCTCTCGGCCGAGTCCTCACCGAGGATCGCATCGTCACCATTGCGCTCCATCCACCGAAGAACGCCAACCTAGCGCTGGTGCCAGGCGGCGCAGTGGCGGATGACGTGATCTACTTCGACGGCGGGCGCCTGATGTGCATGGCAATCTCCGATCGTGGGCACCTGATATCGAACACCGGGTCAATGCCAGTGGCCGATATCGATATTGATTCTTCATCCATAATGCTGGTGTCTGGGCATCAAGCGGAGACACTGTTCGAATTGGCGCGTGACGAGTGGATGGTGCTCATGGCCAACGCGCTGGTCGGAATCGGGGCCCGATCTCTGGAGATTGGGGTGGATTACGTCAAGGAGCGCCATGCGTTCGGGGTTCCAATCGGATCGTTCCAATCGGTCGCTCACGGCCTGGCCAATGCGGCGACCAGCATTGACGGGAGCATGCTCATAGCCAGGGAAGCGGCGTGGGCGGCAGGAGAGGACACCGCACGGGCCACCCAACTCGCATGTCTATCCTGCGGCTTCAGCGCGGAAGCGGCACGCGACGCCTGCTATCGGAGTCTCCATTTCCACGGTGGCTATGGATTCATGCTGGAATTCGATATTCAGCTGTACTTTCGGCGAGCCATCGCCTGGCCGGCGGTGTTCGGCGAGCCACCGAAAATGTTCGCACGTGGTGCGGCCGATCGTCTTGCCACGGCCAGAGCGTACGGTTGACGATGGATTTTCGATTGGGAGAGCGAAGCGATGCGTTTCGGGTCAAGGCCAAGCAATTCTTAAGTGGACATTTGACCGATGAAGTTCGAGAGCAGATGCGATCGACTGGCGTGCATCACAACTGGGACTTTCATCGGGCACGAGCGGCCCACGGTCTGCTGGCCCCGGGGTGGCCCGAGGAATTTGGCGGTGAGGGGCGCGACGCGCTCGAGGTGTTGGCTTCCGCTGAAGAATTTCAAAGTGCCGGAGCTCCCACGTACGGCGTCGGAACAACACTCATGGTGGCCAATGTCATTCGTCATTTGGGAACAGAGGACCAGAAGCGTCTCATCCTTCCCCAGGCTTTGAGCGGGGACATCATTATCGTCCTCGGATTCACGGAACCTGAGGCGGGCTCGGACGTGGCTGCTGCACAGACCCGTGCCGTTCGCGATGGCGACGAATGGGTGATCAACGGACAGAAGATGTTCACGACCAATGCCCAAGAAGCCGACTACGTGTTCCTCCTGACACGCACGAATCCTGAGGTAGCCAAGCACAAAGGACTGACTACGTTTCTGGTCCCCTTACGCCAGGCTGGCGTGGAGATTCAACCCGTGATCACGGTGTCCGGTGAGAGAACGAATCTGACCTTCTACTCCGATGTCCGAGTGGACGACTCATTGAGGATCGGAGAGATCGACGGGGGCTGGCACGTGATGACGGTCGGCCTCACGTTTGAACGGTCCATTCCTCAGGGGGGCGACTCGGTTCGGCTGATCCACGCCATGGAGCAGTGGGCGTTGGCGTCCGTGGACGATGTAGGACGTCCGCGATCAGAGGACCCGGACGTCTTGGCCCGGCTCGGTCGAGCGGCCGCCGAGTGTGAAGTCACGATCCTGCTGGCCCGACGCTGTGCCTGGTTGCACCACTCGGGGATCCTTCCCGGCGTCGAGGGATCAATGGCCAAACTCTTCGCGTCGGAGTCCCTGACCAGGCAGTCAGCCGACTTCGTCGACATGCTGGGTCCCGACGGCATTCGCAGTGAGGGGGACGCCACGGCCATCGCGGAGGGGATCGCCGAATACTCCTACCGATATGCGTTGGGAACGACAACCTACGGCGGTACCAGCGAGATCCAGCGGAATATCATCGCCCAACGAGGCCTTGGACTGCCCCGACCCTCGTGAAGAGCGGCGATCGGTGATGTCGGACCTGACCGACATCGGTACACCGTTCGGGACCAAGATCCATCAAGTCGCCCAAGCGAATCCCGATGGCGTCGGGCTCACCTTTGTCGCTGAGGGCGGCAGTGAGCGGACCGTCACATTCGGTGAGCTCGACGAACGATCGACCGGGCTCGCTTGGGTCCTCTCGACACGTGGGCTCAAGACCGGTGAGACCATGGTGGTCAGCCTCAAGAATTCACCCGAGCACCTCATCGCCACCTTTGCCGGCTGGAAGGTCGGCGCAGTGGTCATCCCGATGCGGTGGAATTTGCCGGAGTGGGAACGTGAACGGGTGTTAGCTACCATCCATCCCGACTTGATCATCGATGCCGAGCGGACCGACCTCTTCGAGGAGATGGCGTCGGCCCCGTCCGAACTCCTTCCAGAGGCGACGCCTCCTCACGGATGGGGGATCTGCAGCTCAGGATCGACAGGGACGCCAAAGGTCATCATGATGAAGAATCCCGGGCGATATATCGAGGGGCCGTCGACCGCCGCCGCAGTGGAATCCTACGGGCCGCTGCCCCAACCCCAGCGGGTCCTCATCCCGGCACCCCTGTACCATTCGAACGGGTTCACGGCCACCAGGAACCTGATGGCTGGAATTGAAGTGGTTCTCCTCGAGCGATTCGACGCTCACCGGGTGCTCGATGTAATTGAACGGCTCCGGGTAACCGGATTTGTCGGAGCATCACCGATGCTCCAGAGGCTCGCCCAAGTACCAGACATCGAACAGAGGGACCTGTCGTCCCTCGATTGGGTGCAGCAGGGGGCGGCGTTGCTGCCCGTCTGGCTCGGTCGAAAATGGTGCGAATTGGTCGGCCCAGAGCGCTTCTTCGTGACCTACGGGGCCTCCGAACGGCACGGACTGGCGTGCTGCCGTGGCGACGAGTGGCTCGAACGTCCCGGTACCGTCGGTCGCGGCTATCAGGACACCGAGATCGTGATCATGGACGAAAGCGGGAAGCCAGCGACCACTGGTGAGGTTGGTGGGATCTATATGCGGAAACCCAATGGGCCTGACGCCACCTACCTGGGTGACAACGTGGAGCCTTTGCTGACGACGGACGACGGGTTTGTCACGGTGGGTGACATGGGCTGGTTGGATGACGCCGGATATCTCTTCATTGCCGACCGTCGCGTTGACATGATTGTGACCGGAGGCGTCAACGTATTCCCAGCCGAAGTCGAGGCCGCCCTCAGCGAACATTCGGGAATCGCAGACGTCGTGGTCGTCGGCCTGCGCGACGCGGAGTGGGGCCGTCGGATCCATGCCATCGTCCAACCAGCCGACCCAGCCAAGGCGCCCGATCCATCGGATGTCATTGCCTTCGCCAAAGCGCGGCTGGCGGCCTACAAAGTTCCAAAGACGGTCGAGCTGATCACCGCCATGCCACGGAATGACATCATGAAGATCAACCGCGCGACCCTGACCGAAGAGCGGGACGGCCCGGAGCCCACGAGGTCATCCTCCACTTGAGAAAGCAGGTCTGATATGTCCGAATTGTCTCGACTGCGAGAGGTGCTTGACCTCGAACCCACCGGTCCGGGAACGTTTCGAGCTCAAAACTTCACGGAGGGAACCGCCAGTGTTGTGTTTGGCGGCCAGATACTGGCCCAGACCATCGTCGCAGCATCCACCATTGACCCGACGAAGGTGTTGAAGTCAGTGCATACTGTGTTCGCCCGAGGCGGTGATGGTTCACAGCCCCTGGAGATTGAGGTCGACGCCATGCACGTCGGGCGAGCGTTGGCCAGCGCAATGGTGACCATCCGCCAGGGTGAGCGCCTCTGCACTCGGTCCCTTGCACTCCTGAGCGCAGTGGAACCTGATCTCATCCGGCATGGCGCGGCCTCCCCCGAAGTCGATGGGCCCGAGAATGCACCGCCTATCGTCGGCTACGGCGACTTCTGGGACTTACGGGTCGTCGGGGGGGTGGACGTGTCCGATCCCGACTTGGTCGGCCCCCCCGAGCTCTTCGTGTGGGTCCGATTTCCGGGTTCCGGGTGCACCGGAGTCATTGGACAGGCCCTGCTGTCCTACGCCACCGATGGATTTCTCATCGGCACGGCCATGCGACCGCACGCCGGCATCGGACAATCGATGGCCCACGTGTCCATTTCGACCAGTGTGCTGAGCCATACCCTCACGTTCCACGAACCCATTGATGCGGGCGAATGGCATCTTCTGGCTCATGAGAGCCCCTATGCGGGGGGTGGTCGGACGTACGGGCGGGCCAACATCTTCACTCAGGACGGTCGCCTGGTCGGGTCCTTCGTCCAAGACAACATGGTGCGTGGTCTCCCTGAACGACGACCGGAACAGGGGTAAGCCTTCTCCCCGTCCCATCGGGATCACCCTTAGGAGGCTCGAAAGCGTTCCGAGCGCTCACCCCCTTCTGGCGGCTGCGCGATGGGCACACTACGTTCTGCGCCATGGCGAATTACGAAACCTTGCTTTACGAGGAGCGGAATGGTGTTGCCTGGGTCACTCTCAACCGACCTGAGGTCAACAATGCATTCGATCCACGTATGCAGGAAGAGCTCAAGGATGTGTGGACCTCGCTGAAAAAGAATTATGACGTGAGGTGCGTGGTCCTCACGGGGGCTGGTGAAAAGGCATTCTGCACCGGCATTGACCGAGCCATCATGGACAACTGGGGCGGAACTCCGACGAATCCATGGAGCTTCCCCGTTGACATTGGACGGAACATCGGACCCAAGTCCAATCATCTCTGGACGCCGGTGATCGTTGCCGTGCAAGGGATGGCGTGCGGTGGGGCCTTCTACTTCCTGGGGGAGGCCGAATTCATCATTGCGTCGGAAACGGCAACGTTCTTCGACCCCCATGTCTCCTACGGCATGGTGGCCGGATACGAGTCTGTACACCTGATGCAGAAGGCCCCATTCCATGAGGTCATGCGGATCGCTCTTCTGGGGAACAATGAGCGCATGTCGGCCAAGCGGGCGTATGAAATCGGGTTGGTCTCAGAAGTCGTGCCGGGGGACAAGCTGACAGAAGCGGTGACCTGGGCTGCCGAGTCCATCGCCGCCCTCTCTCCGGCGGCGGTCCAAGGGACCGTACGGGCGATGTGGATGGGCATGGACGCGCCGCGAAGTGTTGCCATTGAATTGGCCCCGTTGGTGGTCCGATTGGGAACAACCAACGACAACATCAACGAGGGCCAGGCGTCTTTCACCAAGGGTGAGCGACCGAAATATCGTATCCGCTGACCTTCTCTACCGGATCAAACGCCTTAGGGCATTGCTAGGCCGGCAATCCGGCCCTCACCTCATCCTTGCGGGAAGGAACGATAGGTGGCGCCGTCTTCCAGTTCGGCACGCCGGAGTCCTCCTTGGCGATCGGGTAGTGATCATCATTGATCTCGGCCCAGTGTGAGTGGTTCAGCTCGTGAAGGGTGAAGCAAGCATTGAGCGAGGTGTAGAAGCCCTGATTGTCCTGCGTCTGGTTCACTGACTCCTTGATCATCAGCGCCGCCATGGTGGGTACTTGGGCAATGCGTCGAGCGAATTCCAGAGTTCTCTCATTTAGCTCAGCCGCAGGGAACACCTTGCTCACCATGCCGAGGGCATACGCCTCATTCACGTCGATGGAATCTCCCGTCAACATCAGTTCCTTGGTCTTGCGAGCGCCGAACTCCCAGGGGTGTGCGAAGTACTCCATCCC
>PNAT01000179.1 GCA_003169675.1 Acidimicrobiaceae bacterium
GCCCGGTAATGCGAATAGGTCTGCGCCAGCGCGGCGTCCTCGAAGTACAGCTGGCGGAGCCAGGTCTCGTGGGCCACGGTCCACTGCACCCCGCCCCGGTAGACCTCCCCGTGGCGCAGCAAGAACTTGGAGAGACGGTGCCGGCACCGGACGCGGTCGATGACCAGGTCCGCCCTGGTGCGCGCCAGGTCGCGGATCGCTTCTTCTCCTGGGGATGGAATGTACACCGCGGTCAGCTCGCCGGCCCGGTAGAGCTGGACCAGGCGGCGGGCGTCCCTGGCGTCGGTCTTGACCCTGGCGCCGGGCAGGGTGGGGATGAGGGAGGGGGCGATCACCTCGGTGGCCACACCCATGCGACCGAGCAATCGGGCCAGTTCATAGCCGGTGGGGCCCGCCTCATAGCAAAGGCGCACCCGAGCGGGACTCCCCAGGCCGGCCACGAAGCGCCGGACGCTCGGCTCGTCATGAAACCAGCGATCGACCAGCGGCACCTCAGCGCCAGGGGTCAGCACCGCAGAGGTGATGGAATCCTTATGGACATCGAGGCCTACCCAAGAGATCCTTGAGGAGGCAGAATTGGAACTGGACACGGTCGGCTCCTTCCGTATGGTGGCTCGGTCCACGTCATCGTGGGCAACCCACGTCATATGCGGATCGGGCCGGCCGTTCCATTGTCACTAACCCATGTCTCCGGTGAGCCAGCCTCGGTCAGCGCTCGACGACACCCCGATGGCTGCTTGCGAATGTTAGCAGAATGGGCTACTATTGTTAGCAGTATCCCAGGTGGACCAAAGGAGAAATGGACATGACCGCTACCCAAGGCAAAGAAAAGGGCACCACCCGTCTCTTCGGCACCATCGAGCAGGCCGAGCACACATCGCTTGAGGCGGTGCGGAAGTTCGTCGACACCGTCGACGGCGCGTTTCCCGATCTGGGCGACAACGGACCCCGCCGCAAGAACATCATCGACTCGGCCTTCAAGATGACCGAGCAAGTGGTCTCGGCTTCAACCCGGCTGGCGCAGAGCATCCTCGAACTGCCGGAGAAGGTGCTGACCGAGTCCGATCGGGAGTCCGCCTCGTCCGCGAAGTAGCAGGAGTCGTCGCCAACTGGCGCTAGGAGGGCTACTTCTGGTTTTTGGTGTCCGCGGTCGGAGACGATCAGGACCAACTGGCTTCGGCGGCGATCGGCCTAAGTGAGCAGTGCGGACGTGATCAAGAGGTCGCCCGATCGGCGGCAAACGGGTGCCAACTCCCAACCTCGGCGTGTGCGCTACCAGGGCAGCGCTCAGGCTTGGTGGACACATCAAGTGCTCAACGGCCGCCAGCGGCCGACACGGACCACTTCGATGAGTTGCGCCGGTGCCACGGGTCCCAACTGGCCAAACCCATCCGACAACGCTCAGCGCCATGGTCCACGGGGAGGCAGCCGTGGTGCTCGAGCATTCGACCCGCCCGCCTGACAGGTAGGGAAAGAGGGCACATTCCACAGAAACTGCACAGCTCGTGCCATCCTCGACCCAATCTTCCTGGCGCACAATCCGTGTCAGAGCTGCCACCCGCAGAGGATGTCGTGACTCCCTGCCACGACCCCAGCGTCCTCTGCGGGTGCTGCGGCCACCAGCGCCTCAGTTGAGCGGTCCTCGTCGTTCGCGCTCCCGAGGCCCTGTTGACATACCTCAGAGTCCGATTTGAGGAACGATGGGACCTTGAACAAGACCAGTCCGTTAAAGCGGGTCAAGCCCCGTTAAACCAGGTCAAGCCCAACCTGACTGGGACTCGGCTACGAGACTTGCGATATTGTGAATGGAGGCCTTTTGACCTGATCGGCGGTTGCCCGGACCCTGCGACAGCCGACCACCTCCGAGGCCTGCGATTTTGAGCGGGAGAAATCGTGCCAGATCAGGGGCTCGTTGAAAATATTGGCGTGTGCGGAAGCGAGAGCGCTACCGGCGTTGGCGCCTCCGAGTCCGAGTCCGAGTCCGGCTTTAGTGCTTCAGACGGCGCGGTCGCCGCCCTGGGTGCTGAGGTTGACCACGTCGCATCATGCGGGTGGCCCTATGCCAGCGCCTGCCCTCGTTGCTTTCCGCCCTTTTGTCCTCGGGGATAGCCGCTGAGCGCGTCCTACCACTCGGTTGAGGATCCCACCAAGCCCATTCTCTGAGCCAACTCGCGGCAGCTGGTGGCATCCTCGATCGGTTGCCAGAGCGGAAGCGTCGTCAGTTCAGGCCAGTTGAAAGATCTGTAGCGTTTGGGGTGACCAGGCCCGAAATCGGGATACTGGCAACGTGAACTAAGCGGCTGCGGCAAAGGCGTGAGTGCTCGTCAAGGGGTCAAGACTCATGGCTACCTTGCCGGCACGTGGGTGGCGCCTCTTGAGTACGCTGTCGGGATTCAGACCCGGTGTGAGGTCCCCTCTGGCGAGCCTTCGGTGACGATTCGGTTCCGGCCGGTGTTCTTGGCCTCGTAGAGAGCTGCGTCGGCCCGGGCGACGAGCGCCGAGGCAGGCTCAGCCCCATGCCAGGTGGCCACGCCGGCCGAGAAGGTCACGTCGGATCGGCCGGACTGCAACCTGGTCAGGACAGAACACGCTTGCTCGGAGTCACAGGAGGCCAACAACAGAGCGAACTCGTCTCCGCCGTAACGGGCCAGGAGCGACGGACCGTCCCCGTCGAGGCGGGTCAACAGATCGGACTCCCGAAGGCCCTGGGTCCAGGCGGCGGACAGCCCTCGGAGCAGCAGATCCCCGCCCTGATGGCCGTGGCGGTCGTTAACCGACTTGAACCAATCGACATCGATGATGGCGATGGAGAGGGTTCGACTGGGCTCACGGCTGGTCCGAGCCATCTCGCGACTCAACGCCTCTTCCCAGGTCTGGCGATTGGCTAGGCCGGTGAGCAAATCCGAGCCAGCGGCGTGGCGCAGACTGTCAACCAGGATGGAGACCACGACCGTGGCGACCACCGCGGTGCCGGTCAAGGTCAGCCAGCTACCCAGATCGATCCATGCAAATTGTCGAGCTAACAAGGTCGCCCCGTAGGAGGCGACGACGAACAGAAGGTAGAACAAAACCCATCGTCGTGGGTAGAAATAGGCGGCGTAGACCACGACCCAGATGTACAGACATGCGTAAATGCTGGGAACCCGGGCCGCACCTCCCCAATAGACGAGAGCCGTAATCAGCACCGTGCCTGCCGCCACAAACGGGTGGTAGGCCACCGGCGAGATCCGTCCCGCACTCAGATACAAAAATCCCGCGGCGGCCAGGGCCACGAGGCCCACGCTTGCGAGGATCCAGGTGTCTCGGCCGGGCCAGGTCGGCAACGCCAAGGTGCCGAGCACGACGAGGCCGCCAGCACCGTACATCGTGGCGCTGGCTAGTCCCATTTGGCGGCGCGTCAAGGCCGAGTCACTTTGCCAGAGCATCCGCCACAGCGTAGGCGTCCTCGGTGAACCGGCGGAAGTTCCCGGGCTACGAGCCTGGGTCAGAACCGTTCGGTACGCCATAAGCATGCGGAACGGAATTAGACACTCGGGACAAGTCCAGGCGATCTTCATGGATATGCGAGCAGTTTCCTCAATCTGCAGGATTTTCCGGTTGTGACCCACGCTTGTAGAGGGAGAGAAACCGAGGTGTTCGATGCAGTTCGGGTGACGTAGTCGTTGCCCGTCGTTCGGATCGCAACGGCCGAGGGTGACGTTGGAGTATCCGTCACCCTCCCTGGTCGGGGGCCTCTTTTCCCGGGGTGACGTTCAGGGTGACGTCCGTCCGGACCATGGGTGATGTCCGGGACACACGGTCCCGGATCGGAACCTTGGAGGTCCAGTGATCCCTCAACTGCTAGGCGCGAGACCCGTCGTTGTAGCCGGCGGACCCAACTTCAACATCTCGCCGAACAGCTCACTGCCGGGCTCGTCCCAGGTGTCGTCGTTTCTCGGTGGCATCGAGCAGTGGGCCATCTACGCCTGCTTGCTCGGGCTGATCATCGGTGGGGCGAGCCTGTGGTGGGGGGTGCAGAACGGGTCGATCAACCGCACGTCGGTTTCCCAGCACAAGATCCTCGCCGCGTTGGCCGGGGCGGTCATCATCGGCGCGGCCGTCTTCCTCATCACATGGGCGTTCAACTTCGGCTCGACGGTGAGCTGAGATGATCGTCGGACTCTCACTGTTCAACCCCCTGGGGGGTCTGGGCCAGGACGTGGTCAACTGGTTCGGGCACGCGATCTCAGAGGGGATCGGGGGCTTCGCCTCCTGGGCCATCGGTGGCGTCATCCACGCCATGCAGTCGACCACGACGCCTGATTTCACGTCGTGGTTCGTCGGTCCCTGGCGAGCGATGCTGAGCGTGGTCGCCTGGCTGTCAATCCCGATCCTGTTCGTGGGCGTCGGGTCGGCAGCCCTCCGCGGCGACCTGACGTCGGTCTTGAAGCGGGGACTGGGCGCTCCGGTGCTCATGGCGGTGGGCACCGCGGTGGCGGTGCCCGTGACGGCCGGGGTCCTGACCTTGGTCAACGGCTGCTGCGGGCTGCTCGTCGACGTGGCGATCGGCGGCAACCAGGGATTCGGCCAGGGACTCTCCCATCTCTCGGACTTCGCCCTGTCGGCAACAGTGGCCTCGGGTGGCAGCGGACTCCCCGGTCTGGCCGCGGCGCTGATCGTGGCGTTGGCCGGATTGGCGGCACTTGTCATCTGGTTCGTCCTCGCGCTGCGGGGGGCGCTCCTCTACCTCGAGGTGCTGGCCATCCCCTTGGCGCTCTGCGGCCTGTACTGGGGTGGGACGGCTCACTGGATCAAGAAGTTGGTGGACCTGATCGTGGCCACGATCCTGTCCCAGTTGGTGATCACCATGCTGATGGTCCTCGCCGCCGCCGACCTGAACAAGAACCAGCTCTCTGTGACGGGCTCGATCGGTGTGGACATGACGACACTGTTCCTGGCGGTGGCGTTCCTCCTGCTCGGATCATTGGCCCTGCCGATGGCACTCCGACACGTGCCGGCTGCCACCGAGCACGCGGCGGCCGCGGCTTCCCAGATCAGTGGTCCCGGTCGGATGACCTACATGGGGAGCCGGATTGCGGGCACGGCCAAGATGATGGGCGGATCGGGTGGCGGCCAGCAAGCGATCGTCCGCCAAGCGGGGGCAGCAGCGGGGCCGCTCGGTGTGGCGGCGTCCGTCGGTGTTGGTGCAGCCACCGCCGCCGCTCGGACCGGTGTCGACGCTGCTAGTGGTGCCGCACATGCCGGGCCCGGCGGTGACGGAGAGCGCGGTCATGGGACAGGGAGTGCGGGGCCATCGGGATCGGGCCCAGGGGCCGTTGGATCTCAGGGATCGGGCGGGGGTACCGGGAGTCCTGCGACCAGGCGGGCCGCCAGCGGCTCCCAGGCGGGAACCAACGGATCTTCGACACGGCCGCCATCGCCTGGCCAAGGGGTTCGAGGCGGAGCAGGCCAGGGATCGGCGGTGCGAGGTGCGCGAGGTCTCTCTCATGGCTGAACCCGAGGTGCTCTACAACTTCGGCGTCCTGACCAAGCGGTACGAATTGGTCAGCCGTACCGCGAGCCAGCTCGCTCCGGGGATCGCCGGCCTGTCCATCGGGTTCGTGATGATCCTGGCGGGTGCGCCGCTTCCACTGCCGCTCGGCCCGGTGTTGGTGGGCTTCTGGTTCGCCCTCGGGAAGATCCCGTTCGGTCGACTCCGGGGCGCTCGTGTCCGGAAAGTGGTAGGACCGCTGGCCCACTACGGGATCCTGCGACTCGGTGGGAAGACCCGGTGGGTGATGCCCGCCATGTGGTTGAGCGTTGCGGTCGACCCGGCGGCCACCAGGAAAGTTGACCGCTATCAGCCAGCTGGTGGCGCGCCGGTCGTCGAACCCGAGATTGACGAGGGAAAGCGGCGAGACCGGGGAAACAAAACACGGGCTCGCCGTGGGCGCCCGGAGGTGCCCGAGCAGCTGCCCCCCGAGTTGGGCCGGCTGCGCTTCATGTCGGTGACCTGTGACGGTGCCGAAGCCGGCCTCTTGGTTGAGCGGGCCGGCCGCCAGAACCTTCTCACGGCGGTGATCTCGGTGTCGGGAGGCGACCGGTTCGTGTTCTCGGGACCCGATGAGCAGGCGGCGCAGATCTTTTCGTGGGGAGAGGTCTTGAAGGCCATGGCCTCAGAGGGCTCGGGGCTTCGGCGGCTCCAATGGGTCGAGCGGGCCACCCCGCAACCCTCGACGGTCCAGGAGGACTGGGCCAAATGCGCTATGGGCGATGTCTCTCCTTTGGAGTGGGCGGACTACCAGTCGTTGCAAGCGGCGATCGGTACCGCGGCCATCCACCACGACGTGTATCTGGGCGCCCAGGTGGAGACCGGTGTGGGGGCGGAGTCCGATGTGCTGGCCGAGGCAACGGTCGAACTGGCCCAGCTCTGCGAGCAACTGACCTCCATCGGGCTGCGACCCACCCCGCTGTCACGGAGGGGGATCGCCGGTGTCATGCGCCAGTGGGCGGACCCGACGGCTCTCGAGCGTTTGGCGCTGTGGGGAGACGAGTCGATCCCGGCGTCGGGGGCCGGGCCGGCCGCCCGCTTCGTCGGCTACGACACGGTGCGGACCGACGGCTATGTCCACCGGGTCGGGCAGATCGCCGCCTGGCCCCGGATCGACGTGGCCAGCGAGTGGATGTACCCACTGCTGGCGACCGCACTGCCGGGGTCGGTGCGCACGGTGTCCATGCATCTCGAAGCGGTCTCGACCGAAGAGGCCTTCGCCGAGGTCCGCGATGCCCGCACGACCGGCGGGATGGCGCAACGCAAGCGGGACGAGAAGGGGATCATCACCACCGAGGAGGAAGAGCGGCGGGTCGACGAGGCCCGGTCCCGGGAGCGGGAGCTCACCCGAGGGTTCCGCCAGCACAAGATCGCCGGTCTCGTCATGGTGTCCAGTCCCGACGCGGAGACCGCCGGGCGGGCGTGGCGCCAGGCGGAGCGCAAGGCGGTCGAGTGCCACCTTGACCTGCGGGAGCTGCACGCCCGGGGCCATGAGGCGTGGGCGGCGACGTTGCCGCTGTGCCGGCTGCGCTTCGCCCGGGGGCTGCTCTGATGCTGCGCCTCCCTCCCATGTCGGTCACGACCCGTCACTCGGCGTCCGCCTACCCATTCCAATGCCAGGCCGGGCTGCCCCTGGTGGGACCGATCATCGGCCAGGAGGTGCTCGGCCAGGGCATGTTCTGTTACGACCCGTTCTGCCTCTACGACTCCGAGACGTTGCTCTCTCCGTGCATGTTGGTCTCGGGCAATAAGGGGTACGGCAAGTCCGCCTTCGTGAAGGCCTACCTACACCGCCAGTCGATGGCCGGGAAGTGGCTGGCCATCTTGGATCCCAAGGGCGAGTACCTCGACCTGGCCGCCCGAGATGGGCTCTCGGTGCTGGGCCTGCGGCCGGGCGGCCCGGTGCGGCTCAATCCCCTCGACGCCGGTCCGTCCATTGCGGGGACGGGGACCGAGGACGTCAGGGGCCGCCGGATCGGGGTGGTGGTGGCCCTGGCCGAGTCGGCGGTGGGGCGAGCGGTGTCGAGCGATGAACGCTCGGTGGTGACCGCCGCGCTCATGGAGCTCGAGCGACGCCGTGGCCGAGCGGTGCCGACGCTACGCCACGTGATGGACCTGTTGATGGGCCCGACCGAGGCCATGGCGGCCGAGTTGAACACGAACACCGAAGAGCTGGCCAAAGACGCGAAGTCGGTGGCCCGGGGACTCCATCGCCTGGTCGAGGGCGACCTAGCCGGCATGTTCGACGGAGCGTCCACGACCAAGGTCGAGTGGTCCGGCCCGGGCATCGTTATCGATCTGTCCGCGGTGCTCCAGTCGCCCGCGTTCTCGGCCATCCTGGTCTGCGCCGGGGCGTGGTTGGCCCAGGTGGTCGCAGCCAAGGACCGCCAGCGCATCATCGTGGTCGACGAGTGCTGGAAGGCCATCCGCGACGCCGGGTTCGTGGCCTGGGGTGAGGAGACCCAGAAGCTGTCCCGGGCCTACGGCGTGCAATTCGTCACCATCGTCCAGCGGATCTCGGACCTGGCATCCCAGGCTGACGACGGTACGACCACGTCCAAGCGAGCCCAAGGGTTCGTCAACGAAGCCGAGACGAAGGTGACGTTCAACCTGGGTGGCGGTGAGGCCCGGGCGTCTCTCGACGTCATGGACTGGACCGAGTCAGAAGCTCTCCTCGTACCGAAACTCCCCCGGGGCCGCGCCCTGTGGCGGGTCGGGGAGCACGGAGCGATCGTCCAGACGATCCTCTCTCCCCGCGACGTCGCCATGTGCGACTCCAATCAGGCGATGCGGAGCCGGCCATGAACTCCGCCTGGGTACGTCATCTCACGTGGTCCCGGGTCGGTGTGGCGGTTTGCGTCGGGTTGATCGGCTTCGGGGCACTCGTGGCGCTCCTCCCCCACCACCAAGCCGCAGCGGGTCCGACACTGATGCCGGCCCCCGGTGGGAGAGAGGGCGGCCAGCTCTCCAACGTGCGTGCCCAGGAGCTGGCTGCTCAGCAGGTGGCAGAGCGGTTCGTCACCGCGTGCGACACGACCGATCCCGCGCAGCCCGCGGGCGACGTCGCCACCGAGACCGCCCTCGCTCCCGGGCTGGTGGTGCCCCGGGCCGTGGTGGGGCCGGCCGCCTGGCGGACCGAGAGTCGCCGCACGACGGTGGTGCTCGACCCGCCCGGGCAGCCGGTGGCTCAACCCGGCGGGAGGGTGGCGGTGATCGTCACCGGCATCATGACCGTGACTTCGGATTCGGGCCTGCCCGAGGCGGTGCCGGTCGCCGAGAGGATCGCCCTCCATCTCTCACCCGGCGGCGAGGCCTCCGGCTGGCGGGTCGTCGACGTCGGGGTCGGGGAATGACGCGCACAGCGGGCAAGGTGCTCGCCCTCCTCGTCGCAGCATCTGCGTTCACCCTGTGTGCCCTGGCGGGCGGGGCATCGGCTGTGGCCACTAACAATCCGTCGCCGCTCGCCACGGGCAGCATCCCCGCCAACCTGTTGGTCCTGTTTCAACAAGCGGCAGCAGCCAGTCCGTGCGGGGTCCCATGGACCCTGCTCGCCGCAGTGGCGAAGACCGAATCGTCCCTCGATCCGACTGCGGTCTCGGGTGCGGGGGCCGAGGGCATGTTCCAGTTCGAGCCGGCGACCTTCGCCGAGTACGCCAAGCCGGCCCCGTCCGGTGGTGCGATCCCGCCCACCGCGTTCGACCCGACGGACGCCGCCTATGCCGCCGGCCGCTACCTGTGCTCACTCGGGGTCGCCCAGAACCCAACCTTGGCGCTGGTGGCCTACAACTGCGGCAACGCCGGAGCGGCGTGCCAGGCCGCGTCGGCCGGCTACGCCGAGCAGGTACTGGCCACCGCAGCCCGCTACACCGCTGCGGGTGCGGGAGTGCCCAGCGGTGTGCAAGCGGCCGTCGTTTCCTACGCCGAGTCGCAGATCGGAACCCCTTACGTCTACGGCGGCGATACCCCCGGGACCGGGTTCGACTGCTCCGGACTGGTCGTGTGGACCTATGGGCTGGCCGGGGTGGTTGTACCCCGGGTGGCCAACGACCAGTGGCACGACGAGCCCCATGTGGCGCTCGATGAACTGGTCCCGGGCGATCTCGTGTTCTTCGGCACCGGCAGCGCTTCTGGTGACACGGCTTCTGGTGACAGCGTCGCGGATCACGTCGGTATCTACATCGGGGACAGCGCCATGGTCGATGCCCCCCACACCGGTGCCGATGTCCGTGTCGACACCTTTACCACTGTGGCCGGGGCCCCATGGGGCAGCGGCGAAGTGCTGCTGGGCGGTGCTGATCCGGTGGCCTCGTGATGTCGTCACCATGGACGTGCGACTGCTCGCGTGGGGTGATCGTCCCCCTCCGCCGCCACCCGGGTGTCGCGAAGGACCCACGGCCGAAGAGAAACCCTGGCATAGCGGGCGAAAAGACAAAAGAGGACCGTAGAGTGCCCAAGCAGCTCAGCTTGTTCGGAAAGGATCCCGAGCGATGAGGCCACAACAGCAGACCCCATTCGAGGGACCGTTCATGTTGCTGCTCTGCGCGCTGACCCTCGTGGTCGCCGAGGGACTGGCAGTTCAAGCTGGGGGTCAGGTGGCTTCCCTCCTCTTCGGCGGGCATCACTTCATCCCAGGAGGCGTGGGTGCGGGGACCGGGATCTTCCTGCGGCTCTGGCGTCATCCGGCCGACCCGGCTTTGGCGTGGAGTCCGGTCGACCGGCCATCGCTGCCGGGACCCCTGGCCATGTGGGCCTCGCTGCTCGTCACGCAGCTGGTTCTTGTCGGGCTGGTCGTCCTGGCCTTCCACCTGGTCCGCCATGTCCAGGGTGCGGCCGGGAACCAGCACGGTGGTCCGGCCAAAGCCAGTCGGGCCCACGTCGAGCGCACCATGGGTCGGAGAGCAGTCGAGCGCCACACCACCGCCCTCTACGGGAAGGATGCCGCGGCCACGCGGGAGCCACTGGGACTCGGGATCGACGTCGCCACCGGCGCCCGCCTGTTCGCCAAGTCCGAGGATTACATATTGGCCGTCGGCGTGCCCCGGGTCGGCAAGGGCGAGGGCTTCGTGATCCCTGCGGTGCTGCGCCACAAGGGTCCGGCGGTGGTGACCGCCACCCGCCATGACACGTACATGGACACGGCCTACGTCCGGGCCAAGGTTGGACCGGTCTACGTGTTCGACCCGCAGGGCCTGGTCCCCGAGGCGAAGAAGTTGCGGTGGAACCCGGTCAAGGGCTGCGAGATACCCCAGACAGCCATCCTGCGTGCTCGAGGGTTCGCCGGCTTCGCCGGGGTCGGACCGGCCGTCGACGGCGGTGGGGCCTACTGGGAACAGGTGGCGGCATCCATCATCCGCTCCTACCTGCACGCGGCCGCCCTGCAGGGCTTGGGTGTCGAGCAGCTCCTCGCCTGGTCGCGCCGGCCTGCGGCTCGGCAACCGGTCCGCATCCTGTCGCGCCACTCGGGCGCTGCTCGGGGATGGGACCAGGACCTGGCCGCATCCGCTGAGGTCGAACCCAGGCATCGGGACTCGATCTGGGCCACGGTCCGACGGGCGTTCGACTGCTTCGCCGACCCGATGGTCCTCGAAGCCACCCGGGTCGATCACGACACGTTCGACCCTGGCGAGTTTCTGAAGGAAAACGGGACTATCTACCTGATGGGCTCACCAGGTGCGCAACACTCGGTCGCCCCGATCGTCGCCGCACTCATCGAAGACGTCGTCGACACAGCACGGCACCAAGCGGCCCGCTCCCCGACGCGCCGGCTCGAGTCGGGCTTGGTGCTCATGCTCGACGAATGCGCCAACATCGCCCCACTCGGCGACCTCCCGAAATTGGTCGCCGAACTCGGCGGCCTGGGGATCACCACCGCGGTGATCCTCCAGTCGGTGGCCTCGGCCCGCAACATCTGGGGTGAGGCAGGGGAACGGGCACTGCGTGACCTGGCCAACATCACGCTGGTGTGGGGCGGCCAGAAGGATGTCGCTTTCCTGGAAGAGATCAGCCGGCTGGCCGGCGAACACGACGAGCTGGTCGAGACCGTCACCCAGAACGAGATGGGGAAGTCGAGCTCGTGGACGCCACGTCGCATGCCAGTGCTGCCCATCGGGGACATCGCCAACCTGGTGCCCAACCACGCAGTCGTCGTGTCCCCTCATCTCCGGCCACGAGTCACGTATCTGCCGTCCTGGCGAGATGACCGGATCCTGGCCGCGCTGGTCGGATCGGACAGGCCGGTCTCGTCGGTCGTCGGTGGTCATGCCTGAGGACGGCGACAGTGCGCCCAGCGGTCTTCCCGAGCTCGTGGAGGACCTTCTTGTCGAGGTGGAGGCGCTTCGAGCCGATGTGGACAGGCTGAAGTCGCAACAGGGTGCGTGGGCGACCGCCGGCAAGCAGGTTCCGGCCACGAAGCGGACCCTTCCAACCGAAGGCGAACCGATCGAACTCGCAGTGCTGGCCAAGTGGGTCGAAAGCCTCCAGGTCCGGTACGCGGCGGCAGGGGACTGGCTCAGGCCGTGCTGGTGGCGCCACGGCTTTGTCGTCGAGGAGCTGGCCGCACTGCGCGTGGCATGGCTGGCCGTCTACGACACGACCGAGCCGGTCGATGCGACAGCAGGAGTCACGTGGCACGAAGAGGCCGAGAAATGCCGCGAGCGCATTCGCCAGACAATCGGCGTCGGTCAGGGCTGCTCTGCGGTGTCGCACACGCCGGATGAACCGGTCACCGAAGACTCCAGGTGGGTTGAAGAGCTGGCCGCCCTCGAGAATCAGTCTGCAGGTGATCTCGAGGCGGAAGCGCGACCAGGCGCAAGTGAGTGAGCGCCTTCGGCCTGCTCAGTGCAATCAGGGCACGTCGGAAACTCACTTGATTAGGTACTTAGCTACTAGTATCCTCTAGGTATCAGGAGGTGAGTGCGATGGCTCAGGCACCGATCAAGGTCAACGAGGAGACAAAGGAGCGCATCCGCTATCTCGCGGCCCTGATCGACACGACCCAGGCCGAGGTGGTGGACAAGGCGGTCCAGGAGTACGCCGTGCGCCATGCTGACCTCATCGAGAAGGGCATCGATCGGGCCCGGTCGGTCCTCACCGCCGGTGACGCCGCCATCGCCGCCCACCTGCTTGGCCAGCCGTTCGACGCCGTCCAGCGTGTCTCAGGCGGAAACCGCCGGGCTAGCGGAGCCCGAGCCTGACCGATTCGTACCAGGCAATCGCGCCCGTGGGCCAGTCATCGCGTGCCTCGAACACCGCCGGGGAGACGTGCGCTTCAAGCGACGCAAACAGCACGTCGCGCAGCTCAGGACGAATGAAGACTCCGTCGCTCGCCCGGATGCAGATCCCGCACCAGATCTCTTCGACTCCACCACTGTCGATCACGAGCACTCTGGTCGGCAGCCAGCCGTCAAGGTCCGCGACGCATTCGGTCCCGCTGTTGGCCAGTGCACGGTCAGTCAACTCGAACAGTTCCGAGGTCAAGCGTCGGTGAAGGCGGAGGACCTCCTCTGCCTGGTCCCGAAGATGGTCGTCTTCGCTCGGGAGAAGCCGGTCGGCAGCGTGAAGCTGCGCGAACCATTCGAACGCGTCATCGTCTGATCCGTCTTCTCTCCGACGAACGGCGCAAAGCCACAGCACCTCGTCTTCGTCGAGCCAGGTGGCTCCTCGTTCCGTCGACACCCGGAGCCGGTAGACGACCGGGTGGGCAATGGAGAGAATCCGCTTCTGGCCCGTCGGTGATGTCGGAGCGATCCGTCGGAGCTCATCGAGCCATGGGTGTTCGATCTCTCCCAGATCGACGGACATCTCGGGAAGTTCCAAACCGAGGTCTTCAACCAGGCAGCGGATCGTTGGACGCGAACGTCGGGCGTATGTCATCGCGTGGCCGGATCGTATCGGCTGCCCGTCGAGTCTCTGAGAGACAGTCGCATCACAACCCGAAGCCGCCACCGAGGTCACGTCCGGAGTCGACGTCGCGTCTCCAGGCGAATTGCGGCGCGTCTGGCATCGATGTCACGTCGCGCGCCGCATCAGACCGTGCGGCACCGAGGGCATGGACCCGATCCCAGAGGGACGAGAGCCATGCTTCGTCGGATGCCCTACCCGGACCGCCCGGCGCAGCGAAACCTGCCGACCCGATGGCGTCGACAGCTCTCTTCCAGTGGGCACCCTGCTCGGGGTCGAGGGGTTCAGGGCCGAGCGCGTCGACAGTGGTGATGTTCCAGCGGGACCGATAGGCCTCGATGGCACCGGCAGCTGACTGCCACCGTTCAACTCCGCTGATGCGCTCGGGAAGAGGTCCGAGCACGCCCGTGTGCTCCGGTTGGCTGTAGGCCGCAGCCTGGCCGAGCCGGTACTCGTGACGACTGAGGTCTCTGTCCAGCTGGGACCACCTCTCAATCTCAGCCTGATGAGCATCCACCCAGGCATCGCGCCGCTGCGCGGTGATGAGATTCGTCACGTCGTCTTCAGCTCCGGCCCTGGCCCGTTCGGCACCCGACCCCTCCAGGTGCCCGGAGAAGGAGTCGACCGGTGCGTGATCGGCGATCCACTGCCCGAGGCTGGCGTGCTCGCGGTAGGCGGAGGCGAAGTCGTCGGGGGACACTGTGGGCCAGGTCGGGAGTCGGTCCCGAGCCATGGTCTGCTCCTTGTTCTGGGAGAGGGCGTCGACGAGTGACTCGAGGGCGTCGCGCTGGGCGAGATCATCGGCGTGGTGGCCGATCTCCCATCTCGGGTTCTCGGGGGAGGCAACATAGAGATTGTTCGACAGCCGGCCCCGCGAGAGCTGGGTGTAGCCGGCTTCTTGGAAGAGGCTGTCGCCTCCGAGCCCGAAGGTGTGATCGACGGTGATCCCCTGGGAGCGGAACACGGTGAGCGCGTAACCCAGGCTCGTGGAGGCCTCGGCGTAGCTGCGGGGAAGGACGGCGCGGCGCCCGTCGTCGAGCTGGACGACCAGTGACCCTGTCGGTTCGCTGCGGGCCTCTTCCTCTATGCCCGCAACGACACCCTGAGTTCGCCGAACGTCACCCTCCCTGGTCACAGCGTCGTTAGTGTCGGTGAGAGCCACCACGGTGCCGAACGTGCCGTTGCGGAGCCTGACCAGCTCGGGACGGTGCCTGTCATTAGCGAGGTCTACGCTCTGCACCCGCTGGTTCTTCTCGAAGATGACCCGGTCGCCGACGCTGAATGCCTTGGCGCCGATCCTGATCTCGGTCCCCAACTCCCCGGCTACTTGGCGGCGGGCCCGGACCATGTCGTTCAGCGCGGCGACGTCGGATCGCCGCACGGCCAAGATGGCGGTGGTGTGGGTCCGATGGACGCTCCACCAATCCTCCACGATGCGTTGGCGGGCCTGGTCGATGGTGCTCGTGATCGTCACCCTCCCGTGTTCGACGTAGGCGTGGACGGCCGGGGTGACGTTGCCATGGCGCAGGGCGACCAGGGCGTCACGTTCCCACTGCTGGTCCGCGCCGGCCTGGCGGCGGTTGGTGGTCAAGGTGACGACATGAGTTCCCAGCTCCATCGAGAGGGACCGCAGGGCCCCACCGGCGTCAATGGAGGAGAGTTGCCGGTTGTCGCCGAGAAGGACGAGCTTGGCTCCGGCGGCGTCCACGTAGGAACGGAGCTGATCGAGGGGGCGACTGCCCACCATCGACGCCTCGTCGAGGACGATGACGTGGCGATTGGTGAGGCCACCGGATTCCCGCAGATCGGCCAGGAGCTGGGTCAGCGACGAGCTGGGGATCCCGGTGCCGGCCTCGAGGTCGGCGGCTGTCCGGGCCGCCACCGCCGTCCCGATGACCTGGAAACCGGCCTCCTCCCAGCCGATCCGGGCGGCACCGAGGAGCGTCGTCTTGCCCGTTCCCGCCTGGCCGATCACCAGGTCGTAGCCATTGCCCGAGGTGAGCAGCGCCCGCACACCGTCGGCCTGCTCGCCGTCGAGATGGGTGTGCAGCCCGAGGACGTGTTCGACCGTGGTGGGGGCGACCCGGCCGGTTCCCTCGCCCTTACGTGCGATGGCGGAACCGATGATGCGCTGCTCGGCGGCCAGCAGCTCGGTGGTTGTGTAGCGCCGGTCGCCGCTGGTGGCCGGGACGACGTGGCCGCTTCGGGTGCGGATGTGCTCGGTGCCGGCACCGGGGTCGGCGATAACCCGGACCACCCCCTCCCTTTCGAGGAACCTGGCCGTAAGCGCCCCTGCCTCGTCGGGGGTGACATCGAATGCCCTGGCCACGGCACTGATGGCGTCACGCCGGGAGAAGCTCGATCCGAGCAGGGTGACGGGCAGTGCCCTGGTGCCGGGGGCGCCGGTATCCGAGAGGCGCTGTTCGTCGATCTCCCAGTCATCGAGCGACACGCCGTTCTCGCCTGCCAGGACCCTGAAGACCGCCTCGACCTCTTCGGGTCCATGTGGCGCGACCGCTTCGAGACCGAGGGCAGCGTTGAGGTCGTCGACGGTGACCGGGCGCGTACCACCCGAGCCGTCGGGGAGCTCAATGGCGGAGAGCTGCTCGGCCCAACCATCGCGCAGCACATCGCCCGCGATGCCGCCAGCAGGCTTGCGTTCCCGTGTGGCGAGGGCGGCGGTCTCGGCCGCCCTCGACGATGTTGCACCTCGGGAATTCATCGCCGATTCGATGTCGACACGGCGCTTCGAGAACGCCCTGAGCACCGTCTTCGGGATATCTCGCAGCTCGCTCAGACCGTTGCGCCGGATGTCCCAGGTAAGGCCGAGAGGTGCGAGCTCAGCCCGAAGCGCCGATTGGTAGAGGGTGCCGGCGGCCTTCTGCCACAGGTAGAGGTGGCGGCCGTCGGGGGCGGACCACTGGCCGTCAACACCGCGGACCAGATTGGGGACGACGACATGGGTATGAAGCTGGGGGTCGCCGGCCCGGCTGGTGCGGTGCCGGAACGCCGCGCCAACGAAGCCCTCGGCCTCGATGAGCTGCTTCCCGTCACGTCCTCTGCGGGCGAAACAGGCTTCGGAAGATAGGCGGTCAAGCACGGCTCCGACTGCCTGGTCGTGGGCGGCGGAGAACGTGCCCCGTACATCTTCCGATCCCAACGCCCAGAGCAGGGAGACACCCTTCGGAGCGGAGAACGTCAGGTCGAAACCGGGACGTCGTTCTGGCCGGAGTTGCACGCCGAGGCTGGCACCATCGGCCGCTGTGCCCGCGAGCAGGTTCCTGAGGGCATCGGCGTCGATCTGACCGACGAGGCCAAAGCGTTCGGCAGTGGCGCCGATCCACTGGCCTGGTGCCTCGCCCCGGCCGAGGTAGTAGTCGTCGACGTTGTTGGCAACCTTGTCGAGGTAGTAGTTGGCGCCACCGGTGGTGCCAAGCCGTCCTATGGACAGCATCAGGACGCCAGCAAAACGGCGCTCGGTGACCGATCCATGGTCGTATCGTCCGGATGAACGTCACCCTGAACGTCACCCTGGCCCGGATAGGGCTATCCACCAGGGACAATGGCGACACGAACGTGGCGGGGAGGTCCGCCCGAAGGGCGGCGGCATCCGATGATGCAGGTGTGTGGAATGCTCTGTACAGGTCCGGCGGAGCTGATGGGTGGGTATGACGAAGCCCCCTTCCTCGATGGAAGGGGGCTTCGTGTGGGGCCGGCAGAGCGGATGATCTATGCCGCGTCGCTCGTCCCGGGTTCTGTGTCCGCACGGGCAGCCCCGTGGGGCTCGGTCGTCGGGTCAGTACTCGGAGGGGAGCAGGAGGGTCGTGGCGTGGCGTGGGCGCACTCCGGACGGGCCGACGGGGGCTGTCAGCTCGGCGTCGGTGATGATCCACAGGCGGGTGTCTCCCAGCTCGTAGGAGCTCAGGAATCGCTCCCCGCTGCGGACGGCCTCGTCGTTGGCGTGTTGGTCGTCGGCGGACAAAGCACCCCAGTCGCCTTCGGCGTGGCGGGAGAGCAGGCGAGCGGGGTCAGCTCCTTCACCTGCCAGGGCACGGAGGGCGCCGGGGGTGGCG
Organism: Acidimicrobiaceae bacterium; assembly: GCA_003169675.1. Lineage (GTDB taxonomy): Bacteria > Actinomycetota > Acidimicrobiia > Acidimicrobiales > RAAP-2 > Bog-473. The sequence goes on from PNAT01000179.1 coordinate 17,503, forward strand.
ACCAGAGGTCCGAAGGCGAACAGCCGCCGCCGGTTCACCACTTCGGTGGAGACGAGGACGGTCCCCTGGTCTGTGGTCAGCCGGAGAATGCCGGCGGTGCCCTCGGTCGGGCTGCCCGTCTTGTAGTCGGGGTGGATGGCATTCCACCGACTAGCCGTGATAACTGCGGTCATGGCGTCCTCCTGATCGTCTCGGCCGGCTCCCGGAGCGGAGCAAGGCCCGGCATTGCTCCGCTGTGAGCCGAAGGGACCGGGCAGGACGGTCGGGGTCAAGCGGCGGGCGTGCCCGAGCGAGGAAGCGAAGCCCGGTGGTGGAGCCGAGCTGGCAAGACGACGGCGGAGCCGGCCGCCACCGTGGCGGCGCCCCACAGCGCCCGCTTGACGCCGAACGGCGTCCGGTCCAGTCCCTCTGGGCCAGGCACCACTTCGCTCCCGATCACGCCGTCATGGTCAACGATGAGGAGTGAGGTGGGTCATGGGTCGCCCCGGTACCGCGGCGAAGGGGCCGGGGGATCGCTCCCCCGGCCCCGCTCGCTCGGGTCAGAAGGTCCCGACCTCCTGGGTCTCGGCCTCACCCGACTGCCGCTGGGTCCGCTGGACGTCGGCGGTGGCGAAGCGGAGGCTGGGACCGATCTCGTCGGCCGTGATCTCGACCTTGGATCGGTGCTCACCCTCCTCGTTCTCCCAGCTGCGCTGCTCGATGCGGCCGGTGACCACGACCCGCATGCCCTTGGAGAGGCTGAGGGCCACGTTCTCCGCCAGTTCCCGCCAGCAGATGACGTCGAAGAAGGACGTCGCCTCCTGCCATTCCTGGGTCGAGCGGTCCTGCCAGCGCCGGTTGACGGCGACACCGAGCTGGGCCGTAGCCTGGCCCTCCTTGGTGTAGCGGATCTCCGGCTCCCGGGTCAGGTTGCCTGTGATGGTGACAGTGTTCATGTTGTGGTTCCTTTCGTTTGTGGTGCTTACGGGCACGACACGCGAACCGGGAAGACGAGGGGGCAACGGTTGCCCGGAGGGTCGGCCGGAAAGTTGCGGCGGGACCGAAGGTCAGTGAGTGCAGCGAACGCCGCCGGCCAGTTTCCGAGACGCCGTTGCGGCCGAGGCGACGGGGCGCAAGATGGGACCGAGAGCACCGCCACACACGTCAGGAGGACCACGACGCACCGCTCACCACCCATCTGGTGCCACCGAGGGGACCTTCTCGCTATATCGGGGCTCAGGTCGGCCGTGCCGGACCTACGCAACTGCCGGCCGGACGACCAGGACAAGGATTGAGCCTCGCGGTATCCCGGGATGGTCGAACATCGCCGGGCAGGAGACCACAGTGTGTTCGGGTGCGGTGGATCTCAGACAGTGGCTGCCACAGGCGCTCAAATGCGCACCTGGAGGCCGGTGTAGCCGGACCGGCGATTCGAGACACGACTATCGTGGAGGCTGTCGCAGGGCACGGATCCGCCTCCGTCGCCCGCGATTGCCCACCCTCGCGGTGGACGGCCTTCGGGCCCCGGCTGCCCTTTCCCGCCGAGGGCGGAGCCAGATCACCTTGCCCTAGCGCGACCGGAATCTACCGGCACGAAAGACCAAGCGGATGACACTCATGTGAGGGACTCCGGGTGGTGGATCCGAGTACCTGAGCGACTCCGTGCCACAGCTTCGCCCGAACAAAAGACCGCAGCTCGTGGTTGATCCGTGGATGGATGACCCGCGGCCCGGACTGACGTGCTGCGCATCCCTTAGCCTTGACTGCAATGTCTAAAGCGGAAACTTTCCTCGACCGCTCAATGATCGCCCTCGTGAGCCGGATCTCCGGTCGGACAGCGGTGGCACTGGCACTGATCCTGTACGTAGGGGGCGGCCTCATTTTGCCGCTCACGCTCGGCTGGCCGACCTTGTTCCTGGTCGAGGCGAATCTCGTAGGCGCCGTTCTCGCCGCGGCTGTGTGCATCGGTTGGCTCATGGTTCGAGTCGAGGCGGGCAACCGACGCCATCTGGTTGAGTGGACGACGGACCTCCGTCTCCTCGACCCAGAGGAATTCGAATGGCTTGTTGGCGAGGTACTTCGGCGAGAGGGATGGACGGTGCGAGAAACCGGGAGCCAAGACAGTCCTGACGGGAACATCGACCTCGATCTGACGCGTCACGGCCAGAGATCGATCGTTCAGTGCAAGCGGTGGACTGCCATGGTCGTTGGCGTCGATGAGATCCGACGATTTCTCGGCACCCTGATGCGCGAGCACCTCCCGGCAAATGCGGGTATTTTCGTCACCCTTTCAAGCTTCACGGAGCAAGCCCGAAAGGAGGCACAGGAGGCCGGCATCACCCTTGTTGACAGCAGCAGCCTGTACTCCCACATCGAGAAGGTCCGTCACGCAGAGCCGTGCCCGGAGTGCGGGAAGCCGATGATCCTGGATCGCTCGAAGCACGGTTGGTGGCTTCGATGTGCAGCGGGCCGCTGCTCGGGAAAACGTGATCTCAGCCGCGAACCTGGCCGCGCCATCGAATTGTTGATGCAGTCAGATTGACTCCTCCCTTCCTGGGACGGAGTCATTGACCTTATCGGTTCGCAGAGTTATTGGAAATGACCGACGCGTAGTCAATCATCCAGGAACTGGTGTGACGAGACTCACAGAGCAGCCCTGACGTTCTCGAGTGCTGACTTCATTTCCATGGCCGTCTGGAATCGAGTAGTGCGCTCGGGAGCGCAGGCCCGAAGAAGGAACTCGGCGAGTGGTGCGCTCAAGTGCTTGCGGAACTGCCTCGGGTCACGAGGCTCCACATCCGGCATGGGTCTGGCCTGGGTGTAGGGGTGCTGACCGTCGCACAACATCTCGTACAGGGTCACACCTACCGCGAAAAGATCGGTGGAAACATCCCAACGGGTGAGGTCTGCATCCGGAGGCTGGTAAGGGGGCGTGCCCGAGTTCGTGCGCACGGGGTCTCCGACCCGAGACGCGATGTTGAAGTCCAGCAACTTGGCCCCTGACCTCGTCAGCACGATGTTTTGAGGCTTGATGTCACGGTGGACAAGTGCGTCCTCGCTCATCGCCATCAGTTCGTCGTACTCATCTGGCGAGATCTCGCCCTGACGTCGCTTCTGATCCAGGGCATCGAGTCGTTCGCTGTCCGGGTGGATTGCGGTCAACGCGCTCAACACGTCGAGGGCGACGTCGATTGCCTCACGATCCCGTAGCTTCTTCTTCCCCGCGGTGTAGTCCGAAACGAGCTCACCGTCGATGTACTCGAGAATGAGATACCACTCGCCGAGGTCGGTTTGGTCAGCCCAGATTACTTTCACGACGTTGGGGTGATGGACCTTCCTGAGGGCACCGATCTCCCGGCGCACAGCGTCGTAGCCGGCGGCGTTGTCAAACAGTTTCAGGGCTCGTTCTTCACCTTCGACCGTGTCCCGCACCCGGTACACCTTCGAGAATCCACCTGATCCGAGCAGCTCCTTGACCTCGAAACGCCCACCGATCGTGTCACCCGCGACATAGTCACGAGCCGGCGTCTTCGAAATGACGTCTGAGGGATCTGGGGCTGGAAGGACGTCACGCTCCGAAAGAGGCCCATCCGGCTGTGGCGATTGAACTTCGTTCCGTATCCGCATCTTGTGCTTCACGGACTCTTCGCAGTAGACGACAGTCTCTGGACCGTCGCCGATTCGATACGAAAGGTCGACCTTCCCGAACTCTGCGGCACCAATGAAGGCCTGGGCCTCTTTCACCCGCCGGCGCATCTCGAGCGAGAGCGACGCAGCCCAAGCGAGGAATTCGTCCGGCACATCCATGCTGGAGTCGGGAAAGAGCAGTTTGAGGAGGCCATCCATCGTGTTATTGACCGCTTTTCGGTCGCGACCGCTCAACGCACTCCCCCACTCGAGGCGGCCCTGCAGGACGTCGAGTCGAGACGTTCGACGCAGCTGGGTCCAGACCTCTGCCAGGTAGTCGCTGACGAAGCCGAAATGCTCAGTAAAGTAAGACGGGTCAAGCTTGGGGACGTCCCAGCCTGGAAAATACGCGTGAATGCGGTCCATGAAAGCAGTGTCGTCCTGCATCTCTTTGGGGAGAGGTGATAGCAGGTGCCCGACCCGGAGCTGTTGCTCCACATCGACGTCGAAGTTTCCAACCATGACGATTCCACCTTCAGCTCGGATCGACTCGCGTCCCCGGCTGAACTCACCTGACTCCATGTAGCCCTTGAGGATGTTGACGCCCTCCTTCTGATCGAACGAGACACCAGAGACCTCGTCGAAGCAGATGACGTCGTACTGCGCTACCAGGCCACGCCGACCACTGTTCATGTTGACGAACATGTTGGCGATTGTCGCCTTGCCGCCAGAAACTAGGTGGGCATAGGGAGAGACTTGCTGAAAAAGGTGCGACTTGCCCGTGCCGCGAGGACCCAGTTCGACGGCGTTGTAATTCCTCACGACGAACGGGATCATTCGCGCGATCAAGATGTCCTGTTGGCGGCTGGTCAGCTTGGCCGGCTCGAAGCCGACGCTACGAAGAAGCAATTCCCGCCACTGATCAAGGTTGAACCGCGAGCGGCCCGACATGAAGGTGCTAAGCGCATCCCGGGTGGACATCTGAATGGGGCGAATGGCCTCTACCCGGAATGGCTGCCCGCCTTGCTCACTGGCCAACGCGGCGATGTACTCCAAGGTGACTTCGGCGTAGAACCCCCCAGTGAGCATCCGCTGATGCTCGTCTACCAGCTCAGAGGAGATGTGAATGTCATTGAGCTGCAGACTGGGTAACTCCGCCTTGTAGGCGTCACTCTTGGAGTCGAGGCGCGCTTTGAGTAGGTCGATGATCTTGACCCGACCCTTCTCACGGGCCCGGTGTTTGAACAGCTCCTCCTCCCCGGCCCGAACGGTGCGGTCTTGCATGGATTGCTTGACCATTTCCAAGCCCGCGGCAATTTCATCGGGGTCTGTTGTTGCGCAGTAACGACCCAGCATGAACTCGCCTACATAGGTAGGCACTGGGTATTGACCACGGAACTGCTGCGCCAGGTCCTTCTTGACCAGGTAGCCGTCGAATGCGGTTGATGCCAGCGTGTCCAGGGTGTCCAGCTCAGTCATCGATTCTGCCCAATGATCGTCTCGCGCTGCAAGAGAAGCGAGCCGTCACTCCCGACCACGACGAGCTGCGCCGGCTCACCTTCGAGGTCATCGTCCGCCACGAGGAGGATCACCTTCCCGTGGCCACTCGTGACACGTCCCATCTCGGCGATGCTGGATCCCGCCTCCCCGGCGGTGGTGCGAAGGTCGACTGTCGCCCCCATGGGAAGACCCTCGAACTCGACCACCAGGGTGAGACCCCGCCACCTCACCTTGGTGATGACCGCTCCCTCGGTTGGACTGGCCCCCCGGCTGACAGAGATTCGAGGGACAACGCACTCCTGTGGGCTGACGCCCCCGTGCTCGTACTCCTGATTGGCCTTGAAGCACGAGATTCCGGGGGCGATGGCGATGCGCACGTCAGGATCCCAGTGCCATGGGACGGTGGGCACCTTGAGGTCGGCTACGCCAGGCTTGATCCTCGCACAGCGCCCTTTCACGACCTCCGCAACAGAAGAGGGCAGATCCTCGTTCTTTGGCAAGCCCCCAGGGAGCAGGAGCCACCCGTGGTCAGTAACGATGGTGACCTTGGCCCAACCTGCCTCGAGCAACTCGCCGATTCGGGTGGCGATCCTGCCCACTTCGTCATCGATCTCATAGGCGATGCGGATCCCGAGATCATGCGCCCGGTGATCAATTTCCCCAGTCTCCGTCCAGGCAGTTCCATCCGGATCACCATCATTATTCGAGTCGAGCACCTGGATGCCGGCGGTACCCATGAGCGCTCTCAAGACCTGGACCTGGGCAGAAGGGCCTTGCGGGGCCCGCCGAGCGTCGAGTTCTTCCCCCGCGGCCAGCTGATTCTGATCGATTGGCACCAGAGCCGGCTTCGACGTCTGTGTCACCGTAGGCAGTGCCGCCAACCCGGCATCCAAGTTGACATCCAGCCCGGCCCCATTGAGGCGCTCCATCAGAATGTTGGCCACATCGAATCGCAGGCCATCAATAAAGACGACGACTTCGCCAACTGTCGTCTTCGGTGCCGGCGTAGCGGCATACGTGCCGGCGTTCGCAGCAGGCCCGACCGCCTCCTGCAGGACCTTTGCTGCCTGTTCCATCCACGGTCGGTACACGGCATTGACGGCAGCTCCTACGGCCAGCAGGTCCGCTTTGCTTGTCACCTCGTTCAGCGTGGCCAGCACCGCCCGATCGGCCCGCCATCCAGACCCGACATACCAATCCTTGATTGCCTCCACCGAAGTGCCTGCCGGCCCCACCGAAGTGGTCCGGGCGGTCTCCGTCAGGTGTTCCAGGGCAAGGGCCAGTGGCGTCCTGCCGAGGGTCGCCCAGACGTAACTTCGACGCTCTCTGTGTGTCTCCTCGAACTTCAGTATCTGTTCGCGCGCCTGCTGTGCCGCACTACCCGAGAGGGCCAAGAGATCAGCTCGAAGGCGATCTTCAGCCGTTGCGGCAAGGCCAGGCCACCCTCCGGGCCTGCTCGGGATGAGCTCGGCAGGTTGCGCCTGGTTCAGGCGATCAGGAATACCCGGATAGTCCGCAGGATTCTCACAAAACCGTCGCCAGACCTGCGTCCAGGTGCCCATTGCCTCACCAAGAAGGCGAGCTCCGGCGATCTCACCATCGCTGGCGGGGTTGAATCCGAAATCTTGCTGGCAAAGGCTGACGAAAGCGGTCCATGCGGCGCTGTCCAGCCCGTTGCGTGTGGCGACAGGATCGTCAAGCCAGTTCAAAAGCGATCGGACCGGGTCGGGGCTCAACATCCCGTTGAGGAAAGCCGCATCAATGTATTTGGATTCGAGCTGAGCGATGGGCCTCTCAATCAGCAACCTCAAGCTGGCAGCCAGGGCGTCGGTGGTCATCTCATCACCTGCCACGTCGAGTCCAAACCCGACTTCCTTGTTGGAGAGCAATCCCCGAATTGTCCAGTCCTTGCCGTTTGGATGATTGAACCACTGGCATCGGTACTGCAGCGCGCCTAGGGGCGCGAGATCTGCAGACGCCACGTCGAGGGCGCTGAGCGCACCTCTTGAGATGCCCGGTAAGTAAACGATGGTGCTGCCGCTCGTGGCACCTTCGAGTTCCACAGTCCCGGCCATAACGCAACGCAGCCAGTACGATGGTCCCTGGCGTGCTTTGAGATCGAAAACTCCATAGCGCACAATGCGTCGAATCCGCTGCAACTCGGAGATTGCTCCTTCCCACTGTCTATCCTCGTCAGGCCAGAGCATTGCGATCGGAGCTTCAAACACATTGGAGTCGAACGTACGAGCCGAATCCAGTGCTTGGACAATCCGGTCAATCAGCCTATCGCTCACGTCGTCTGCCTCTTCCGGGCAGCAATCTTTTCGGCCAGCGAATAGTGGAGATGGTTGTGCCGTTCGGTGCCGTCCAGGTTCTTGCCACGGTCCTTGTCCCACTTGACGTTGAATTTGGTTCGCAACACGCCGGCTTCGACGAAAGGGCGCACATTCAGGCGGACTCCATCATTGAGGTCCGGCTCCCAACCAATCGGTTGTTGTTCCAACGACTTCCAGCGCGCGTAGATGTCGTAGGGAGATTCACCCTCGATGACTAGTTCCAATCGACGTTGCAGATCTTGGGCGGCGGCCAGACGTTCCTCAGCGCCGGTGACGTCGTCGCGCGCACCAGCCGACTGCCGCTCAATCCAGTCGCCGAGGTATGTGTAAGTCAGTCGTTCGAGATTGGCTCGATTAAGTCGGTGATAATTCACGAGGGCCGAGAAGCCGTCTTTGCGACCATCCCAGATCTGCCAGACAAATGGCCGGTTCTTAAAAAGTTGGCAGTGTGCCTTGAAGAAGTCATCCCGAAGCCAAGACTCACAGTCGCTCTTCGTGGTGCCCGACGACGCAAGGAGTTCGACCAATCGGGACGCCGCCCAAGAGTCACCGAAAGTTCGTGCCAGCATCTCTTGCAGACGATCAGAGGCGGGTGGCTCACCGAGTACGGATGGCAAGCAGACGATGCCATCTTCGTCTGCCATGGCGTCGAGATCGGCGGAGCCTTTCTGCTCGGGCCAGCAGTAACCGAGCAGCCGTCCGATCGCAACCTGCAATGGCTCGGTGGCCATCTCGGGACATCCATCGAACAGCCACTGGGTTGGATCATCCGACTTGGGCTGGGGTAATCCATCTGGGAACTGGTCGGCGGCCACTTGGCGCCAGTGTCCGACATCGAATGGAACCTTCAGGAGAGTCTTCGGCGTCAATTTGATCGATTGGTCGATCTGTCGTACCAGTTTTGAATGCTCTCCAGACGCCATGAACTGCCACATCGCAGGAAGAAGACTCTGATCATTCGGGACTACTGCGCAGCAGTTCATGTCATAGCGGTCGCCAAGGTAAACGGTTGGCAACAAATCGCCCATGAGACTCACAGCAATACCTGGCTTTCCCCAGGAGGGCTTTCCGCTTCGCCAGTTCTGAGCCGCATGGTTCAAGTGACTAACGCTTTCGGCGAATGCAGCCAACTCACCTTGCTCGCGTTCCCACCGGATAACTTTTGACCTGCCACCGTAAAGAACTACAGCCTCAACTGAGCTTTGCTGTCTCTCCCAGACGTCTCCCACATTTGATATTTCCCAAAACTGTCGATCAAATCTCGGGGAGTCTCCAGTGCGGATTCCCTCCAGTGCCTCAGCAAAGGAACTCAGCATCAACAGGCCCTGCGTCTCGTATCCAAGCAGTATTCGGGCGTCTGGGTTCAAGAGCTGTCGGGCCTGGTCCCATTGAATCAAATAGGCAGTACGGCATTCCAACGCTTTAAGTTCAGGCGATGACGCATCCTCCACATCAAGGCCGAATGACAACTCGCCATTGGGGGCGTCGTCAGCCGTCGCAATTACCAATGCTGGGTTCGCCCGAAGCGTCGTAGTGAACGCGCCCAAGCCGAGTCTGACTAGAAATCGCCAACCGCATCTCTCTAGTGTCCGCTTCCGCATTGGTTGATATCGAACCAAGAACAACCATTCGGCTGGGCCGACGATGGCCACAGAGGTCGAGCTTTTGCCAGATATCCACCACCTGTCGAGGAATACCGTGGCTAGGTCGTGGCGAGCTTGGAAGTGTGACTGTTCGATGTAGGTCTTGAGCTTGTCCACGTGTCGATTGAAACTAAGAAAAGGGACATTTGTCACTACCAACGAATAGTGGCGGCTCAAGTAGTCGGCGGCTCGTGCGATGCCTGCTGCATCTGCTCCAAGAACGGCCGTTGCTGGGTCATCACTTTCAGCGGTGAGAGCTTTGTTCAACAGTGGTGCGACATCATCCCAATCGACGTCATCGAAGGACTTTTGAAGGCCAGTGGCATCGGTGAGTTCGGTCACTTTCTTGGGATCAATAAGGCTTCCGAGAGTGTCCGCATCTCGGAACAGAATGTGCAGCCGGACAAGTGCTTTTTCGAGTTGGGGGTCACCCCCGGCTAGCGCCGTCCACTCCCCTACTGGCGCCTTGACCGGGATGCCCGAGCAGGCCACGTTCGGGACTGGAAGCTCTCGCCATCCACCCCCGGCCTTCCAGGCCGTCAATGCTACGGCAAACATTGCGATCTGCACACACCGAGGATCGAGTTCAAGCCCAAACAGATTGTCCCGAAGCACAGCGTCTTGGGAGGACACCGCGGCCAGATCTTCCTCCTCCGAGCGCATGCGCCAAAGCATCCCAAATGCCTCAACCAAGAAGTGGCCTGACCCACAACAAGGATCCATCACCTTGACGTCCGCTACTCGATCAGGCCAGCCATCGAAGCTACCCGCCGCGGGTGCGCCAGCGTCGTCGAATCGTAGGAACTCCCACTCCTTCAAAAGAGGACTGTCCGGATGGCGACAAGCCCACCAGGCACCTAGTGAGTTCTCCAGTAGGAAGCGAACCATGTAGTTCTCGGTAAACAGTTGGGTCACCGGTCCGAGGTCTGCACCACCGATCTTGCGCTCAGAGGCGTTGACCTCGTCCTTCTTCTCCTTCTGCCAGAACTGGTAGACCCAGCCGAGGGCATCGTCGGCCAAGAACATCTGAGCTGGCAGCCCACTGACAATCTTCTCCAGCTCGAGCCGTCCCTCTGATGCAAGTCGGAGCCGCACGCAAGGATCGTCGAGTCGGAAGATCCCGGGCAGGATCTCCGCGGCGAATCGACCCGCCACGGCCCATCCATCGGGCTCTTTGAGACCACCCGCCAGCTCCTCACACTCGGCAAGTGTGACGGGAGCGCGATACTCCGGGTGAATCAGGAGACCATTCTCCGCCAGGAAGCGGGCGAACAAGAGTCGGTGCCATTGCTCGTAGGCGCATTCTGATACGAGGAGAGCAATCGAATCTCCTTCGTCGCCGAGTTGCCGGCTCTTGGCCCGCAACCCCCGGCGGATGGTCCGCTCGGATTCGCTCAGATGGGACGGGGCGGTCTTCGACGCAACGCTGAATGCACCTATTGCAGCACGGCAGGCTTGCTCAGCGGCGCGACGACCCCGTACGCAGGCCTCCTCCAGTTCCTTCCGCAATCCTGATGCCAGAACGCTCACGCTGATTGCTCCTTCTCAGATGATGATGGTTTCGCCAGCATTGACATGCTGAATGAGCTGATCGCGGAACGCGGAGACGTAGACATCCACCTCTTCCTCCGTCTTGATTGTGGCACTCGCTGGTTTCACGGTCACACTCTTCGGTTCGAGTTTCAAAGATGCGGCGGCCCGTGCGGCGGATACTTTTGCCGGCAGAGCCTGCCCGCGCTCCTTCAAACTTGCGAGTGGAGTCGAGTCAAGCGCCCTCAGGAGTTCCTCATCCGTATTGACCAGAAGGCCTTCGATCGGGATCAGTGCCACGTCTTTCAGCAGTTCGCCACGGTCGTCCGCGTCAAGCTGCTTCCACTCTGCGGATTCCTCCAGGCTGGCCAATTCTCCTTTGTATGCAGCCCCCAGAGCTGTCACCTCCGAATTCACTGCCGCCCGCAAAATGGAACATAGCGATGTAACGAGAGGCGCGACCGGATCAGGTTCGCTCAGCAGGAGGCGATTTGCCAGAATGGCGTCGCGTTGGACAATGACGGGTCCAGATCCTTCGAGATTCTCCGCATGTTTGATGAGCCGATTGACCCGATCCCATTCGGTCTCCCGCTCCGCGCGTTGGTCTACTTCAACCGTCCACACACTTATGTCCTGTCGAAGTTGTTCTGCGGCCTTCGCAACTTCGCGGAACTGCTGGTTTCCCGCCAGGCCCATCAGGGATAGGAGGCGTTCAGTATCGGGGGGTGGTGGGAGTGGAGCAGGGCCGCCGGCGCGGTTGGCTAGACCGACAAGATGTTGCAAAAGTCCGCTGATGGCGGCACCTTCCTGGCCTGACACGTACTGGACACTTGCGTCTCCCAGGAGGCCCCTTACCGCGAGGCGTTCAGGAGTAGAAGGAGGAGCATCCTCCTTATAGAAAGTGCTTTTGCCGATTTGGGTGGGCGGCAATTCCTTTGCGCCGGCCACTGGCAGTCCTTCTCGGTCGGCTCGGACGTTGCCATTGGACAGGAGTGCAATCAGGGCTGCATCGACGGCATCCTTTGGCCATCCATATGGGGCAGCCATCAGCTGACCTTGGAGCTCGCTACCTTTCGTCCCCGCACCCGACGTCCGGGCAAGTACCTCCTTGCACACCGGGTTTTCCGGCACTTCGCTATTCCAGCCGACCGAGGCGAGCGCATCAGGAGCGCCATCTCGGGCCTTGTCGATTACCTTGCTCCAATTGACGTTGTCGCCTGGTCCGAACTTGGGAAACAAGCGTGCGAGCGAACTACGTCCCGCCGACTCCACTCCGTCTCGCAATGAGAACGTTGTCGGCTCGTTGCCCCCTCCTTGAAACACCCGAGCCTTCATAACTACCGTCCCAAACAGTGAACCGAGTTTTGTTTGGCCTTCCGAAGCGCGCGACTGCATCCCCTGCTTGGCCTGACGACCTTCATCGGTCTGAGGCTCGGGCCGCTGGTTGATGGTGTCGGTTGCTGCGGCGTAGTTGGCCAAGGCATCGCGAATTCCTTCGGCGTCCACCCTCGGCAGAAGTACAAAAACTATTGGACTGTCGACACCAGCCTGCGATGCAGCTTCCTTAGCCTTCGCCTCGGTCACGTTCCACTCATCACGAATCCACACCGGGATTGACGAGCCATCGACAGTCGGTTCAACGTCACCCCAAATGCGATCAAGCTTTCTCGGCGTCTTACTCTCGCCGTGCAGAAGCTTGATGCCCGAGAGCTCATCATCAACGGTCTTGAGGAGCCATTCATTGCGCAACTGGGACATCCGCGTCGCATCATCACGGATCGATGCTCGTCGCTGATTGAACTCCTTGGTCCACTCGGCACCTTCTTCTGTCTGAAGGCGGTACTCATCACCAAGCTTCATGACTCGACCCTGCTCCACGAGTTCCTCGAGGACTCTCGGGACGTCCTTGCGGAGCAAGGACCCATCAGCCGAGAGATCCTCCACGAGGAGGTCAGCGATGTTGGCCGCTGTTGCACGGACGCCGGTATCTCCCACTCCTTCGTGCGGGAGCTGAGAAATGAGGAACACGAGCGCGCATGCCCGAGATTTGAGCTCCCCATCAGACGTTCCGTCCTGAAGTCCCCTAATCAGTTCGTCGATCTCCTTGAGGAGGACGCCGCTCTGCATCATGCTGGCCGACTCGGACCGGAATACGAAGTCGCCCCCGATGACTGTTCCCAGCGGCTTGTTGGCCACACTGCGAGCAGCTTCGTGAACGATTTTCAACTGTGTCCGCAGGGCGCCAGCCTTGCCGCCGGCATTGTCGATCGCCCGCAATGCTCGCTCCCAAAAGCGGCGACGTGTAGGCAGTAGCGGGTAGTCAGCCACCTGTGTCGCCTTGTCGGCCGCCCGGGCCTCGAGCTTGGTACCCGCGAGCTCTCGGTCGATCTCACCACTGACCTTGTTCAGTGCTTCAGTGATCTCAGGGATCGAATCCGGCTTCTTGCGCAAAACGACCTTGCGGACCACCGTCTCGACATCAGTGTCGGACAGTGCGACCGTCACCGAGAACCGATCGATGAGTTTTTGCAGGGTCGGATTGGCCATCAGGGCCGCTTGGCCGGTAGCTACGATCAGCACCTGACTACCGAACTTCGATGAACATGCCTCGGCGAGTCCCTGAACTTCCAACGCCTTCGCATTGTCGTCGTTGATGTACTGCTGCATCTCATCGAGAACAACTAGGACCAGCGGGAGCTTGCCATTAGTCGAGCTCTCCAGCTTCAGGACTTCTTCAAATGTGTCGAGCATGTCTCTCTCGCTGATGTCATCGGCCATCGGGAACTGTGCTTGCAGTGCGGTACTCACCGCGGCCGCGGTATCGCCGTAGGTGACCCCAGCTTCGATCAATGCTTGAGCCAGTGCACTCGATACGTAGAGGTTGCGAAGCTCGAAGGCAAAGTCACGACCCGCTCCTTCGACGGCTGCCTTCACCTGGTCGAACTTGTTCTCGCTCTTCAGACGGATGGCGAGCTTGGCAGGCGCGTACTGCTGCGGCAGGCCGGCCGCCTCGAAGATGATCGTCAGGAAGGCGAGGCGCACCGATCCCGATACACCTGCCCCGAGGGTCCCCGCTGCTGACCAGAGTCCCCCGACCCGCTTGGCTGCGTTTGACAGCTCGACGAGTTCGGCCTTGATGGCGTCAGGTAGATCGGCGAGACCACGTGCCGACACCCCCGAGGGCAGTTGGTCGTCACGCCACAGATACTCAAGTACCCGCATCAGGTGGGATTTGCCGCTGCCGAAGAACCCGCTGACCCAGACTGCCGGCTGCTGGGCTTGACTCAGGTGGCTCAGGAACTGGTCGAGGATCCTTTGGAGACCACGCTCGTACTCCCCCTCGCACACAAAGCTCCGCAGCTCCCACTCCAGAGTTGCCCATTCCGAGGCGCTCTCGGGTGTCTCAACCTTGGCCACACCAAGGTTGGGGATGTCCACCTCTGTTGGATCAAACGCAAATACGTCACGATTCGTGATGGTCACGAGTTCTAGCCCCTCTCCGCGGTGATAGGTGTTGCGAGGTAGTTCCAGCCGTCTTTGGCTCCTAGAAGGCGATAGTTGTTGCCTTCGATTTCGCCGGGAAAGAACACCAGCAATCGTCCGGCCACACGATCCTGTACGCGTTCGATGAGAGCCGACACCCGCACGTGGTCGCCGAGTCCATAGAGGCTGGCGGCCCCGACGATTCCGATGATGGTCTTCTCGGATGTCCTCGCCTCGATCTCACTTCCAACATCTTTTGCCAGCTGGTCAAAGAACCCGAGAAGCTCGGGCTGCATCAGTTTCGGATTAGCGAAATACGCGTCGCGGTACTCGTGTGAGGCCATCCACATCTCGAACTCGCTGCTGATGTCGATCTTGCTCCACTCGTAACCGGCGGCTTTGGTTGCGTTCTCGAATTCGGGCAGGTGGAGGCGCAGCCGGCGCTCATCTTCCGGCGCATACACGGCCATCCAGACTCGTTGTGCCGGCGCCAGCATGTTGGGCCACGGGAGCTTCACGAATCTCCCATAGTTAGCGATCAAGTCATCAATGCGACTCACAGCAGTTGACCTTCCATCGGACGAAGTAGTTCAGTGAAATTGACTTCTGTTACGCCTCCGCTGTTCTTGAATTCGATCAAGGAACGCTGCGAGGCAACTGAAGCCAGATCAATCAGGTGCGACTTCGGCTGATCGAGGACCCGCGCCCAAAAGGTGTCGAAAAGGGCGGCGCCCCGGATCCCTTCGAGATGGCCAAGGAGAAGCGCATACGCCGTCGCCGATGCAGTGCAGGTCGGGCGACGTCGGGACTTCATGCCGTTGGACATTCCTTCGAGATGGCCGGTCTGCTCCCAGGACGAGAAAGTGTTCCGGCCGATCTTGGCAACTGTCGACGCGCTGTACGCCGTCGGGAAGAACTTCTCTACTGCCCCCGCCAGATCAGCACTGATGATCTCATCCCCCGGGCTGCTCTCAAAGATCACCGTCGCCGAAGCCCGAAACACAGCATCTCGAGCAAGCGCGCACAATCCCGCCAGGAGCGGCTGCCCCGCGACGTCATCGGTCCACAGGTCTCGGATACT
This sequence comes from Acidimicrobiaceae bacterium, assembly GCA_003169675.1. GTDB lineage: Bacteria > Actinomycetota > Acidimicrobiia > Acidimicrobiales > RAAP-2 > Bog-473. The sequence goes on from PNAT01000179.1 coordinate 32,682, forward strand.
CCGGAAGAGGATGGAATCAGGCCGCAGAAGGTAGAGCTCACGAAGGTAGCGGAACGTTCGAGACCTCGATCCAGCGGTCTCCTTGCCGAGCACGTTGTCACCGACCACGGCCCGTTCGTATTCGACTGTGGTGGCGCTCGAGTCCACCACATTGAAGAGGTGGGTCAGCGCGGGAATGATGATCGTGTGACTGGTGTTGGTCCCCCCACTGCGATCGAACGGGACGATCTCTTGATCAATCAAGACCGAGCCTCCCGGAGCTGAAACCACTGCTCGATGTCTTGGCGCTTCCAGAGCCGTACTCGGCTACTGCTGCGGTCAACTACGGGTGCCGGGAAATCCGAATACCTTTTCAGATACGTCGTAACGCTGCTCGGATGGGACAGCCTCAAGATGGCCTGCACCTCAGCAGCACCTATCAAGTCATCAGGATCGATTTTCTCTCCCACGGAAGACAGTCTAGGGAAATCGACAGTCACCTGCTCGGACGACGCAGTGTGAGCGATCTCTTATCTGCACCAGTGGGAGGCACGATCCCGGCCCGCGTCGCCCGAGCCTGAGCACACGCTGAGTCGGGCCACCTAACTCTCAGCTTCGGAGAGGGTCGAGCTGCAGCTGCTCAGCCCAAAGGGGCCGTCTTCCAACCCAGCGAGGAGCTCCGCGGCGCAGCGCTGGACGGTGCGGGCCGTCGCCAGCACAACGTCAACGTCGGCCCCAGACCAGCCCGTCACGTACCCGAGCGAGTAGTCCATTGAGTCAAGGCCGAGCGAATGGCACACCAGATAGGCGACGGACTCCGCCTCGATCTCGTTCAGCTCCCGCCGGTCTGCTCCGAGGACGTTCCCGTGGAGCTTGACGTGGGCCGCCTCGTGGCACAACGTCCGGGCCTGGGAAGCTGCCGATCGTCCAGAAATGGCCACCCGGACAACTTGGGTCGAGAAATCGGTCACCCCGTTGGCGCCGCGTCTGTCGGGGATGTCGTCGACGAGCAGCACCTGGAAGCCGGCGTCCTCGACCAGCGACGCGAGGTGGGCCCACATGCCCTCGGGGGCGTCTCCTTCCAAGAGCGTGGCCCGGGCGGGTGACTCGGGCAGCGGTTCACCGGTCGTGTCTGCGATATCGAAGGTGTGCACCAAACGGAACCCAGAGAGCCGGCGCGTACCTGTTGTGTCGCCCGTTTCCTCGTCCTCCAGCTCGACCCGGCGTGAGCACGGCGCCCAAATGGCGATGCCTCGTGCGCCCTTTACCACCTGGCGTCCGAGCGACTGCCACGTGCGATAACCGGCCACATGCGTGGCGTCCCCCCGCTGATGGATGATCATTGCGACATTTGCGGGCGAGTAGGCGTGGAAGCGTCCCATCGCGTTGAGGTAGCGGAGCCAGCCCTCGGAGCTGGCGACCGACGCCACGGCGTCGATGAGCTGGCGATGGGCGGCATCGAGCTTGGCGCTGCGCTGCTCGGGAGTGGTGCGGGTACGTGGCATGGTGGTTCCTCCTGTCAAGCGGCGGGCGTTTCCCGCCGATGGAGCAGAAGGGTCTGCCGGGGACCCCGCGACGGTCGAGGGTTTGCCGGCGCAGCCGGTGGCGAGAACCGGAGCGACCATCGGGAGCGGCGGCTCGCAAGCCCCCTCGACGGCCGACGGGGTGGCAGCACACTGCGAGAACCAGGCGGAAAACGATCCTGTGGGAACGTCTGGCTGGAGTCGTTTGGCCTCGTGTCTCTGGCGGGCGTACAAGCCCGCGATCAGGATGAAGACGAGCGAAGCGTTACTTCTTCGGTGGCGGCCCGAATCGAGGCGGTCCGAGTTCGACTTCCGTAGCCACCGGATCGCTGCTGCGGCGCATCGCTGCGAGCTTCTGGCGAGCCCCGGCAAGGCTGGCTTCGAGTCCCTCAACCTCACCGAGCCAGCCCCGATCGAGCGCCTCGGCCAGTCGGGCCTCGAGGTTCTTCGTGATCTCGGTCAGCCGGCCGAGCTGTGCGGGGTCGGGGCGCAGCATCGGGCAGCGGATGCAGGCGCGCTCGTGCTGGCAGGGCGTGCCGTTGGCGCGTCCACAGGTGCCGAGCTCAACTTTACGCCGCTCGAATTGGCCGAGGAAGTCGTTCCACCCGGTGTCGGTGGGTTCGCGGTATTCGACGCTGGGTCAAGTGGGCCTTGCACCATTAAAACCCCAGGTCGGCGACCTGTGATGCAGAGCCGACTTCTGCATCAAAAGCCCGAGCAGAGCGGTGCCACCGTCCACGGCGACAGCCGCTCGTACACGGCCTATCCACGGGTTCCCGCACCAAAACCCCAGTTCGGGCCTACGGTGACACACGGTGTTCGGACAGTCCCCATTTCTGGCCCAAGCTGCTCCCTCCGACACCTGGCTCAACGTCGTGTTAGGGCTAGCGACCATCGCGACCACTGTTGGCTTCACTGCGGGCGCCATATTCACGGCTCGGTATGGGCGAAGGGCCAGCGTCTCCATCACAGCCAACGTCGAGCCGGTCCCTGGGGGCTACTTGATCACCGCCCGTCCATCGGTGAAGGCAGTCGGAGTCTTTCGGGTCAAGTTCACAAGAGGTGACGAGGGTTCTCAGCTACAGGTGGACCAGGTGTACATCGACGCCCAGTGGCAATCCGTTAGGGTCCCGTCCGAACGCCGCAGCAATCTCTTTGGGGATTCGTTTGTGGAGGGTGGCGAAGAGCTGCTGACGACCACAGTGATCCCCGTTCCGACCCCGCCTGGTTCGGTGATCGGGTGGTTCCTGTGGGTACAGGTTTGTGCTCCCAACAGATTCCTGCGTTTGGGTTGGCTTCGCTGGGTCCTCCATCGGAACCCCTTCAAATGGGTGCTTGCACGATCATCGGTTCGATGGCTACGGACCAAGACTCCAGCATCGATTCGCAGGCGAGTACGCAGAGCCTTCAACGGTTGGCAGTGGACAGATCAGATCTTTGTTTCCATCCCGACAAAGGAAAGTTAGGCTGATGTCTGAAGGGAGGCACCATGACGGACCCGGATCAGAATCAATCGGCACCAGAGTCGCCAGCACAGTCTCCAGCTCCGACAGAGGCCCCGCGTACCACCACGGAGCAGCACATCACGGAATCACGAAAGGCTGCCCAAGGGGACGTTCCGGCGTTCTTCGGTTCTGGAACGGTGGAAGCACCCGTTGGCCAGGCGGCTCCCGATGTGCCCCCCACGGCACCAGCAGTGGAACCTGCTGCACAGCAAGCGGCACCCGCCAATGCGCCGGATTCGCCGGGAGACAGCTCCTAACCAACCAGCTCGGTTGGGGTTGTCGAGGCGAACTCGGGCACGTCCAACCCGCACGGTCTGCCCGAAGTGCAAGTCTCCGTACTGGGACATGGCACGGCAGATGCCAAAGGGGTCCAGTAGGCCCCCAACGGGTACGATTTTGAAGTAACAAGCGTGCAGGTGACCAGGGTCGAACTGGCGCTACCGGAGTCAAGGTCCGGGGTGCTAACCGCTACACCACACCTGCGCTGGACGGGTCTTGGGGGGTTGGGCCGCAAACTTGGCCCCCCTTGACCTGGTCCTCATTGACCAGGGGCGGCTCCCGGGAACGCTTCGCGGAGACGCCTTTCGGCCTCGTCCGACACCAGAACGGCCTCTGTGTAGGGCTTGTCGCTCACGACCCACTGGCCGTAGCCAAGGGACCGGATGCGGCCCTGAGTGGCCAGGTGTCCGAGTGTGGCGCCTACTGCACCGGGACGGTCATTTCGTCCATGAGCACCCAACCATTTCGTCAGATAGCTGGGTCCGACGGGTTTGCCGATTTGCCCAAGCGCGAACACGATTGCGTCCGTACGCGCCATGGATTTCAGCACCTTGGCCGTGGCGTCGGCTGGGGTCACCATCGTGGGCTCGGCGTCCCCGTACCTTTCGGCTGCCGCCCTCAGGGACTCAACCAGCGTTGTCTGCTTCCGGACTTCTTCGTCTGCTTCGTCCAGCCTGACTTGAGCCTGGTCCCGTGCGGAGCGATGTCCGTTAGCGGCCTCGACCAGCTCGTTCAGGTCTGTAATGGCCCTGTTCAGGGCCTCGTTCAGTGATGGATCTGCCATGAACATCAATCATAGCAAAGAGTTTCAATCATCCGTGCAGGTTCACATGCACCATAAATCAAAACCCATTGATGCAGATGGGGTTTATGGTGCAAGGCCGGTCGAATGGCACGTCGGTGAGCGATAAAGACTCGGTGGTGGTCGATGACGTCCTGGTCCCCGAGAGTTGATGTAGCCCTGGGTGGTGGCCAGGTTCTCGTGGCCAAGCAGCTTGGTTGCGATGAGGACCGGGAGTCCAGAGGGGAGGCGACCGCATCGGTGGCGAAGATGCGCCGGAAGTCGTGCGGGGGTCAATCGCAGCGGGCGTCCGTCGGCTCCTGCCAGTTCGGCGAGACTAGACAGGGCTGCGGTCCGGTCAAGTAGATCCTTCACCCAGTTCGGAGCTCTCTGCGACAGCCTGTCGGACTACGGAAGCTTTGCCAGAAGTCGCTCGCCGATCCCCAATACGTCCCTCATGACCTCTGCAACGATTTCACGCTCGGAATCAGTCAAGGCGAGAGCCTGGTGCTTGAGGCGATTCCGATGAAGAGTGTTGAACGTACCGAGAGTGGCGCTGTCTGCCGCTGCCAACAGCCCGGCGGCTTCAGCATCTGTCAGGAGAGTGGGCCAATTTGGCCCTTTTCCAACTCCGAGCAGAACACGGAGCAAGCCTTCCATTGATGTGTGAAGCTCCTCAATGGCGACTTCCTCCGAGAGGTCTCCGACAATCCAACGAGCTACGAGGCTGTCCGAAATTGCGAGGCGTGCGGCGAGCGGACTAGGTGGTTCAGGAATGTCCATGACAGGCCAGAGCCACCGAACCTGGTCACGGCCACTTGCTGAGATCGTCGTGCGCTCCTCGTCGCCAACACACCAGGCAATCCAGCGGGCGACAAAAGATACGGCGACATTTCGAGCCTGTCGGCCTGCCCCAGGACCGACGTACCCTTCAGCAACCAGCGGGAGATCACGCTCCAGTTGCTGGCTCCACGCTGCAATCAGGTAACCGTTGCCGTCAACAGACAAATCCCACTCCGTGGAGTCACCGCCGGGGTGGAATCGATACTTCATTCTGAGGCCAAGCGAGCGAGCCCGGCGCTGGGCTGCGAGCATCAAGGCCCGAATCAGGGGATCGAGCCGAGGAGGTGCTTCAAGGGTTGTTCCGTATCCGGCCATGCACCGATGATACGGAAGAGTCGCCCGTCGTTGCCTGGCTTGACCCACAATTCAGCTACGAGACAGTGAACTCCGTCCACTCAATGCTCTGATTAGGCACACCGTCAGCGGGACGGACGTTGAAGGCTGCAGTAATGAGCTGAGCAGCATATCCTTTGGCGGTAACCTGCAGTTCCAACCGCCATGCTCCGTTGGATAGTGACCACGGATACTCGTTGTCGGGCGAATCAATCACCGCTCCAGTAACCTCTGGTGCCATCCGTGCGAGATTGATAAGAGCAGTGGCTCCTTGAGCGATGGACTTGGAAATCTCACGGCTCGGATGCCACAACAGACGAGCAGGCGCTTGGATTGATGGCGCACCCGGTGGGGCAGTAACCGAGGTCATTAGCACCTCGACCTGGTTGAGTTCGCTTTGCGCTCTCACCTCTATTGCCAGCAGCGTCCCTGTATGGAGCCCGTCGTGGAGAGGAACGGTTCGTTCACTAAGATCTGCAGCGATACCAGGAAGTTTCGACGGAACAGCCGTCCGAGTCGCTGCTGCAGCCACGGACTCTGTCAATTTGCCCCACTCCTCGTCAGTCAGCTCCTGATCCTCAGCTCTGCCTATCCTTTTCGCGATCTCGGTCAGAGCTTGATTGACCTTCTTGCGGTCGCCAATCCGTGCACCCTCTACCTTGATCGGCAGTGGGCCGGGGATATCTCCTGGCTCCACGTCAACGAACAGCGGGACAACCAGCCGATCCTTCGCCCATACCGTGGCCGTCTCCCACACGACCCAAGGCCGACCTGCTGACTCCTTCGTCAAGACTGCAACCAACGCCTTGGCATTGAGCAACCCTTCGTCGAACATCCTCTTCAAGGGGTCCGAGCCAACCTCGGTGCTGTCGGGTGAGAAGAACACCTCGGCTTCTGGGAAGTGGGCTTGCAAAATCGGTTGCAGCACAGCTGCAACACCTTCGCTGGCCACTCCACCCCAAGAGAGGAAGATCACGTCTTTGTCTGCGCTCATGCTCAGCTGTCCTTCGGTGCTCGTGGAGAATCGACGTTTGTCTGTTTCAGACGAAGATAGTGGTAGGCGGTCTCCCGACTGATCCCGTGCACTTCGAGTCAGCGGCTACGTCCTCACGGCGCTGGGGATACACGTAGGGGGGAGGACCTCCGAATCGGCCGGAGCTAGAAGCCGGAGCTCTGCCAGAGTCGCATCTGCGCAGAGACCTTACGGAGGGTCAATAGAACGCACCAGCACCCCGGATATCTGGAGGCTGTTAGGCGGGATCACTGGTGTGACCCGACGCTTCACAACCCTACGGCTCTCCCCTGTGATAGCGCCGCGCTTCTCGATCTGCTCAAAGCCACCACCAAGGGAGTCGGAGGCGAGGCCAACCAGGTGGGCGTCCGGATGCGGCCGGACCCCTGCTGATCACACCGCCTGTCGAGTTGGGAGAACCGTATCGTCATCGTCCTGAAGGACGATGACTTCGCCGTTTGGTGGTCTCGGCGCGCTAAGGAGGCAGTAGAGGTCCACCGTGTCGGCGTCAAGGTCGGCAGCTACGTCACCATCAGTGCCGAGCAGCGCATGAAGCTCCTGCCAGATGCTCTGGAGTTCGGAATTGCCTCTGGCTGCTCGGAGGAGGATGCGCCAGAGACCCATGTCGTAGCGGTTGGCGAGCTGGCCTTGGCGGGCAGCCCAGGTGGCGAGTTGGGGGTCGCCAGCGGACAAGGCCTGTTCGGCGAGAGTCACGGCAGCGTCGGTGATGTCGTCGATGACCACGTAGGAGATTCCGCTGGCCGAGGTCCACGGCTCGGGGTTGTTACCGAAGGGGATACCCCGGACAAGCGAGAGCGCTTTCCGTAGCCTTTCGGTCTCCCCGCTCGAGGCAAAGGATCGGAATGTGGTCCAGTCGGTGCGGATTCCCTCGGAGAGGGTAAGTCGCTGGGTGTTGCGGTCGTAGGCGAGGAGATCTGGAAGCCCGGTCACCGCTTCGAGGGAACGGCGGGTGAGAAGGACGAGATTACGTATGTACCCATCGCTCAGGACCTTGTCGGGGGAGACGTCGGTCAGCCATTGACCCCGGGTTGCGGTCCCGTCGTGAGCGGCGAGGTAGACGAGCAGCTCGACCACGCGCCGGGCTTTCGTCCCAGCAGTCGGATAGACAGCGTCGACGAGGTCTCGGGCTTCGCCGTCTCCAACGGCGATAGTGGGTTCTCCGAAGAACCCGAGAGTGACCTGACCGATAGGAGCGACGTCGAGTGGTGTGGTCGGCATGTTGAACGACTGGTACGGCACGGCACCTGGGTGGATTTCGGAGAGATCGAGGAGGTCCTTGACTTGGCTGAGGTTCTCGTCGGCGACGTGTGTCGGCTCGACGGGGTAGAAGTGGTGAGCTTCGAGGACCGGCTCGTTCGGATCGACAATGAGGTCGACGCCAGCCGGCGGGATGGGCCCGGCAGTGACCAGCCGCAGGGCCGCCGCACCGCGGGCCAGATCGGCGAGCTGGCCGCTGACCATGTCGGCGTCGACCAGGACGACGCTCTTCACCCCTGGCCTGATGTGGGTGAGAGCAGTGTCGAGATCGTCGGTGACGACGGCATTGTCGAACCGGTCGATCACGCCGTGGCCGAAACCGACCGCCAGGACCGTCGGCGCTTGGGATCCGGTCGAGGCGGCGAGTTCGGTGCCGATGGCAGCGAGGGTTCCGGACACCTCGGCTGCGTCGACGTTGATGTGGACATTGCGGTAGTGGTCGAGGTTCACGAGGAGGGTGCCATCTGTGCCCCGACCAACGCTGAACAGCGTGAGGGGAACCGGATCTGCCACTACCGTGTCGTCGAGGACACCGGGGTCGGCAGGCGCCGGCAGGTGCCAGACGGCTGGCTCCCCGGACTGGCTCTCGAATGGAGCGGGTGGAGCGCCGGCGTCATCTGTGACGAAGATGTCAAGACCATGGGGACGGACGTGGACCCCGAGGACCTCAGGCCGAGGTGCGCCGGCCCGGTCAGCGGCGTGGACCAGGAGGTCACCAAGGCGATCGAGCCAGAACAGGCTGTCGGCCCGGGCGTAGTGGCGAAGCTGGAGCTCGAGGTCGGCCAGCGGGGTGTGCGGCACGGGCAGGGGAATGCGTCTGCCGGGGGTGCGCCGCATGGTCTGGCGCCGTCGTCGGCGATCAAGAGCACCGACCAGTCCGATGGCGGCCAGACCGAAGATACCGGTGCCGATTGCCAGTGCGGCGACGTCATCGCCTTGCCCAGCTGACCTACCACGGTGAGTCCCTTCAGGCATGTGGGTATTACCCGGGCCGCGCAGGGTCGCTCTGACGTGCTGAGCCGCGGGCGGAGCGTGCTGAGCCGGCACCGTGGCGGGGGTGCCGTTCTGGTGGGGGCGCTGCCCGGTGTCCAGGTGGGTGTGGGACCGAGGGCTACCCGTGTTGTTCAATTCGTGGGTGCTGACGTCGTGCTCCGGCTGGACGGCGCTGTGTTGGTTGCCGCCGGACATGGCATGGACGGCCGGCACCGGTTTGGGCAGGTCCGGGTGTGCGGCGGGTGCGGCCGGTACGGTCCGGACGACGTTAGGGATGACGAGGGTCCAGCCGGGGTAGATCCAGTGGGCGTCGGTGAGCGCACCGCCACCGGGTTGGGGTACCCCGACGTTGGCCTGGTAGATGGCCACCCATTGCTCGCCCCCGCCGTAGTAGGTGACGGCGATGCCCCATAAGGTGTCTCCGGCCACCACGGTGTGGGTCACCGTGCTCGGCTGCGCACTGGCCGGTGCCACGGTGTCGGCCACGAGCTGCACGACGGGGGCGACAGCGACAACGCGGGCCGTCGGCACGCGGAGTTGGCCCAGGACGACGATCGCGGTGATGAGGGCGGCCACGACACTGTGGCTCCCGAGACGTGGACCCCGGTTGGCTCCCCGACCGCGAAGGTGGGCCACCAGATTGACCGCTATGGAGAAAGCGAGGTAGGCCCAGGCCAGCCAACCGAGCGTTGCGAATAGGTGGGGCCAGAACGAGTCCGGGATCGGGGCCCGCAAGGCATTCGCGAGCTGGCCACCTGTGGGGAGATGGTGCGGGAGGGGCCAGCCGACCGTCTTGGTCAGGATGGCCGGGATGCCGACCAATCCGGCGGCCAGCACGGCGAGTGCGCCGAGTCCTTCTGCGAGCTGGCGGGTTGTGGGCCGGGTAGTGGCCCCGTTGGTTGTGTGCATGGTCATCCTCCCGAGGTGACGCCACTCACGACGGTGGCAGATTGAGTCACGTTGATCTGGAGGCTCCCGACCCCGATGATGCCGAGCAGCTGGGTCGGCAGCCGGTAGCTGATCTGGGCGTAGACGGTGTTGCCGTCGACCCAGGCGGAGCCGGGTTGGCCGGCGAACGCCATGTAGCTCTCTGCCGCGCTGACCGCCGTGTTGGGGTCGAGGGAAACCGTGCTGGCGTGGAGCTGGCCGACGTCGAGAGAGCCCGCACCGGCCCGGGCGGCCTGTTCGGCTTCGGAGGCGGCGGCCTGTTCGGCGTCGAAGTAGTGGCCGCCGTCGGCCACGAGGCCGGCGAGCGCGAGGAACATGGTCATGAACACGCACGTCATGGCCAGCAGCTGGCCTTCCTCGGAGCGGTGGCAGCGAGCGTGCCAGCGGGCGCGCAAACGACAGAGGCGGGCGGTCATGACTGCGCCCGTCATGAGACTGCCCGGTACGGGTCAATGTGAGCCGACGACGTGGCGGTCAGGGTCTTTGTACCCGGGACCCCAGGGACGGACACGTCAGCCAGGCTGGTGACGCAGGTGACCGTGACCGACACCCATCCTCCGGCCACGAAGTTGGCCGTGTCGACGCTTATCCCCGGCGCGGTGCAGGTGAGCCCCGCTCCGGCCAGGGTGCCCTCCGCCGCCGTGGTGGCCTCACTCTGGGCCCGGGCCGGGTCGGCTTGGACGACGGCGGCCTGGACGCCGGCCCGGGCGGCGGATTCGACGTCTCCCTGAGCCGAGTCGATCCGCCCAAGGGCCACCATGAGGACGATGACGATCAAGAGAACCGGGGCGACGATCACCAGCTCGGCGATGGCCGATCCCTCCTCACTTCTGGGCCGCCGGGGTCGCTCAGCCACTTGGGGCAAATGCCTTGAGTTCTCAGGCAAGGTGTTCCTCCAGTTGAGACGTTGTTCCTGGCCGCGGCCGGCGCGAAGGGAGATTCGGAGGATCTGACCGTTTCTCGGATTTGCGCGTTAGTCTTCGAGAATCATGATGATCTGTCGACCCTGGTGAACTGAGCAAACCATGGGTTTGGCGGTCGTGCGATCGATTGGCACGGCGCGCAGCATGCGCACGGTCACCGATCTCGAGGATCTCGAGCAGGAGCTCGTCGACCAGTACTGCCTCGCCATGGCCGGAGCGGGCACCACGGATCGCCACATCGCTGGTGAGCGAGGCATGTTGTTCGAGTTCGTGAGATTCCTGGGACGGCCCTTGTGGACCGCTACTCCCGAAGATGCTGACGCGTTCATGGTGTCGCTGCGACGGAACAAGCAGGCCAAGGCCACCGTGCAATCGAAGGCTGGTGCGCTGACCCGGTTCTTCGAGTTCGTCATCACTCGCTATCAAGGCGATGTGCAAGCGATCGCCGGTGTGGTTGTCGTTCAACCGATCGACGAGTTCAATCGGCCAGCCAAGGCATCGGGATTCGGGGCGCCTCGGGTGCCTCCGTCCAACGACGAGATCGACGTGCTGTTCAACGCGTGGCGAGCCGCGCTTCCCGGGATGCGCAAGTACCTGCCCGCTGCTCGGGACTACATGGCCGCGTCGCTGTGGCGACGCATCGGGCTTCGGATCAACGAGACGGCGATGCTGGATCTGCGCGACTGGCGCCCGGACCTCGGCGGGCACGGCAAGCTGCACGTCCGTTATGGAAAGGGCAGCCGAGGCCGAGGCCCCAAGACCAGGCTGGTGCCCGGTATTAACTCGGTCGACACCCTCATGGAATGGTGGCTGTGCGATGTCCGTCACCAGTTCGGCGACGACTGGGAGGACCTCGACGCACCACTGCTGCCCTCCGAGCGCCGCGACCCCGACACGGGGCGGTGCGGCCGTGTCGGCACCAATGCGCTTCGTGTGGGAATGGCCAACTCCGTGAACCGGTGGCTCCCCACCTGGTCGGGACGACTGACCCCGCACGGCATGCGTCACTTCTGCGCGTCGTCGATGTACGCGCACGGGGTTGGACTCAAGGCCATCCAAGAGCTGCTCGGTCACGAGTGGCTGTCCACCACGACCGGCTACATCCACGTGCACGCCGATCACATTGAGCACGCCTGGGTGCAAGCGAGTGACCGTATCGCCAACCGACTCGACGGCAAAGGAGATTGAATCGATGCAGTGGAACTTGCGCATGAAGGCTGCCGAAGCTGGTATCTGGAAGTCAACGGAACTTCGTCGCCAACTCGCCGATGCTGGCCTGGTGATCTCGGCGGGGAAGATGTCGGCTTTGTGGACCGGCACCCCCACCAGCATCCGCCTGGACGACCTCGACGTGATCTGCGTGGTGTTGGAGTGCGCGCCATCAGACCTGCTGTTGCCCGAGCCAGACAAGATCGCCGTCGCCACGCCAGCCAAGGAGGCAACGAGCGGCACGGTGGGGCCAAGGCGGGCGGCACCCCGGTTGGGTCGCCAACGCTCGACCCCGCCGATGTGAGCACACCCCGCAACTGTGATGGTTGTGGCACCAAGGCTGTCGCCACCAAGATGCACCGCTTCTGCTTCAGCTGCGAGCCTGGCGGACCCTATGAACCGCCGCCATGCCAACGTTGCGGTTCCACCGACGACTACTACTCCGCCGGGCTGTGCGTCCGTTGCCACCAATGGGCCCCACAGCCGGTCACCTCGTGTCGAGACTGCCTTGCATGGGGTGTTCGCCGCATCCACGGCGGACTGTGCTTGGCCTGTGTCGCGTGGCGGAAGAAGAACCCGAGGATGAGCTGTTGCCGTGTCTGCAAACGGAGGCGCCATGTCAATGTCGATATGGCCTGTCGGCTCTGCTGGCGCCAGGCCATGGCGTCGAAGAGGCCACGAGAACCGCTCGAACTGCTCCGTCGGAACCGGCACGGTCAACAGCTGTTCATTGCCGACATCGGTCGCATCTCGATGGTGCCGCCTAGGCAGCACGAACCTCGTCCACCAGCACGATCCAGGCGGGTTCACCAGCTGAGCTTGTTCGACCCGCCCAAGCAGACATGGCTGTCTGTCCACGGGTTCGGCGAACCACCCAACCCAATGCTGGCCAAGCTGATCGACACCACCTGTCTCGACCACGCCATCCATCACGGCTGGAGCAAGGGCACCACCCAACGGACTCGGTGGTCGCTGCGGGCACTGCTCGGCATGCTCCAACACCGTGACGGTCCATTGGCGGCGAGCACAGTGATCGCTCGGATGGACGGAACGGGCTGGCCGGTCCGGCCGGTGCTCGCCATTCTTGACGAGGTCGGGATGCTCGACGACGATCGCATTCCCGCCGTCGACCTCTGGTTCCGACGAGCAATCGCCGGATTGCCTCCCCAGATCACCGCTGAATTGCAGGCCTGGTCCGACGTGCTGCGCCACGGCAGCACCACCACACCACGAAGTGCGCCGCGCCAGCCCATCTTGATCCGAACCCGCTGCTATTGGGCCCTCCCCACCATCCGATCCTGGGCCGAGGGTGGCCGGCAATCGCTGCGCGAGATCTCTCGGGACGACGTGCTCGCAGCGCTGCCGAGCAGCGGCAACGCCCGAGCCACGACGGCGATCGGCCTGCGCTCCATCTTCAGGGTTCTCAAGGCTCGCAAGATCATCTTCGTCAACCCCACTACCCGACTCAACGCCGGCACCGTCGCCAGTCGTGAGCCTCTTCCCATCGATGTCGATCGACTCCGTGAGATCCTCCAGAGAGACGATCCCGCCCGGGCAGCGCTTGGAGGGCTCATCATCTTCCACGGGTTGAGCGCACTTGACCTCTGCGCTCTCACGCTCACCGACATACGCGGCTCGCGGCTCGCCATCGGTAATCGGACGATCCCACTCGCTCCAGCTGTCAGCCAACGCATCGCCGCCTGGCTCAACCATCGCAACTCCCGCTGGCCCAACACAGCCAACCCCCACCTGTTCGTCCATTTCCGGAGCGCGATCACCCTCGGCCCCGTCGGTACACAATGGCTTCGCCTCACCCTCGGCGTACCCGTTCGGGCCCTTCGCGAGGACCGCATCCTCAACGAAGCTCATGCCACCCACGGAGACGTCCGTCGCATCGTCGACCTGTTCGGCCTGAGTGCCAATGCCGCCGCCCGCTACACGAGGACCGTCGATCATCCCGATCTCCTCCATTTCGACGAAATCCTGTAGTCCGATGACCGCGCACTCACCCGACACCCCTCGGGTCGCGGAACCCGAGCGTTCCGGTGCGCTCCAAATCGGACACCCACGCTCGGGTTTGAGCCCCGCAGGGCTTCGGAAATCCTGAACTCGAGTCAATTGGTGCGGTACTTCTGGATGGGGGCGTCGCTCGTGGCCGACACGGTGAGGTCGAACCAGGGGATGAGCGCCTGGGTCCGTCCGCTGACCGTGACCTGAGCCACGTCACCCGAGAGTGTCGTGGTCGAGACCGACGCGTTGGTGAGGGTGCCCGGACCAGTGGTGGCGATGAACTGGTAGGCGGCCTGGGTGCCCGCTGTCTCAGTTGAGCCGTAGCCCGACGCCACCTGGCTGCCCTGCTCGGCCGCGGCGCGGGCCAAGTGGGCGGCGTGGGACCACAGGGCGAACTGAATGCCGGCCACGACCAGGAGGAAGAAAACGGGGAGGCAGATGACAAAGTCCGCGAATCCCTCCTCTCCTCGACCTCTGTGCATCCAGGCCGGCTTCCGGCCCTGCGGGACAGCTCGGGTCACGGGGTCTGGATGTTGTTGGCGGTGTTGGTGAGCTTGGCGGTGACGATGCCGACGATGACGATGGCAGCGGCCACGACGAGGGCGGTGACCACCACCCACGAGGCGATCTCGCCACGTTCGTCGGCGGCGATGAGGGAGGACCGGGCGGACAGATAGGCGCGTAGGAAGCTGAGAGTGGTCCTGACCGACTCGAAGGCCGAGCGCGCCAAGGTCTTGATCTTCTCTGTGTGGTCCTGGATGGTGACGTTGGGGGATGCCATGGGATTCCTTTCGCTGTTGGGTGGTTGGGTTCAGATGTGGCTGGGTTCAGATATGGCGGCAATCAGAGGTGGCTGCCGGTGAAGGCGGCAAGGGCGGGATAGAAGACGAGGACGCCGTAGCCGGCCATGAGGAACACGCCGGGCAGCAGCATCTTCTGAGTGACGGCCTGGGCGGCGTCTTCGAGGGCGGAGGTCTCCTTGAGGCGCATCGACTGGGCTTTGGCGTCGAGCGAGTCGCGGATGCGGGCCCCGTCGCCGGCCCCCGACATGGCCCGGGCCAGATCGGTGAGGTCCGGCAGATTGAAGCGAACGGCGAGACGCTCCAAGCCTTCCCAGGGCTGTCTGCGATAGGCCTGCGCCCACAGCAGGGACTGGGCGATCTCATCCATGGCCCAGTCGGTCGACGACACGGTGGAGGCGACCTCCAGAGCGCTGGACCATCCCATGGCGCCGGCCATGGCCATGGACACCAACGACGCGTAAGTGGACAGCGAATGGCAGAAGTGCCGTCGGCGGCGCTCGGCTGCCTTGTGAAGATCGACGAACGGGCTGATCGCCCCCGCGGTGCCGAGGACCAGGACGCCGAGGGTCGGAACTTCGAAGCTGAGGTGGAGGCCGATGGCACCCATGGCGGCCCAGAGCACCGGGCCGAGCAGGGCGAGCCCGATGGCGTAGCCGACGACTTTGACGGCGAAGGCCTCGATGGGGGTGCCGGTGATGGCCAGGTCGGGCAGGACGATCTCGGCCAGGCGGGGGATCTTCTTGACGTTGGTATCGACGAGGTGCCCGGCCAGGTGCCGGGTGCCACCGACCCGGTGGTTCAGGACGTCGACGGGGGCGGGGGTGTGGTCACCGCTGAGTCGGGCCAGGGCGGCTCGCAGCGTCAGTGGCGGCGGGAACAAGCCCCAGAGCACGGTGGCCAGTCCGACACCCAAACCAAGTCCAATGACGACGATAAAGGCCACCTATTTGCCTTTCTCGAAGAGCCGGGGCATGGGCTGGGGGCGCGACAGGCGGTTCATGGCGGCGAACCCGCAGGCGAACAGGGAGGCGACACAGAGCAGGGCGACCTGACCGGCCGGAGTGCCGAAGGGTCTGAAGTAGCCGTGGCCGATGACCAGGATGCCGAGCGTGAAGACGAGAGTGACGGCGATCACGAGGCGCATGTCACGCCGTGGTTTGGATCGGGCGACCTCGGTCCGTTGCCACAGCGCAATCTGGTCGCGTGTGCTCCTCGCCGCGCTGGCCAGCAGGCTCTGGAGGTCCGAACCACCGAAGCGCGCCGCCAGGATGAGCGGGGCGATCGCTTCGTCAACGGCGGCATCGCCCAGTTCGGCGGCAAAGGTGTATAGGGCCCCGTCGAGCGGGGTGCCGCTCTTGATGCGCGCGACCAGGCGGGCGACGTTGCCCTTGATGCTCGGCGGGGCGCTCCGTTCGGTGGACTCGATGGCCGCCAGCAGTCCCCGATGGGCGGCCACGCTGTCGCGGAGCGCCTCGATCCAGGTGGCGAGAGCCTCGAGGCGGCCGACGACACGCCGCGAGGTGTTCGGCTGCACGGCGGATCGGAGCGTCCAGCCCACGGCCCCGCCGATGGCGGCGCCGACCGGCCAGTGGGTCACCAGCCCGACCATGACGGCGAGGAACACGGCGCAGGCGGCGGCCTGGCGGTTGGCGGGGTCGACCCGCCTGATCAAGGACAACCGGGCGGCCGGGCGGGCCGTGGACCAGATGCCCCCGATGGCGAGGGCCAGGCCCACGCCGATGCCGGCGCCGAAGAGGACGACGACCGGGGTCACCGGCCGTACACCTGGAGGGGGGTCTCGTAGCCGAAGTCGGACAACCGGTCGCGCAGTCCCGGGGGCATGGAGAGGTGGTGCACGGCCGGACCACCCCCCTCGGGTTCGGCGAAGATCTCGGTCGAGATGACATGGGGGCCGTCGGAGTCCTCGACCACGCGCACCGAGGACACGTAGCGCCGCGCCAGACCCGAGGCGTCGGGCCGTTTGCGGACGAAGATCACCAGGTCCAGTGCCTGGGCGGTGAGCTGGGCTGCCGCGTTGTCGCTCAGGTGCTTGGGGGACTGGGAAGCGTAGGTCTTGATCTTCCCGAACGTGCCTTCGGTCGAATCGGCGTGGATGGTGCACATGGAGCCGGCCTTGCCCGCCGTCATGGCGTTGAGCATCGGGACGACCTCATCGCCCAGGACCTCGCCCACGATCACCCGGTCGGCGTCATGGCGGTTGGCCCGTTGCACCAGGTAGTCCATTAAGACCGCTCCTTGGCCTTCGGTGTTCGCCTCCCGGGTCTCCCAGGCCACGCAGTCGGGATGGCGATGGGGCAGCTCGTGGAGACCGAGCTCGTAAGACAGCTCAATGGTGACGATCCGATCCGCAGGGTCCGCTTCGGCGGCCAGGGCACGCAACAAGGTGGTCTTGCCGGCATCGGTGCCGCCCGAGACGATCATGTTCAGCCGGGTCCGCACGGCGGCGCGCAAGAAGCAGGCCAACTCGTCGGTCAGAGAATCGGCCAGGTCGTCGAGGGTGGGGTCGACGAGGCGGTGCCGTCGGATCGAGACGCACGGGCGGTTCGACACCTCGATCATGGCTGAGAGCCGGTGACCACCTGAGAGGTGGAGGTCGACGATGGGCTTGGCGCTGTCGATACGGCGCTCGCCGCCGGTGTGGTGCGCCCGGGCGGCCCGCTGGACCAGCTCGATCAGGTCCTCGTCGGTGTCCGCGATCGCCTCGACCCGCTCTTTGGTGCCGTCGGCGCGCTTGACCCACACGTGGTCGCAGCCGTTGATGTTGATGTTCTCGATGTCGTCCTCGTCCAGGAGAAGTTGGAGGCGGCCGAGTCCGAGCTGCGTGGCGACCAATCGGCGGACGATCTGCTCCTCCTCCTCGGCACTCGGCGTGGTCACACCCCCGTGGACCATGGAGCGGGCGGCTTCGTCGATGGCCTCGCGGGCGAGCTTCTCGACAAAGGAGCGGCGCTCGCCTTCGCTCATGCCGGCAGTGCCGTAGTGGACGATCCCGTCAGCGACGTGCTCCGTCGCGTAACGCTCCAGCTCCCGGCGTTCGGCGTCGTTCACCTTCGTGCCTCCCACTTCGATCCGGCTCCTACGGGCTCCGCCTCGTCTCGGGCCGGGTCCCACGACTGCGTCGGGGCTTCGACATTCGCTTGGAACAGCTCGACTTCCGGCTCCTCGGGGACCACAGTGGCGGTGGGGTCGACCGGAGCCATTTCCTCGATGCCCAGTGCCCCGACGAGTGCGCTGGCCCACCGCAGGAGCCGAGTGCGTTCGAGCCTCTTGACGCTGCGCTTGTTGGCCAGCGCGTCAGCAGCCTTGCGATCGTCGGGAATGGGCGGGCCGACGGCGACCCCGAGGGTCTTGCCGATCTCCGCGCTCGAGTAGCCGACCGTTCCGGTGGGGATGACGAGGAGCTGGCGGCTACGCATCTCGGCCACCAGGCCGGGGAGGGCGGCTCGGAGGTGGACGATCGCTTCGAGCGTCGGTTCGCACAGGACGACCAGGGCGTCGGTGTGGTCGAGAACGTCGCGGATGCCACCTGCGAAGCCGGGAAGGAGCCGGCCGGCGTCGACGACCACGTCGGCGTCGAGGGCGCCGAGCGCCTCCGCGATGGTGGGCCAGGCCTTCTCGTTGGCCACGGCCCCCTGCACGTTGGAGAGGCCGAACAGGACGGGAAGGCCACCAGGGAGTTGATCGACGTGGTCCCAGACGGCGTCAGGGTTCAGCGTGCGTCGGGCCGCGGCAAACAGGGAGACGAGACCGTTGGTGATGGTCGAGCCGTAACGGGGGGCCAGGTCGCCACCGAACGGGTCGGCTTCGACCAGGAGGACCCTGCGTCCCCTGGGCCAACTCGCCGCGAGCGCGAGGGCCGCGGTCGTGACGCCCGGCGAACCCTTGATGGAGGCGAGAGCGATGACGGTCACTTTTGTCCTTCGCTCACGAGCGACAGACCGATCTGGTCTGCCGCGGCATAAGAGGTCACGGTGGCTGCGTCGGCACTGGGGACTTCGAGCGAGACGGATGCCTCGTACTGGGTCTGGTTCGCCGGTGCGGGTCTCACCGCGAACACGGTGGCCGAGGCCACCAGGGTCGAGCCGATCGTTCCCCCGACCGTGGAGCCCTGGCCGGGCTGGGGAACCGCTATGACCTGGACCGTGTCACCGGCCACCAGCGGCACGGAAGGCATCTGGTCGCCCTTCATCAGCATGCCGACCACCTGTTCACCAGTGGCGAGCTGGGGCGTGGTCGAGAGCATCTGGCGGACCATCACCTGGCCGGCGTAGACCGGGGTGTCGAGCTGCTGGCCGACCAGGGCGCCCGACCCGGTGGCCGACATGGCCGTGATGTCCCCTGAGGCGGGGATGGTGGCAGTCGCCAGGTCACCGGGAACAAGGACGGTGCTGGCCGCCAGGTTCTTCGCCGCCACGACGATCGCCACCCGTTTCGCCGAGGACTGGAACACCGCTCCGGCCACCGCCGCACAGACGAGCACCAGCGCGATTCCGAGGCCGATCTGCCACGGTCGGCGTTGGTAGGTGCCGGTGGACAGGCGGAGTCCGCTCCGGTTCTCGACGACCGGCGGGGACGTGAAGACGGGCCGGGTGGGGGCGGTGGTTGTGGCCATCGGATCTCCAGTTCTTTAGTTGTTCACGGATTGGATCTGGGCGACTTTCAGCGAGGTCGTCCCCCGGGTGGTGAGGCTGGGTAGAGAGCCGGCCGACCCGGCCGGGCCAGACCAGGCGACCGTCCACGTCACCGTGGCGATGATCGGAAAGGCCGCGTCGTTGGGGTTGCCGTCGGGAGTGGGCTGCCCTGCCGACGTCTTGGTGTAGGTGTGCGAGCAGTAGGTCGACTGCGCGTCAGCCGGAATCGCCGTGTTGTAGGCGGTGCCGGGACCGTTGCAGGTGACGGTCGTCCCGTCACCGGTGTTCCACGTCACGTACGCCGGGGAGGCGGTGGCCGATGCGGTCGTGCACCCGCCCGAGGTACAGGCCTGGGCGGTGGTGGTGAAGGGGTGCCAGATCGACGGATCGATCCACAGCCATTCGGCGAGGTTCACGTACCCGCTTTTCGACGGGCTCAGGACCAGCGATGGGCTGGAGAGTCGAAGTTCACTGGCCGCCTGCACGCCCACGACTGCCGGATCGGGCGGCGGAGTGCCAGGCACCTGGCCGGTGGCGAACCACTCGATCCCCGTCGCCATCCCTTGGGCACTCCCCTGGGCGCAGAGGTTCACGTACCAGGCTCCGGGCTGGGTTGCCCCGGCCGGGGGCCCACCCCCGTCTCCCCCCGGAAAGGCAACCGAAAAGGACACGAAATCGGGGCACTGAGGCTGCGTGATCCCACCACCGCCGCTGGTCGAACCCCCGCCTCCAGCGTCCCCGCCGCCAGAGCCCGGCTGGCCGCCGGCACCGGCGCCGCATGTCACGGTTTGGCCCGAGTCGGTGCAGCCACCGGATCCGCCGCCAGTGCCTGTACCTGCGAAGGCAAACCCAGGTGTGGCTCCAATGGCCACTGACGTAAACGCCACTCCGCTCGCGATCTGGAACAGAACCCTCCTCAGCATTTCGGAACCGACGATGTCTTGAAGGTGCCGATCTTCCACGAACCATTTGCGAGCTGAAGATCCCAGGTGCCGCTGTAGGCACCAGCCCCTCCGCCATCGAGAGTGACCGGGCCGGGCTTACCGGAAGCGGTAGTTGTGCCCGTGTCATAAACGCAGCCCGTGACCGTCGCAGAAGAGGCACCCAGGACGGTGACCGTCGGATGGCCGAGGTTGTAGGTCGTCGGTCCAGTCAGCTGACCCATCTTCACCCCGACGAGGAACTCGTCCTCCGATTGGAGTGCCGGGTTGGTGAAGTAGTCGGCGAGCTTCGGCCAGAGGTTGGCACTGGTCTCACCGCCGACGAGGTCAGCTCGATCCTGCTGCCAAGACCCTTGCAGGTAGCCGTAGAGGGTTTGCTCGGCGGACTCCCAGGCGTTCAGGACGGCTGTTCGTGTTGCACTTGCTGGGCTCGATGTGGAGGTTGTGCCCGCCGATCCTGTGGTCCTGGTTACCGAGGTCGATGTGCTCGCGTTGGTAGCGGGGCCGGACGAGCACCCGGCCATGACGACGGCTATAGCCCCGGCAGCCAAGGCGACTGTTGATCTCTGCAACATCGTCTTGGCCGGTGTCACCGTTGATGTCACCCTTCCTCTCCTCTCGTCGGCCGGCTCAGCCGATGGGTGCCCGATTGCGCGCTGGTCTGCCAAAGAAAGGTCGACCCAGAAGGGGATGATGCGCGACGAATGTCACCCTGAACGTCACCCTCCGATGCCAGAGGGAGGATTCCTTGAAGATTTCTGCGGCCCGATGCGCCGTTGGGAACCACATCAGCACGCCGACGGCAGACCCGGTCCCGCACCGTTCTCGTGGAGAATCCGGGTTGGAGGGTGACGTCGCGCTGAACGTCACCCTCCCAGTTCAGTGGCACATTGTGATGACCCGGCGGTCGATTGTTCGCAACGAACGTGACCCGGTGCGAGGTTCTACAACTCGGCTCAGGGTGACGTTCCTGGGAAGAATTCCACCTGCGGAACCGATACAAGGTGGTCGATTGCGGTAACGGCACTACCCGGAGTCGTCGACGGCGCGCCGAAGAGCCTGTGCGATGAACTGGGTGATGCTCAACGCCCGGGCCTTGGCTGCCTCCCGAACGTCCTCGCGCAGAGTCCGTTCGAGCCAGAAGGTCACTCGAATGTGACGCTGGTCCCAGGATTCTTCCTCGGCGTCCGGACCGCGCCCACCCTCGGATCCACGACCGCTGGGCGGATGCCCTGTCGTGTTGGCCATAACCCCTCCCCGTTGTGTGACGTGCTGGTAGGTAGCTGGCTCCCCGCCTCGTCAGCCTCATGGTCGGCACCATAGCGCAATTGCATACGGTGTGCTGCTTACCGTGTGCAGTATTTCCAAACTGGCCCCTTGAGCTGCTGGTTCGACGTTCCCGGATCGAGGGTGACGATCCGGCGGCGAGGGTGACATCGACGTCCCGGAAAAGATTCAGGGGTGACGTGCCGGGGTGACGTTCAGGGTGATGTCCATCTGGACCATGGGAAGGGACCAGGACGCGTTGTCCTGGCGCCGAAGCAGGGAGGTCCGATGCTCACGAAGCACAAGAGCGTTATGTCGTGGCTGTCACCTATCGACGAGGAGGTGACGGAGTTGTTCAGTAGGGCACCCTCAGCCGGTCGCCCGCGGGAGGCGGCTACCTACTTCTCTCCCGGCGATCCCGACTCGTCCGGGGGTGCAGCATGACCATCGTCGCCAGCGCCGAACACGACCGGCTCGCCGCAGCAGATCTGATCTCGATACCCGATGCCGCCGGCCGGGTCGGCCTGCACGTCGACACGCTCTACCGGCTCTGCCGGACCGGCCAGTTCCCGCCGGCCATCCAGATCGGATCACGGTGGAGGGTGTCGGTACCGCGGCTGGAGCGCTACCTTCACGGTGACATCGCGGAGTTGTGACGTTCGTTTGCAGTGGCACGGATTCTGGCGATATCGGAAGGCAGCGGGCGACTGAGTCTCGTAGCTTCTGAGACACATCCCACCGCACTGTGGGACGTGCTCCAGGACTTGGGTCAATCGCGCGAACCCAGATCGCCCGTTTGACCCGACGCGAACGTCGTTGACAGTTCCACCACGGCGTCCGACGATGCGTTAAGGGTGAGCAGTGGTGCTCTCAGCTCAGATCTCAGTCAATCGGAGGTGGAGAGGGAACGTCTTCTGGGTAGCTGAGAGCGAAATTCTTGATGCAGTCTGGCCCTTCGTGTTCACTTTCGATATTTGAGGGCTGGTAGCCCAGCTTGAAGAGGACTTCCTTGACCGGCTCGGTCTCAAGGTTGACGATGCAGAATCTTGCCGCTCCTAGGCCTTCGAGGTCGGGGGGCAAATTCTCCCGAAGAATGGAAGTGAAAACGAGGTCAGTTAGAGGTAGCGAATAGCCCATCAGAACTATCCGCCGAGGACGCTGTAGCGCTGAGGCCGCACGTTGCCATAGCTCTTTCGTAACGGGGTTTCGGTAGTAGGCGGACTTTGTCGCCGTTGGAGGCACTATGAAGGGGACTCTCCCAGGCAATCGCCTCCGACGCTCATCTTCGTCCTGCTGCTCCCAGGAGCCGAATCCACCGGCGAGATTCCAAGTGTTGAGCGTTGCCCCCGTTAAATCGCCAGGACTCCAGTACCAGTTGAGGGAACCGTGAAGTTTCAGAAGCCTGAACGACTCAGTCAATGGACCGGCAAGGCGGCTCGGGTGTGGTGGAGGAGGAGGCAGGTCGCCGAGGATGTCATGGGGTCTCACCCTCTCTCCCTTCGGCGGGTGGTGGTCCATTAGCTCCGAACCGAGCACTGCGTATTCGATCAGATTGTCGTAGTTGAATGTAATGACCGTGTTTTTGCGGCGGTGAAACTCGGCCACCAACGTCGTGAGCCAAGGTGGGCACGGTCCTGAGCCCAGAGTCTCCTTCTGGCAACGGCTCAACGAGATGTGGATAACCGAACTGATGGTCTCGAACAGACCTCGGTTTGAGGCGTTCGTCGCATCGTCGTAGTCAGGCTGGTCCTCGGCCAGCCGCGAGAGCCACTGCTCGAAGTACCCACCCGCGAACCGCGACTTCGGGAGCCAGTGTTCCCAGCCGCCTCCGACGAGCGCGAGCCTCAATGATTCTCCCAGGGGATCGGTCAAGGGCATCAGTTCGGAAACGGCGTGAGAGAACCCGGCTCCAAGTACGAACACGTCTGTGGCGACACGTACTTCAATAGTCGTGCTGCCTGGAGCGCCCGGAGGAGGCCGTCTCATCGAGGTTCGTCCATTGTGAGGGCAACCTTCTTTGTTCAACTTGCAGAGGGCACGAACGAGATTTCGGAAATCCACCCCGCTCCGGAGCATCGTAGAACGGTCGGGTCAGGTCCCAATCGTCCGAATGCCAATAATGGCGTAGGGCGGCAAGATTCCGAATTCGAGCGGCTTGGAAACCACGGCGAACTCAATCAGGAGACCGGCCGGCCCTTCGGCAACGGTGAATCCTTCTTCCGAGAAGCCGACGACCGATGGAGGTCCAGTGATTTCAAGGCTGACTCGGCGCTTCTCGAGCTTCGGCTTCTCGTCACTCACGGTTTGGACTGCTCGGCCAATGCATCGTCGAAGCTCACGACATGGGGAAGATTCGGCCTGCCTATCGCCAGCGGTGGATTACCCATCTCCCCGCTTCGCTTGATCAGCTCCTTGTCGAACGTATCCATGCGATCAATACCCTCAATCAAGGCCGTGGCAACGTGGACAGAATCTTTTGGGGCGAACCCGTACTTCCAAATCAGGAGTCTTGCTTGCTCTGCAATCCGCCGATCCAATTGACGCACGACAATCCACTCGTGCTTGAAGAAATCCACGACCATTTGCTGGCTGGATTCGGGGATCTCGCGACCAGGCCCAAGCTTGATTACTTCGACCAACGTTATCGAGGAAGTCACCAGCTTGACCCGACCGCCTTCGGCTCCCTTGATGACAGTCCGGCACTCCTCGAATTTGTCCGGTTCCTTCTTGAGCCACCCAAGGAACACATCCGAATCCACGTAGCGGTTCGGAGGGGTATTCGCCACCTATCCCTCCAAGATCCCAAGCACGTCGTCCGCACTCGGCAGATCGGCTTCTTCGGGGAAGGCGTCGATACTGCGAGCAAGAACATTAACAATCGAACCGTCGTCGCGATATCGGATCTCACCGTGAACGACGACGCGCTTTTTGGCAAGTCTGCCAACTTCCCCAGGGGGGATTCGATTGCCGAACTCGCATCGGATCTGTCCCCCGGTGATTGGATCGTAGATGTTGAAGATCCGATTGGTTCCGTGTACGTTCAGACGCTCTAGAAACCCCTCCACGGAACCAATCGCCGAAAAGGTGCTGCCGAGTACCTCATTGACGTTCGCCACGACATGTTCGTCCAGCCGCGTCAGGTCCACGGAAAGCACGCCTTCAAGCTTTCGAACGCGCGCCACTATGTCACGTGCCCTTTCCAGCGCAGTGTCCGTAAAGTATGGGGGGCGCACGGCCTGGTTCTGTATGAGCTTGAGGCCACTAGAAGCCACGCCCGACAGATCCTCAAGATTGGGAACAGAGATGCTTTCGGATCGGGAGATTGGCCGGGACATTAGCTGGAGTGGGCTCGACATTGAAATGCTCTCCACCCGCCACTGGACGCGCGCCTCAGGGAGAAAGTCCTGCTGTATCTCCTTCAAGAGGGCAGCAATATCTCTGGCAAGCTCCCCCAGCCTGTTGAGCGTTATTTCGGGGATATCCAGAGTGAAGTGAACATCGTTGCCGACAACTTCCTCCGTCAGCTCCAAATCCTCACTCATGCTGGTTACACCCCCTGTCGTGAGTCCGAGTACATCAAGCGCCTTTCGGCAAATTGTCCCACAAGGGTGTTCATGCGCGCCCCTCAAGCCTGCGTCGAGCTGCCTGCGTCAGACCGTAGCGACCCTGGCCGAAGCTCCGCACCCAACCCCGAAGGCGATGCGGGCACTCCGGACTGTTGGTGGCGAGCACGCGTACCTGGCGGTATGTCGTCCCGGGGTGGTCGCCGGTGCGCTTGATGATTTCGGCTCCGGACAGGCTGAGGTCGGGGAGGTTGTCGATCAATGCTCGCACGATGTGGTCGGTGACGACGTCGCGGGTCGGACCCTCGCCCACGCCATGATCCGGCTCCGTCTTTTGATTCTCGATGTGCTCGGTATCGGCTATGAGGAGGGTCACCTTGGTCAGGCCGGGACCGACTTCTTCGCTTCGGGTTTCCAGTACTTGCATTCTTCCCTCTCCTTCGGGTCAGATCTACCTAGAAGATTCTACCGGAAGTTTTAGTGAAGATCAAGCGATGGCACACCCGGCCCCGCCACGTCGGAAGATCCACCCGATCAGCCACGACCGCTCGAAGAAGTTCGGCGCCCTCTCGACGCCGGCAGGCCCCGCATCCGCAAAGTCAACCTGGACAGGGTGAGCGCTGAGTCCGTCTTGCCGTCTACAACTTGCCCCACACATCGCGCCGTCTGCTGTCGCCCAGTGTCTTCGCCTATCCACCACGTCCCTGGTCAGGCCGTAGCGTTCCGTCTGATCCGGCCCCATCTTGCTCTTCGGATCGGATTATCGGATCCCAGTTCCGACTGGCAGGATCGCTGCAGCAGCATCTATCGCGCGAACACACGGCCAAGCACACTTGCCGCTGCCCGGTCGCGCTCGGGGAGGGCATGGGCGTAGCGGTTGAGCGTCATCGTGGCCTGAGCGTGTCCGTGGCGTTCCGCGACCGTGCGGATATCGACGCCATCGGCAATAAGAGTGGTGACCGAGAAGTGGCGGAGGTCGTGCAGGTGGAACGGGTACCGTTCGGCGTCGGAGAGGGTTCGGCTGTCTTTTCCGGCAGACTTCTCGGCCTCCGTTTCGAGCTTGACGCAGAGCGACTTGAACCGGTGCGTCAGGGTGTCCGGTCCTACTGGTCGACCTCCATGGGCGTCGAACGAGAGAATGTACGGATTGGCTGCAAGCGGTGATCCCGCGCGTTCGGACAGTTCCTGCATGTAGTCCCACCTCCGCCGCAGCACGCTGACGCCGACATCGTCGAGCGAAACGTCCCTACCCTGGTGGGTCTTGGTCGGACCCTCGTGACCCTTCCCCTCGACGATCGTGAGCGATCGGGAGAACCGGATGCGGCCTTGGACCAAATCTACGTCAGACCACCGGAGCGCGCAGAGCTCGCCCCGTCGGCATCCGGTAAGTGCTGCCAGTGCCAGAGCGGTCGCGAGGACGGGGTCGTCGGCCTCGGCGGAGCGCACGAGCTTGGCGACCTGCTCGGGCGTCGGGACCTTCATCTCCGGGGACCTGGGTTTCGGAGCGGTGGCCTGGTCCGTCGGGGCGCGGTCGACCCACCCCCACTTGACCGCCTGACGGCACGCCGCGTGGAGAATCGAGTGGTAGACGGCGACGCTCGAAGAGGAAAGGCCCTCGGCGAGCCAGCGTTGGTACGCGGCGTCGATGGCGTCGGCTCGGAGCTTGTCGAGACGGATGTCGCCGAGCACGGGACGAATCCGCCCTTCGATCTTCCGCTTGTACTCGTAGACCGTCTTCGGCCGGGCCTTGCCGATTGCCTCGACATGTGCAACCCACCGGTCGAGCAGTTCCCCAACTGTCGCTCGGTTCGGATCGACGACACGACTCTCGACCGCGGTCACCAGCTTCGCCAGCTCCTTGCGGGCGGCCGGCTCGGTGCCCCGGACCGTCCGGCTCTCTTGGATCGGCGTGTCGGTGTCGGGGTCCCGGCCCGCGTACACTCTCAGGCGCCATGTTCCTGACCCCTTCGGCCTCTCCGTCATCGTCCCTGCTCCACGTGCCATGTGGAGCAACGATAGCCGGAGTTGTAGTCCAGAAGTAGTCCAAAAGGGTCGGGGCAGACACATAACACCAGTAGGGGCTATAGCTCAGTCGGTTAGAGCGCAGCACTGATAATGCTGAGGTCGCAAGTTCGATTCTTGCTAGCCCCACGCCGCGGATGTCGCCAAACATCTCGTGCGTCCGCCACGGCTCGCCGCCACGCACCCAAGGAGGTTCCATATGCTCCAGCGCCAGATCGGTGAACGCAAAGTGAGTGCCATCGGGTTAGGGGAGATGCCCCTCTCCATTGAAGGGCGCCCCAGCCGGACGCAGTCCATCTCCACCATCCACGCCTCACTCGATGCAGGTGTCACCATCATCGACACCGCCGACGCCTACGCCCTCAGCGTGGAGGAGCACGGCCATGGGGAACGCATCGTGGCCAAGGCGCTTGCCACCTACGGTGGCCCCACCGATCACGTACTGGTCGCCACCAAGGGTGGGCACCGCCGGCCCGGCGACGGCAGCTGGACCGTGCACGGGGACCCCGCGTACATCAAGGCGGCCTGCGAGGCGTCACTCACGGCGCTCGGCGTCGAGGCCATCGGCCTGTACCAGTACCACCGGCCGGATCCCGAGGTCCCTTGGGCGGAGTCGGTCGGCGCCCTGGCCGAGTTGCTCGATGCCGGCAAGATCGAGATGGCCGGCGTCTCCAACGCCACGGTGGATCAGATCGACGAGGCCCAGCGCGTCCTTGGCGGGCGCCTGGTCAGCGTGCAGAACGAGTTCTCCCCCCGTTTCCGCTCGTCGGCCGGTGAGCTGGCCCACTGCGAGAAGATCGGGGTGGCCTTCATTCCATGGAGCCCCCTGGGCGGCATCAGGCGGTCGGGGAGCATCCAGACGGACTACCCCGCCTTCTCCGAGGTGGCCGAGGAGGTGGGGGCGACCGCCCAACAGGTCACCCTGGCCTGGATGCTGGCCCAGGGATCCCGGGTCATCCCCATCCCCGGGAGCAGCCGGCCCGAGACAGCCGTCGCCTCAGCTGCGGCGGCCGACATTACGCTCAATGCCGAGCAGGTGGCGCGCCTCGACGCCGCGTGACCGCGGCACCTCCTGGAACAGAAACGGCTGCGGCGGCGTTGCACGCAATGCCGACCCCGTGCCGGCCTGAGGAGAGAAAGAGAAGGAGTGCACCATGCCTGCCGTGACCGTCCCCGACAATCTCGCCCTGCCCCGCATCGCCGGGACCACTCCCGACACCGTGATCCGACCGGTGCGGAGCATCACCGACGCCCCCTCAGGCTTCGAAGGTGAGGGTTTCCCCGTCCGGCGGGCCTTTGCCGGCGTGGCGCTGGCCGATCTCGACCCCTTCATCCATATGGACCAGATGGGCGAGGTGGAGTACGCGCCCGGTGAACCCAAGGGGACGGCCTGGCACCCGCACCGGGGCTTCGAGACCGTCACCTACATGATCGACGGGACGTTCCAGCATCAGGACTCCATCGGTGGTGGCGGGCTGATCACCAACGGCTCGACCCAGTGGATGACCGCCGGCTCAGGCATCCTGCACATCGAACGGCCGCCCGAGCAGCTCATCGCCAGCGGCGGGCTCTTCCACGGGATCCAGCTGTGGGTGAACCTGCCGGCGGCGCAGAAGTTGGTCGATCCCCGGTACCAGGACCTCGATGCGGGGGACAGTGTGCTCGTCACCTCCCCCGACGGCGGCGCGCTGGTGCGGGTGATCGCCGGTGACGTGGGCGGGCACCGGGGCCCCGGGTCGACGCACACACCCATTTCGCTGGCCCACGCCACGGTGGAACCCGGCGCCGAACTGGTGCTGCCGTGGCCGGGCGAATTCAACGCGCTGGTCTACGTGCTGGCCGGCCGGGGCACGGTGGGCGCGGCCGCCCAGCCTCTGCACACGGGGCAGCTGGTGGTGCACGGGAGCGGCGATGCGCTCACCCTGTGGGCCGCGGAAGAACAGGAGGCGCGCCACCCCGCGCTGGACGTGCTGGTCCTGGGTGGTCGCCCGATCCGGGAACCCGTGGCCGCCCACGGGCCGTTCGTCATGAACACCCGGGCGGAATTGGTGCAGGCGTTCGAGCACTACGAGGCCGGCCGCCTGGGTAGGGTTCCGGCCGACCACATCGGTCACTCGTAGGCATACGGCACGGGAAGCAGGAGCGTGGTGGCCAAGGCGACGTGGTGTGCCGATGACATCGGTGACCTGACCGGGAAGGTGGCGCTGGTCACCGGGGCGAACAGCGGCATCGGGTACGAAACGGCCAGTGCCCTGGCCGACCATGGCGCCCACGTGGTGCTGGCCTGCCGCAACCCTGAGAAGGCTCGGCGCGCCTTCGACGACTTGGAGAACGATCTCGAGCGCTCGTCCCTTGAGATCCTGGACCTCGACCTGTCCGACCTGTCCTCGGTGCGGCGGGCCGCGGCCCGGTTCGTGTCCGAGCATGCCCGCCTCGATCTCCTCGTCAACAACGCCGGCGTGATGGGTACCCCATACCGCCAGACCTCCGACGGGTTCGAGCTGCAGATGGCCACCAACCATCTGGGACATTTCGCCCTCACCGGTCTCCTGCTGGATCGTCTGCTCACGTCCGAGCGCAGCCGCGTGGTCACCGTGAGCTCGCTCATGCACCGGGCCGGGCACCTCCGGCTCGACGATGTGGCGGGGAACACGCCGCACAACAGGTGGCGGACCTACGGCACGTCCAAGCTGGCCAACCTGCTCTTCGTGGCCGAGCTCAGCCGTCGCCTGGAAGCCTCCGGCGCGCCGACAATGGCCGTGACGGCCCACCCGGGCTGGACGCGGAGCAACCTGGCCGGGACCGGTGCTGGCATGGGCGAGCAGAGGCTACGGGCCACCTTGGGACGCCTGGCCGGCCGGGCGTTCGGGCAGGCCACGGCCACCGGCGCCCTGCCGTCCCTGTACGCCGCCACCGCGCCGGGGGTGAAGGCGGGCCAGTTCATCGGGCCGCGCCGGTACTTCGCTCTGTTCGGCCCACCGGGGCTGGTCGAGCCGAACAGGCGGGCCAGGAACACGGAGACGGCCGGCCGCCTGTGGGAGATCTCCGAGGAACTGACCGGGGTGCGCTACCCGGTCGGCGCAGCTGTCTGAACGCAGCGACAGCATCGGATGCCACCGGTGCTCCCTCCGCGGACCGGTGATCCACTCCGCTGGAGGAACGCCGCGTGAAGAGATGAGCGGTCGGGCCGCAGCAGCCGACCGAGCGGCATGATGACGGTGGCCCGCGCCCCGGCCAGGCGGAGTGCGGCAGCGGCACTCTGGGCGCGGGCACCGCTGACATAGGTGTCATCGAGCAGGAGGATCCGTGCACCGGCGACTGACGGGCGGGCTCCCACCGGCACCTCGAAGGCGGTGGTGTTGGGCCGCATGTGCCCGATCGGCTCCCGCGTGCGGTGCAGGAGAAAGGGGGACCAGCGGGCAGCGGGCATGAGCGCCTCTTCGACGTGGTCGGGCAGACCCTCCACCCGGTCCAGCGGCGATCGACCCGGACGCGAGGTCGAGGGCACCGGGAGGACGAGGTCAACCGGTCCCTGACATGCCACGGCCACACACCCGGCGTGGTGACGCAGGAACGAGGTGCACATCGCGTCGACCAGGCTGGCGTAACGCTGCCGTTCCTCGGCGAGCGGCGACTCCTTGTAGCCCATGAGCACCGAGTACAGCGGTCCCGGCAGAGGGCAGAGGCAGGCCGGGATGACGGGGGACAATGGGAGGCCCAGACGGCGGGTGACCGTCCGGCAGGCGAAGCAGTGGGCGAACGTCCCGCCGGCGGGGCCGCAACAGATCAGGCAGACCCCGTCACCCGGACTCGGGACACGGTGGCGCTCAGGAAGCGGCGGAGGAGGGGTCGGGATCGGGGCGATACAGGAGAAAGGTCCCGGTGGCGCGACTCACGAGCGTCCCTTGCGCGTCGCGCATTGACGCCTCGCCAAAGGCCACCTGCTTGGCCATGCGAACGACCTCGCCTCGCAGCACGTAGGCGTCGCCTTTCATGGCCGGCCGCATGGTCTCCGTCTTCATCTCGAGGGTGCCCCGGGTGCGCTCCCGTCCGGACATGGCGGCATTGATGGCGAAGTTCATGCAGGCATCGAGGAGGAGGGAGTGGATGCCGGCCTGGGTGACGCCGTGGGGGTTGCAGGCCAGGTCTGTGGGCGTGAAGGTCCCGGCCACCCACCCGAGGTCCTCGCCGTCCACGCCGTACTCGGTGAAGGCGCCACCCATCACATCGATGATCGGCATGCCGCCGTCGCCCAGCCACCGATCCATGTCCTTCGCGCCCATCGGCCAGACCCTATCCGCCGATGCTGCGGTGCCCGGGAGGGCCCCGCTGGGCCCGGTGGTGGTAGACGCGACGACCGCTAGGATGTCGCCCGTTCTACAACCGGCAGGGAAAGCCCACCGGAACTGGGAGGAGACCCACCATGACCACCGCCGTCATCGTCGACGCCGTCCGGACCGCCGGGGGGAAGCGCAACGGGAAGCTCCGCAACTGGCACGCGGTCGACCTGGCCTCCGAGGCCCTCAAGGCGCTGGTGGAGCGGAACAAGCTCGACCCGGCCGTGGTCGACGACGTGATCATGGGCTGTGTCATGCAGGTGGGCGAGCAGTCCCTCAACGTCGGCCGCAACGCGGTGCTGGCGGCCGGGTGGCCCGAATCCGTGCCCGCCACCACCATCGACCGCCAGTGCGGGTCGTCCCAGCAGGCCGTGCACTTCGCCGCCCAGGGCGTCATGGCGGGGGCCTACGACATCGTGGTAGCGGCCGGCGTGGAGAGCATGACCCGCACCCCCATGGGCTCCTCGGTCGTCCGCGAGCTCGGGTTCCCCTTCGGTCCCCGCATGATGGCCCGCTACGCCGAACAGGGCGGGCTGGTCGGGCAGGGCATCGGCGCCGAGATGATCGCCGACCAGTGGGGCATCTCCCGCGAGGACCTCGACACCTTCTCGGCCCAGAGCCACCAGCGGGCCGCCCGGGCCACCGCCGAAGGCCGGTTCGAGAACGAGATCATCCCCGTCGCCATCCGCGACGACGAGGGCAAGGATACCGACGAGCTGATCACCAGCGACGAGGGCATACGGCCCGACAGCACGGTGGAGACCCTGGGCAACCTCAAGCCCGCCTTCAAGCCCGAAGGAGGGAAGGTCACGGCCGGGAACTCGTCCCAGATCACCGATGGCGCGTCGGCCGTGCTCATCATGAGCGAGGAGAAGGCCAATGCGCTGGGGTTGCGCCCACGGGCCCGCTTCCACGCCTTCGCGCTGGCCGGAGTGGACCCGGTCACCATGCTCACCGGTCCAATCCCGGCCACCACCAGTGTGCTGGAGCGGGCCAAGCTCACCATGGACGACATCGACGCGGTGGAGATCAACGAAGCCTTCGCCTCCGTCGTGCTGGCCTGGGAAAAAGAGCACCATCCCAACATGGACACCGTGAACCCCAACGGTGGGGCCATCGCGCTGGGCCACCCGCTCGGTGCATCGGGCGGCAAGCTCATGGCCACCCTGCTCAATGAGCTGGAGCGTACCAACGGCCGTTACGGCCTCCTCACCATGTGCGAGGGCGGCGGGCTGGCCAACGCCACCATCATTGAGCGCCTGGGCTGACCCGCGGGCTACCGGTACTTGGTGGCCATGAGGAACCCGGCAAAGATAAAGGTCAATCCGGCCACCAGGCCCCACGGCGACCCATGCGCCACGAAGGGCAGGTGGGACAGGTAGTTGACCACGATCAGCGCCACCCCACCGATCAGGAGGACCAGCACCATCACCCCGAACCAGGCCGGGCTCTTGCGCACACTCTTGGGGATGGGCGGGGTGTAGCGGCCCGACTCCTCGGCCGTCTTGTAGCGACCGACCTTGGGGCCCGTCCTCCCCGCCGCCGACTTCCCCTTGCGAGAGGCTCCGCCTGGACCTGACTTGGTGTTGGTCGCCACGGCAGCCGAGGTTACTCAGCCCGAGCAGGTGCCTCCGTCCAGCGCGGGTACGCTCGTCCGTCCATGGGCGCCCGGGTCCTCGTCATCGACAACTACGACTCGTTCGTCTACAACCTGGTCCAGGAGCTGGGCGAGCTGGGGGCCGACCCGGTCGTCTTCCGCAACGACACCATCGACGTGGACGCCATCCGGTCGGCGCGACCCGATGCCGTCCTGATCTCGCCGGGTCCGGGACGCCCTGAGGACGGCGGGGTCAGCCTGGAGGCCATCGGGGCGCTGGCCGGAGAGATCCCGCTGCTCGGCGTCTGCCTGGGCCACCAGTGCATCGGCCAGGTCTTCGGAGGCGTCGTCGTCTCGGCGCCCCACCTCATGCACGGCAAGACGTCGGAGATCCACCACGACGGCCAGGGCATCTTCTCCGGGTTACCCAACCCGTTCGTGGCCACCCGCTACCACTCCCTCATCGTGCGCGCCGACTCGGTGCCCGACGAATTGATGGTGACGGCCACCACGACCGACGGGGTGATCATGGGGCTGCGCCACCGGGAGCTCCCGGTCGAGGGCGTGCAGTTCCATCCCGAATCGGTGCTGACGGCGTCGGGTCCTGCGCTGCTGGAAAACTTCCTGAACCAATTGGCCGGTACGCCCGCCGACCGCTGACGCCGGGCCGAACTTTCTGCCCTACGGGTGGATAAAGGCCGTGGTGGAACTCGAGGTGGTCGTGGACGAGGACGGGGACGACGACGTCGTCGTGGAGGGCGACGTCGTCGTAGCGTCGGACTGGCTGCACACCGTTACATTCACCGTGCTGCCACTGGACACCTGCGTGCCGGCGCTTGGGGTCTGACCGTCGACATTCCCCGGGCCCACTGTGCCGCCGGCGCAGCTGATGTCCTGGGTGAAGACCGGCACGAGATTGGCCGCCATGATCTGTGAATTGGCCTGGTTCTGGGACTCCCCGAGCACCATGGGAACCGACACGCACGGACCGGTTGATATCACCAGGCTGACCGCCGTTTTCGGCGGCTCCGCTGTACCGGCGGCCGGACTCTGTGATGCCACCAGACCGTTCCCGAAATTCGATGAACACACCGAGGTCTGGGTGCCCACTGTCAGGTTGGCCGCCGTCAAGAGGCCGCCTGCACTAGCGGGCGAATTGCCCAACACGTTCGGCACCGTCACCGAAGTCTGGTGGCCCGACACGGTCAGCTGAATCATCGCGGTCGACTTCACCTTCGTATTGCCGGCGGGGTTCTGGGACAGCACGGTCCCGGTGGGCTTGTCGCTGGTCACGTAATTCGTCTTGAAGGCCAGGCCCTGATTGGTCAATATCTGCGTGGCTTGGGTGAAATCATCCCCCACGACCGATTGGACGGTCACGAACGTCACATGGGGGCCGTTGCTGACGATCAGGGTGACACTGGTGTTCTTGGGCACACTGGCGCCGGCCGCCGGATCAGTGGAGATGACCTGGCCCTTGGAGGCGGTGCTGGTCCGCTGGATGGTGCTGCCCACCGTCAAGTGGTCGTTGCGCAATGCCTGGGTGGCCGCCTGTGCCGTCTCCCCCGCCACGTTGGGCACGGTCACTGATCCGCTGAAGACACCCAGGGACTGCAGGAGGAAATAGGCGATGACGGCGAGCGCCACGAGAAGCGCCACGAGGATGAAGATCAGGCGGCGCGTCCGCTCCTGGCGCTGCACCTCGGACATGGTGGCGCTGAGCGGCACCCCTCCCACCGGGACAGCCCGGGTCTGGCCGGTCACCAGGACGGTGCTGGTGGCACCCACCGCCGACACCACTTGGGTGACGCCGTGGTCACCGGCCTCGACCGGACGGCCTTCGGCAAAACGGAGGAGGTCGGCCCGGAACTCCTCTGCCGAGCTGTAACGGTCGTCAGGGTTCTTGGCCATAGCCTTCATGACGACTGCTTCGAGGGCAACCGGTATGGCCGGATTGACCTCTCGAGGCAGCACGGGATGCTCCCGCACGTGCTTGGAGGCCACCGCTACCGGCGAGTCTCCGGTGAAGGGTGGCTTGCCGGTCGACATTTCGTAGAGCACGACGCCGAGGGAGTAGATGTCGCTGCGGGCATCGACACCGTGGCCTTCGGCTTGCTCGGGTGAGAAGTAGGCCGCCGTGCCCATGACGGCGCCCGTCTGCGTGAGGCTCTCCTCGGTGTTCATGGCCCGGGCGATGCCGAAATCGGTGACCATCACCTGCCCGTCCGACGTGATCAGCACGTTTCCGGGCTTCACGTCACGGTGCACGACCCCGTGGCGATGGGCGAAGGCCAGGGCGGCGGCCACGCTGGCCCCGATGGTGGCGATCTGTTGCGGTGCCATTGGCTCCGACTCACGAAGGACGGCCGAGAGGGGACGGCCGTCCACGAATTCCATGACTATGAAATACGAGCCGTCATCTTCACCCCAGTCGAACACCGGGACAATATTGGGATGGGAGAGATTGGCTGCCGCTTGGGCCTCCCGCCGGAACCGCTCCACGAAGGCCCGATCCACCGAAAGCTCGGGGAAGAGCACCTTCAGGGCCACTGGCCGGTCAAGCTGACGGTCCCGAGCGCGATAGACCTGGGCCATGCCCCCCCGGGCGATGAGATGGGTCAGCTCATAGCGATCAGAAAAGACGCGGGGGGTGGCAACCGGATCCATGGCGCCCTGAGCCTAGGCTGAGGGAACCGGGTGAATGTACGCACCTGACCTCGCCATCATGGGCTCGGGGTCTCGGCGGCGTAGGCCGCAAACACGGCCTTGACGATGGGGCCGGCAACTTCCGCCCCGGTCACCGAGAAGCTCTGGTACGGCACGACGACGGCAATGGCCAGCTTCGGCGTTCCCTTGCCCGGCATGAAACCGATCATCCAATCGTCGGTCTCCTCTGGCCCGGAGGGTGCCTGGACCTGTGCCGTGCCGGTCTTGACCGCCACATTCCAGGCGGCTGGGAAGCCGACGCCGGCTGCTGTGCCGTGCGCCGCCACACCGAGCATGAGATCGTTCACCGACGCGGCGGCGGCCTGTGTGGCGGCCCGGAGCATGGGAGTCGGTTGGTAGGAACTCACCAGGTTTCCCTGACTGTCACGGATCTGCTCCATAAGGTGGGGGGTCATGATCACACCCCCGTTGGCGATGCCCGCTGCCATCAGCGCATTCTCCAGGGCGGTGGTGCTGTCGTTGTCCTGCCCTATGGAGCTGTAGGCCAGCAGCGCCTGGCTGTTCGGGGGCAGGTTGGAAAAGGTGGACGGCACGACGCCGGGGAGATCGAGATTGGGGACGTACTGCTTGGGTGCCCCATAGATCGAGTAGCCGAAGAGCTGGGCCTGCTTGGTCATGGCAGACACGCCCACCTTGGTCCCGAGCTCGGCATAGCCGGGGTCACAAGAGGCCGGCAGCATGGCGATCATGGTGCCTCCGCACGCACTGAACCCGTCATTGCTGAGCGTCTTGTTGGAGTCGGGAAAGGAAATGGAGACCGCGGACGGGAAGCTGTAGTTCGTCAGGCTCGGTTTGAGGTTGTACACGGCCGTGCTGGTGACCACCTTGAACGTTGAGCCGGGCGGAAAGCGCGATTCCGTAGCGATCGGTGCCAGGGGGGCGAAGTGCTCGAGCGCATTGGGCAGGGAATCCGCATAGTGGGCGTTCTGTTCCAGTGTGACGTCAGGAGTGGCCAGTTGGTTGGGGTCGTACGTCGGGTTTGAGACCATGGCCAGAACCGCACCGGTGGTCGGATTGAGCACCACGACCGCGCCATCCTTGTTCTGGCTCCTGGGCAGGGTGGTCAAGGCCTGCCAGGCCGCATTCTGGAGCACGGGGTCGATGGTCAGGGTGACGTCGTCGGGAACCGATGGAGGCTTGTCAAAGATCATCTGGCTCAGGTTCTGGGGACTCTGCGGATGCGACTCCAGGAATTGGTTGTACTCGTACTCAATGCCGGCGGGAGCTCCGTAATAGATGTCGTCGAAGCCGGTGAGGCCGGCATAGAGCGGTCCCTGGGGGTACACACGCATGTAGTGGTAGGTACCGGAAGTGGCCCGGACGGACTTGGCCAGTACGGTGCCATCGATGGCCGTGATGTTGCCGCGCAGATTTTCAAACCTCAGGGCGGCCACGCGTGGGTTGTAGGGCGAGCTCGCCAGAGCGGGAGCACGCCGGAACTGGATATTGACCAGCTGGACGACAACCAGCGCGAAGCAGATCACCATAACCAGGCCCAGCCAACGGATACGCCGTCCCATCAGAATGGCTCGCTCACGTGGGAGGGCTTGAGGTGGTCGGCGATGCGGTGGTCGACGTCGTCTTCGACGGTTCGGTGATGTTGGGGAGGACCCCACTCGGCCCGATGGAGCCTTGGCCTCCGCCCTTGACGGGCTTGCCGCCCGACCGTTGGAAGAGGTACTGCCGATAGAGGTTGTCAAGGTAGTTCTGCGCGTCGGACAAGGTGGGCTCCTGCACGCCGGCGCGAATCTGGGCCAGACCCTGCGGCAATATGAACGACGCCGTCAGGTCCGAGTGCACCACCACTTTGGGGTTGAACCAAAGGACGCCCCCCGGGTGGCCCTGCTTGATGACGATCTCATGTCCCTGCACCGCCAGGTACCAATTGTCATAGGCGTACCAGCGGATGGCGAAGAAGGCCCCGACTGGGACGGCCGCCACCAAAAGGACGAAGGCCACGACCCGCAGAGTGACCCGTCGCGGGATCCCCAAGCGGCGGCGACGCGCCCCGCGGCTCTCCTTGCCCGGAGCGCGGGCGGCGGCGGGCCGGGGAGGCACCGGTACCCGGGTGGTCGAGCGAGCCACCGGGACTGCGCCGGTGTTGCCCAGGAAGAACTCACCGCTCTGGGGACCTTCGGCGCTCAGATCTGTTCCCTGACCCGAGAATCCCAGGCGGGCACCGGGTGCCAATGCGTCCACCGCGGGCACCACGGAGGTTTCTGCCGAGTGAGACTCGGCAGGATCCACGCCGGGCGTGGCATCACCCGCGGCGGCAGCCGCGGCTGCGGACAACGGCGGCAGCCCGCCAGCCCGGGCCCTGAGTGGTGTCACCACCGACGAGGGGTTGGTGTCTTCTTCACCCACCAGCACGTCCACCACGACCACGGTGATGTTGTCGGCCCCACCACGGTCATTGGCCACGTCGACCAGTTGCTGGGCCGCCACTTCCG
Organism: Acidimicrobiaceae bacterium; assembly: GCA_003169675.1. GTDB lineage: Bacteria > Actinomycetota > Acidimicrobiia > Acidimicrobiales > RAAP-2 > Bog-473. Next base: position 70,656 of record PNAT01000179.1, read on the forward strand.
GATCTGCCACGGACAGCAACACCTCGGCCATGTCTTCCAGTCCGATCTCATTGGAGAGTCCGTCACTGCACAACACGATGCGGTCACCAGAACGCAGCTGCAGTTCCCACATGTCGGTCTCCACGTCAGAGGAGACTCCGAGGGCCCGAGTCAGGATGTGTCGCTGTGGGTGCACGGCGGCTTCCTCTTCGGTCAGCTCGCCATGGCGGACCCGTTCCTCGGCCAGGCTGTGGTCGGCCGTCACCTGAACAATCTGGCCCTCCGAAAAGACGTACGCCCGCGAATCCCCGACATTGCCCAGGGCAAGGATGTCGTGCCCATCTGCGCCACCGACCAACGCCACCGCCGTGAGGGTGGTCCCCATGCCGCGCAAGTCACTGTTGGCCTGGCTCTCCAGCCAGACTGCCTCATTCGCCTCCACGAAGGCATCGCGAAGACCGGAAGTGGTCGGCTGGCGCGTGAAGGCTGCCAGCAAGGTGTCGACGGCGACGCGGGCCGCCACCTCACCACCGACGTGGCCACCCATGCCATCGGCCACCGCGAATAGATTGGGAGCCACGAGGGGAACGTCCTGATTGACTTTGCGCATCCGCCCCACATCGGTGGCGGATCCGGACCGCAGAACGGTCACCGAGTGACCTCGAACACCGACGACCCGACCTGCAACATGTCGCCTTTGCCGAGCCTCAGACCCTGGGTGATCTTCTCTGAATTGACGTAGGTGCCATTGGTCGAACCGAGATCCTCCACCCAGAGTTGGTCGTTGCGGCGGAACAGGCGCGCGTGCAGGGTGGAGGTGTAGATGTCTTCGGGAGTCGACACTCCGCAGCCGGGGGAGCGGCCGATGGTGAGCTCGTCGTCGAGATCGAAGATCTGGCCTTGACGCTCGGTGGGCTCGACGACACACAGATACAGATGTTTGCGTTTGATTGCCGGTTGCTTCGGCTTGGCCACGTCCCGGTCCTGTCGTCTCTCTTCCCGGGACTTGCGCACGGTGGCGGGACTCATCTCCACCCAGACGGCCCGGATCACCCGGAGGAAGAAGAGAAAGATAAGTGCGATGACTGCCCACTGCATGACCCGCAGGACCGCATTGAGATTCTGCGTGGCGATGAGGAAAGCCACGGCATTCGGGTCCCTCACGTCATCTCGAAGATGAGTCTCGTCGACCCAACACTGACCTCGTCCCCACTGGCAAGTATCTGCTCTCGAACCGGCGTGCCGTTGACCCGTGTCCCGTTCGTGGATCCGAGGTCCGTAATGAAGACCCCGTCACCGCTCCGGCGTACCTCGGCGTGGCGGCGACTCACATTGGAATCCTGCAGGACCACCTCACATTCGGGCAACCGCCCGATCACCACGGGTGTGGACCCCACGACCACCCGTCGACCATCGGGAAAGACCAATTCGGCCAGGAAGCCGCCATCATCGCTCTCATGCACCTCGGCCGTGACAGTGAACCGGCCCGCCTTCAAATTGGACCCTTCGAAGATCTCAACCTCCACGGGGCCCACAAAGGAGTAGGACTCAATCCGGGCATGCTCCCGGGCTGCATCGGAGAGCTCCCGCGATAGGGCGTCGATGAAGCTGGAGAACCGGCTCACGTCATCGGGGGAGAGCGTCACGACGAAGGCGTTTGGTGCGATGAGCCCCCGCACCCCCACTCGGCGGTGCAGATCCATTTCGCGAGTCAGCCTCCGACCAATTTCCACTGGTTGCAGGTTGCTTCGAAACGGCTTGGCCAACGTACCCTCCACCAGACGCTCGAGGCGCTCCTCAAACTGCTGGAGTCCCATGGTCCTGTTCAGACTAGTTGTCCGTTGCACCCGTCTGGAGTCCGCCGGGCGTCTGACCTGCTCAACAAGCCGAATCTGGCAGTCGAACCCAGCGACTACTCTTGCCCGGTCACTCGGGCGAGTGGCGGAATAGGCAGACGCGCAGGATTCAGGTTCCTGTGTCCGAAAGGATGTGGGGGTTCAAGTCCCCCCTCGCCCACCATGTGATGTCGCAAGACATCGGA
>PNAT01000065.1 GCA_003169675.1 Acidimicrobiaceae bacterium
GAGCAGGGCTATGAGGTCATCGGCATGGTCCGCCGGTCGAGCACCGTCAACTTCGAGCGCATCGCCCATATACAGGACAAGTTGGAGCTGGTGGCCGGGGACCTGTTGGATGAGGTGTCCCTCATCAACATCCTGCGGGACCACCGTCCCAAAGAGGTCTACAACCTGGCCGCCCAATCCTTCGTGCAGACCAGTTTCAGCCAACCGGTGCTCACCGGGGAGACGACCGCCCTCGGGGTCACCCGCCTGTTGGATGCGATTCGCCTGGTCGACCCCGACATCCGCTTCTACCAGGCCAGCTCGTCGGAGATGTTCGGCAAGGTGCAAGAGGTGCCGCAAGTTGAGTCGACTCCGCTCTACCCGCGCAGTCCCTACGGCGTGGCCAAGGTCTACGGCCACTGGATCACGGTCAACTACAGGGAGAGCTACGACCTCCACGCCTCCTCGGGGATCCTCTTCAATCACGAGTCCCCGCGCCGAGGGCTGGAGTTCGTCACGCGCAAGATCACCAACGGCGTGGCCCGGATCGCCAACGGCTTGGACGACAAGTTGGCGCTCGGCAATCTCGATGCGCAGCGGGACTGGGGATTTGCCGCCGACTACGTCCGCGCCATGTGGTTGATGCTGCAACAGGACAGCCCGGACGACTACGTGGTGTCCACAGGAGAGACGCACGAGGTGCGCGAGCTCTGCCGCCTGGCCTTCGCCGCCGCCGACCTTGACTGGGAACAGCATGTCTTCATAGACGACCGATACTTGCGTCCGGCTGAGGTCGATCTGCTGGTCGGCGATCCGACCAAGGCGCATGAGGTCCTGGGGTGGAAGCGGGATGTCGATTTCCCCGGCCTGGTCACCATGATGGTCGAGGCCGATCTGGACCTGATTCGCAACGACCTCAGGTAGCCGGGGGCTCCAGCGCTCTTCTTTCCTGCCGTCATCTCGGCCAACCCGCTCGGCATGTTGGTCGCCTTCGGTGCGGGGATCGTCTCCTTCCTTTCGCCCTGTGTGCTGCCGCTCGTCCCGGGTTACCTGTCCATGGTGTCGGGGCTCTCGGTAGCCGAACTGACGTCCCACGATGGCGGAGCCTTCCCGTCCCGCACCAGGCGGCCAGTGCTGCGAGGCATCGGATTGTTCGTGGGAGGTTTCACCGTCGTCTTTGTGGCGCTGGGGGCCACCGCCTCGAGCATCGGGCGCTTGCTCAAACCCCACGCCATAGGGCTCTCCCACGTGAGCGGTGTCGTGGTGCTCGTGCTCGGCTTCCTCCTCCTCCTCGGTGCAGTGCCCGGTCGGGTCTGGGCCAACCTGGGGTCCGGATCGCTCGGGTTGGTGAGCCGTCTCACCGGCGAACGTCGCTTCGACGTGCGCCCGTCCATGTTGGGCCTGTGGGCCGCCCCGGTGATGGGAATGGCGTTTGCCTTCGCCTGGACCCCGTGCGTGGGACCGGTGCTCGGCGTCGTGCTGAGCCTGGCCGCCAGCAACGGGACCCTGGCCGGAGGAGTGCTGCTCCTCTTCGCCTACTCGCTCGGACTCGCCGTGCCCTTCGTGGGGACCGGCCTGGCCTTCGGGCGGATGACCGCCGTCATCGCTCGGGCTCGCCGTGGTGTGTGGGTGATCAACCTGATGGGCGGCATCGTCCTGGTGGCCTTCGGGATCCTGCTGCTGACCGACAACGTCACCTGGCTCTCCAACCAGTTCTCGAACCTGCTCAGCGACGTCGGCCTGGGGCGTCTCACCACGAGCTGAGGTCGCTACCCTGAGCCTGATGGTACGGGCTCAGCCAGCCGAGCCCGTGCTGGCTCGGCTCCTCGAAGAGATGGCGGGGGTCACCACAACTCCGCTGCTGGTCGCCCTGGATGGGCGCAGTGGGGCCGGAAAGTCCACGCTGGCGGCCGCCCGTGGCCGAGCGCACCGGGGCCAGGGTGATCGACGGCGACGATTTCTACGCCGGGAGAACGCCGGATTTTTGGGACGCCATGACGGCTCCCCAGAAGGTGGCTCATGCCTTCGACTGGCGCCGGCAGTGTTCGGTGCTCGACAACCTGGCGCAAGGGCGGGCGGCATCATGGCTTCCCGGACTGGGAGGCGGACGACGGGAGCCTCTCAATCAAGCCCGTGACCTGCCCACCGGCTGACGTGGTGATCCTCGAGGGAGCGTATAGAGCCCGACCCGAGCTCTCCGACTTCTTGTCCGTTCGGGTCCTGCTCAAGATCGGCGACCAGGAACGCCGGAGGCGCCTGCTCCAACGGGAGGGAGGGCACTATCGGGCCGATTGGGAGTCCCGGTGGGCCGAGGCGGAGGACCACTACTTCGGGAACGTGATGGCACCGTCATCATTTGACCTGGTCCTGCGCTCATAGGCCTTCTTCCCACCCGACTAATTGGGCAAGCGTTGAGATCGCCTTGTCGGTGCAGAGACCGGTTTCCTTCATTCTTGGAGCACACACGTCGAGGAAGGGCCCGCTGGCGCCGTGAGGCATCCCTCCCGAGGAGAGGGCCATGGGGTCAATTGACGTATGGCGCTCAGGTGCACGAGGACCGGGGAGCGCCGCGGCAGGATTGGGGAGGGGGAACATGGCAGCGTCATCTGGCGACGGGTTGGATCCTGCGACCCCGGCTGTTGCCACGCCGGCGACTGCTGGTCGTCGCATCAACCAGCCGTTCGGTTACCTCCTCCTGGTGGTCGCCATTGCCGTTTCCTATGCGGTCGTCGGGAGTCTCAGCCTCGGGCTTGCCTTCGCCAACACCAACGTGACCGCCGTATGGCCCCCCACGGGCATTGCGGTTGTTGCGCTCATGCTGTGGGGCATCCGCTTCTTTCCGGGCGTCGCCCTGGGTGCGCTGGCGGCAAAACTCTGGAACGGGGCAAGCCTGAACACCTCGGCCCTGATCACCGTGGTCACGCTATGAGGCCGGAGAGGCCCCGTGCTCACACATCGGGATCACCCCTGAGCAAGCGCGAGCAGCGGGTCCAACGCCTGGGGCAGCGCATGATGCGGGGTGCCGAGGTACGTCCGGAAGAGGAACTGAAGCAGTCCCAGGATGTGCTCGCCTGGGCCCATCGCAACAAGAGCCCGGATTCCTCCTTCTCGGTCAAGGCGATGATCGACGTGGCGGATCAGTTGTCCAGGCAAGATCGGGCATCGGACGAGGTGGCGCTCCGGGAACAGATCGTGACGGCGCTGCGGGGCACCCTCGGACCCGAGGACGGGTCCACCTTGACCGCCGAATTGAGACTGGCCACGTGCCTGATCAGACTGGGCCACCACGAGGATGCCGGACCCCTGCTGGCACACGTCGTTGACGGCAGGGTCCTGGCTCACGGCCGGGAAGACCCCGAGACCCTGGTGGCCATGGCGTGGCAGGCCAATGTGTCCAAGAAGCTCGGGCACCTCGACCATGCCCGGGCCCTCCAAGAAGAGATTCTGGCGAGATACGTGTCGATAGGGCGCGGGGAGAGCGCCGAAGCACTGTTGGCCGCGCTCAATTTGGCCACGACGCTTACCGAACTCCACGAGGTGGACCAGGCATCCCAATTGGTGCGCTTCGTACTGAACGTGCGCCTCACCACCCTCGGTCCCGATGATCCGAAGACGGTGGACGTCCAGGAACTCCTGGCGTCCCTCTCGCGCCCGACCTAGCCCGAAGCTCCCAGGGCCGGCTCGGCCAGGACCTGGCACAGGGCCAGCGCGAAGGTGTGGACGTCCCCGGGCCAGCGCGCCGACACATAGGACTTGTCGCGCACTACCCATGCCGGTCTGGCGTCCGTCATGGTGTCTCTGGACCGCCCGCTCATCTTCATCGAATGATCCGGGACACCCGGATCGACATCGAGGAAGTCCTCCGCCCGGGCCAGGGCTCTGGTGACCTCCTGTTGCACCGACATGTGGCCGGCCGGCTGCCCCGGGCCTTCCCGATAGGTCCGGTAGTAGTGCGGGTCCCAGAAGCGGGTGCGCCGGCCCACGGCCCAGGCCGCGCGCTCGAGTTGCCAGGTCAGGGCGGTGGTGCGCCGGCCGTACAGGACCGACCGGCCGGAGGTCGGGTCGATGCTGCGGGCTCGATGACCCCCGGGAAGGAGGAGGCCGTCGAAGTTCTCGCCGCGCACATCTCGCCAGGGCAACGGCGACCCGAAGCCGGGGTCGCGCAGGAGTTCAGTGTGCGCCTCCCGGGCGTCGGTGTTGGCCCCCAGGATTCGCCCGACCACGGTGACGTTGCGCGCCAGGGGGATGATGCCCCAAGGGTCCAAGCCCCGACCCGTGAGCATGATGTCATCCGCCTGTCCCGGCTCTCCGGAGGGAGTGCTGAACACCACCTCGTGGCCCCGCTCTGTCAGGACGTGCGAGCTGACCGCCACTTCGGTCGGATCGAAATCGTGGGACGGGATGGGAAGCAGGATGGTCGCCATGGGTACCTGGGCCACGAGTTCAGCCCACCTCGCTGCGCAAGACAAGCAGGCGGGAAGGAATTAACGTCGCCATCATGACCGACACCGAGGCTGAAGCACCCGAGGCCATCTTCTCGCCGGACGACGGGGTGGACTCGCTCTGGATCAAGTCCTACCAGGGCGAGATCCTCGGCGAGATCCTCTTCACCCGTCTGGCCGACCGTCTCGCCGCGGACCAGGCCCGGAAGATGAGGGTGCTCAGCACCTTGGAACGCAAGACCAAGGAAGCCCTTGTCCCCTCCCTGGTGCGGGCCGGGATCTCCACCGAGCCCGACCCCGACACCGTCAGTGCGGCCGAGGGGTTGGCCGATGCCCTGGCCACCACCACATGGGCCGATCTCGTGGGCTCGTTCGAGGCGATCACCACGCAGTACCTGGCGCTGTACAGGCGCATCGGCGAGCTGGACCCCTCCGAGAATGAGGCGTCAGAACTCCTGGTGGCTCACGAGGTGGCCCTGCGTGAATTCGGTCGCCGGGAAGCGAGGGGCGAATCCGGCACCTCGCTCGACGCCATCACCGCATTGCCCCACATGCAATAGGGGGCACCATGCCGAGCTTCGATCGATTTGACCGTCGCCACTACACGACGACGTCCGTCCCCGCCGGGTACGGGGCGTGGGCCCCGACCTATGAGTCCACCGTCGAGGATTGCATGGATCTGGCTCTGCTCAATCGCATTGCCTCTGTGCCCTGGGACGGGGTCACCCGGGCGGCCGACCTCGGATGCGGTTCGGGTCGCACGGCCTCGTGGCTCAGGACAATAGGTCCCTTCCCCATTGACGGGGTGGACATCACCCCCGAGATGCTGCAGTTGGCCCGCACCAGAGGCGTGCACGATCGCCTCGTCCACGGCGACGTCCGATCGACCGGCCTCGACACTGGTGCATATGACCTCGTCGTGTGCTGCCTGGTGGACGAACACCTGCCCGACCTGGGGCCGCTCTACGAAGAGGCCAGGCGGTTGTTGGTACCGCCGGCGACATTTGTCATGGTGGGCTTCCATCCTTTCTTCATCATGTCGACCGGCATGCCCACCCACTTCGACTCGACCGACGGGGACACGCTGGCCATCGAGACCCATGTCCATCTCCTCGGCGAGCACATGGCTGCGGCTGGTGGCACCGGATTCCAGGCCTCCGAGCTCCACGAGCAATTGGTAGATGACGAATTCATCCGGCTCAAGCCCAGCTGGGAGGCCTGCCGCGACTGGCCCTTCAGCTACGCCTGGGTCTGGTCGTTGCCCTGAACCTACGGTGGGACGGGGACCCCGCTTGGAACCCCCGGACCCACCCCCCCTACCATGGTGGGGAAGGCCATGGCCCCTGTCGTCCAA
>PNAT01000099.1 GCA_003169675.1 Acidimicrobiaceae bacterium
GGCGCCGAGGAGTGCGAGTACTCCTCCAAGAAGTGGTGCTCGACCTCCCAGAGGTAGTCGAAGCCGAGCCGGTCGGCCAGCTCCACCTGGTCCAGTGCGTCCTTGAGCAGCGTGTGCTCGGCGTCGGGGCCCCACGGGCGCGGAAGCTGGTGCTCGTAGAAGATGCCAAACCTCATAGAGGCCCTCCCGGCCCTAGGTGCGCATGACCATCCGCGGCCGGATGCCATCAGGGATCTCAGCTCGGCGGGGATTGGCCTGGTCGCGCTGGGAGAGGACGGGATCGCTCAGCCCCCAGTCAGCACCCACGGCCGGATCGTCCCAGGCCAGGCCGAGCTCGTCCGAGTCGTTGTAGTAGCTGTCGACCAGGTACCACAAAAGGAGGTCAGTCAGCGCGCCGAAGCCGTGCGCCACGCCGGGCGGGATGAACAGACCCTGGTCGACATCTCCATCCAGGTCGATCACCTCGGTCGCCCCGTCGGTCGCCGAACCTTGGCGCAGATCGTGTAGGACCACGCGGGCCCGCCCGCGCAGCAGGTACCAGTAGTCGGCCTGGTGCAGGTGGTAGTGCAACCCGACCACCGCACCAGCTTGCTTCTCGGAGCGATTGCCCTGCACCATTTCACGGCCCAGCGGAAGCCAGTGGCGGCGATAGGTCTCCACGAAGCGCCCCCGCGCGTCGCCGTGGACATCGGGGCGAACGAGCAGGACGTCGTCAATGATGGTGGAGACGATGAGTTCGGGCATCGGCGGAACGGTAGCAGCGCCGCCTTCAGGAGACGAAGTGCCCGAACCCTGCTCGGTAAAAGAGAAGGGGGGCGCCCTCACCGACCTCCATAGCCACGACGTGGCCGGTGACCAGCTCGTGGTCACCCCCTTCGAAGATCTCTCCCAGGGTGCATTCGAGCACGGCCAGCGAGCCGTCGATCACCGGAGACCCCGTCACCCCCGGTGACCAATTCACGCCGTCGAACTTGTCCCCGCCCGACAGGGCGAAGGCCCGGCACACCGCCTCCTGGTGCTCCCCCAGGATGTTGACGCAGAAGGCACCGGCTGCCGCGATGCGGGGCCAGCTGGTCGAGCTCTTGGCCGGAGCCAGGATCACCATGGGCGGATCGAGCGACAGGGCGCCGAACGACTGGCACGAGAATCCGACAGGTTCTCCTTCCTCGCATGCCGTGACGATGGTGACACCGGTGGCGAAGTGCCCGAGGACTTCGCGGAACCGGGCCTGGTCGAGGCCCGACATCTCTGCCCTTATGCCTTGCCGAGATCGACGGACTGGGACTCGTGGGCGGATGAGATCTCCCCCACGCCTTTGGCCTCGGGCAGCCGCCGAGCCTGGGTGAGGATGCGGTCGATGTCGCGGTCGTTGTGCGAGGGATCGTGATGCGACAGCATGAGATGCTTCGCCCCTGCTTCGGCCGCCACGTGGACGGCGAAGGCGGCCGTCGAGTGACCCCAATCGGTCTTGGCCGAGAACTCGTCGTCGGTGTACTGCCCGTCGTGCACCAGGAGGTCCACGCCCTGGCACAGCTCGAGCACCGATTCGGGAATCGTTCGCCGGTCGAGGGGGGCCTGATGATCGGACAGGTAAGCCATGGTGCGGCCTTCGGCCTCAATGCGGTAGCCCAGGGTGCTCCCGCTGTGCGGAACGGACCGCGCCGTGATCTTGGCCGAGCCTATGGAGAAGTCCTCGTCCTTGGTATCGATGGTGATTATCTCGCCTCGGAATTGCTCCATGTGGATCGGGAACACCGGGGGCTGCACCGCCGCATGCAGCGCGTCCTTGAGGCTTCCCTTGGGCTGGGTCGGACCGTGCACGGTCAGCCGGGCCCCCGGGTCGTGCAACGGCCCGAAGAAGGGCAGCCCCAGAATGTGGTCGAAGTGGAGATGGGTCAGGAGGGCGGTGGCGTGGAGCGGCGTCCCCAGTGCCCTCACCCCTTTGAGGAGGACATCGCCCAACGCGCGCAGCCCGGTGCCGAGGTCGAGGATGAGCGGCTCGTCACCGTCGATATCGACGACCAGGCATGAGGTATTCCCCCCATATCGCCGGTAGCGATCCCCCGAACACGGACAAGACCCCCGGACGCCATAGAACGTGACGTTCACTGATTGGACGATACCCCCGACTCGGACGATACGTTTGACCGCCATGGGCCATCGGACAGTTTCGGCCAACGGACTTGAATTTGCCTACTTCGAGGCCGGACCGGCCGACGGGCCCCTGGCCCTCTGCCTGCACGGCTTCCCTGACTCGGCCCACACCTGGCGCCACCTCCTTCCCGAGTTGGCCCAGGCCGGATTCCACGCCGTGGCCCCGTTCCTCCGGGGCTACGCCCCCACCCAGATCCCGGTCGATGGGCACTACCAGATCGGCGCCGTCGTGCGCGATGCCAACGCGCTGCATGAAGCCCTCGGGGGCGGGGACGACGCCGTCATCATCGGGCATGACTGGGGGGCGTTGGCCACCTACGGCGCCGTGGCCCACCAACCGGACCGGTGGCGGCGGGCGGCGGCGGCCGCGGTCCCGCCGACCTCAGCCATCGGGATGTCCCTCTTCAGCTACGCCCAACTCCAGAGCAGCTGGTACATGTTCTTCTTCCTCTCACCCCTGGCCGACATGGCCCTCCCCCTCGACGACTTCTCGTTCATCGACGGCCTCTGGGCCGACTGGTCGCCCGGCTACGACGGGACATGGGACGTGGCGAAGGTCAAGGAGTCCATTGGCGACCCGGCCCACATCACCGCCGCCATCGGTTACTACCGGGCCCTCTACCTCCCCGAGCTCCAGGTCCCCGAGCTGGCGGACGAGCAAGCGGCCTCCATGGCACCGACGCCGAAGCCCACGCTCTACCTGCACGGCCGCGACGACGCCTGCATGTTGCTCGGCTCCATCGGCGAACCTCTCCAATTCCTGGCCGAGGGATCCGACATGGAGATCGTCGACGCCGCGGGGCACTTCCTCCATCTCGAGCAACCGGACCTGGTCAACCGGCGCATCGTGGAATTCCTGGCCTCCTGACCCTCCCGGTCACCGAAGTTGGAGCACCGGGTTCACCCCGGGCGTCCACTCGGCGAACCCCTCGGCCACCAGATCCTCGGCGATCCTCTCCGCCCGTGGCCCGTCATCGGGCCACCCGCAGGCCGGTGCCAGCGCATCCCGCCCCACGGTGCCGGTGCGCAGTGAGGTGAGCAGGCGTCCCCTCCCCTGGCGGTCAGAACCGGCGAAGCGGGACTGGGTCTTCACCGACTGGCTGGCCCGCCACGGATCCGGTTCGGTCAACCCGCGCCGGCGCCAGCGGCACTGCTGGCGCAGGGGGCACCGAAGGCAGTCCGGGCGCGAGCCCGTGCACACGGTGGCTCCCAGGTCGAACATGCTCTGGTTGAACTCCCACGACTGGCCGGCGGGGACAAGGCGGTCGGCCAGTTCCTGGGCCGCGCCGGTCGTCAGAGGGGACCCGTGGACACAGCGGGCCAGGACGCGCACGACGTTGGTGTCGACGGTGGCCGCATTGAGCCCGAAGGCGAACGATCGGATGGCCCGGGCCGTGTACGGGCCCACGCCGGGCAACCCACGAAGCGCACGATCGTCCTCTGGGACGACACCGCCGTGCGCTTCGACGATGACCACCGCCGCCCGGTGCAGGTTGAGGGCCCGCCGGTTGTAGCCCAGGCCCGACCAGAGACGGACGACGTCGGCCGGCCGGGCCCGGGCACAGTCCGACACGGTGGGAAAGGCGCCGAGGAAGGACCCGTAGTACGGCACCACCCGGTCCACCTGGGTCTGTTGCAGCATGATCTCGCTGACCAGCACCGGCCACGGATCACGGGTGTGCCGCCACGGGAGGTCCCGGCGATGCGCGCCGCCCCAGGTGAGGACCCGGCGCCGGAAGCGCCGGACCCGGTCGGCCGTGAGGCCCTCAGTCCCAGACGTCGTCGGCGTAGGGGCGGCGGCGCTCCGGGGCGTGCGCCGCCTTCCACACCATGAGCTTGCGCCGGAAGTAGCAGACCTCGTCGCCGTGCTGGTTGAACGCCTTGGTCTCGACGCTGACAATGCCCCGGTCGTCCTTGGTCTTCGATGGCGTCGCCTCGAGCACCCGCGTCTCGGCGTAGATGGTGTCGCCATGGAAGGTGGGCGAGCGGTGCAGCAGGGACTCGACCTCAAGGTTGGCGATACAGGATCCGCTCACGTCGGGCACACTCATGCCCAGGGCCAGCGAGTAGACGAGGTTGCCCACCACGACGTTCTTGCCCTGCACGGTCTCGTGCTCGGCGAACCAGGTGTTGGTGTGCAGCGGGTGGTGGTTCATGGTGATCATGCAGAAGAGGTGATCGTCGTACTCGGTGACCGTCTTGCCCGGCCAGTGCCGGTAGATATCGCCGGGGACGAAGTCCTCCAGGTAGCGGCCGAACGGACGGTCGTAGACGGTCATTCCGCCGGGTCTTGACGCGGTCGCGTCGTGAAGCCGAGGGAGGCACCTGGGAGCGACTCGCCGTCAATGGTCAGGCGCCAGGCGAAGCGGGTGCCGGGCGACAGCGGGATGGGTCCGAGATTCACGGCCAGCGCCACATCGATGGGCGAGCCTTCGGGAATGCCCGGCGGCTGGCTCACGGTGAATTCACCGCGGACTTCAACCGGTTGGGTCCCGTCAGACGTCTCCATCATGACGGGGCGGCCGTCGGCATCCTCCAAGAAGAGCTCCCAATGGTGCGACGTCTCAGCCTCGTGCCAGTCGACATCGATCTTCAGCGCCACGGCCGAGGGCACGGGATCAGGGCCGGTCATACTCCAACCCCCGCCGAGGATATAGAGCTTCCCGTCGGAAACCTGGGCCGCGTCACAGAGCAACATCGTCACATTCACGATGAGGAGGATATAGGCCGGGAAAGGTGCCAGAATGAGGACTGGCAAACTGCCCCGGGGAATGGGTCCGCAGACACGTCGGTGAGGGGCGGTCCGCGCCCCCTCCAGGGCGCGTGGCGGCCGTGCGGGAAGGGGAGACAGTGCACCGGATGTCAGCGTGGGCTGAGCATCGGAGCGCACCCATCATCGCCACGGTGGCCATGCTGGTGGGCGGCCTGGCCTACAGCATCTTCGGGCTGGCCGCGGTCCACGGTGGGAGGCTCAAGCTCTCGGCGCCCAGTGACCTGTGGGACCTCGCCGGCAGCTCGTCGGCCCTGGTCCACGGGCATTTCTCGTACATCTACGTCCACAACGGCGCCCTCACATCGCCGCCGGCCTTCGAATTCGCACTGGCCCCGGTCATCCTCCTGGGGCAACTGCTCGGCCTGTCCCGTCCCGTCCACCAGACCGGCGAGCCCATCGGGTTGTGGTTCCTCCTCGGGCCGGCAGCCATCCTCATCGGCTCCTCGGCCCTGTTCGCGATCGATGCCGTCGCCCGGCACTGGCATTTTTCGGAGCGGGACCGGTTGCTTCTCGCCCTGTGCGGTGGTCTGGCCGTGGCCAACGTCGTGGTCGGCTGGGGGCACCCGGAGGACTGCGTTGCCCTTTCACTCCTCCTGTGGGCTGCCCTGGCCCTCGAACGCGAGGGAACGAGCGCGGCGCCGAAGGCGGCCTGGATCCTGGGGGCCGCCATCGCATTCCAACCCCTCGCCGTGCTGGGCGTGGCGCCGATCCTGGCCCGCCTGAGCTGGCGAGCCGCCGCCAAGCTGTCATGGCGCCTCGCCATCCCCAGCCTGCTGGTGCTCGTTCCGCCGCTCATCGGCGAGACGCACCTCACCCTCGAGGTGCTCGTCCGCCAGCCCTTCCAACTCAAGTACATCTCCTTCACACCGTTGACCCACTGGGCGCCGTCTCTTGGACCGGGAGTGGTGGGCGGCGGTCCGACCCGGCTGGTGGCCACCGTCGTGGGCGCGGCCATCTGCGTGGTGGTGTGCCGCCGACGCCACGACCTGGCCACCGTCCTGGCCATGACCGCCGTGGCCATCTTCCTCCGACTTCTCCTCGAAACCGAGCTCAACTGGTACTACTTCTGGCCGGTCGCTGCGCTGTGCCTCCTCCTGGCCCGGCGCGGCAGCTGGACCCGGTTCGGCATCTGCGCCGCGTCCTCGGTGTTCTCCATGGTTCTGGGCAACCACCGGGTGCACGACATCGATCTGTGGTGGCCCGCCCTCATGGCGACCACCGTCGTCATGCTGCTGACGGTCTTCCTGCCCTCGCAGAGGTGGCACCTCATGAGGCGGCCATCACCGTGGGCCGCTCCCGGCCCCGCCATAGAGTGCGGTGGCATGAAGCTGCCAATGGGGTCGGGATCGCCGGGTGAGTGAGCTCACGGGCTTGCGCGACGACGTGTACCGGCGTCCCCTGGCCACCGCACTGGACCGCCTCGGACTCGGCGCCCGCTGGCGCTGTGTCGATGTCGGAGCCGGAGGTGGCGATGTCTCGGTGGCCCTGGCCGAAATGGTGGGGCGTGACGGCCGGGTCTACGCCGTCGACAGCGACCCACTCGCCCGCGACGAAGTCGCCCGGGCCGCCGCCGCTCACGCCCAGGTCATCGCGCTGACCCAGGCCGGTGAGGATCTTTCATTGCCCGAACAGGTCGACCTGGCCTTCTGCCGCTTCCTGCTGCTCCATGTGCATGACCCCATCGTCGTCGTGCGCCAGATGGCCTCCGTGGTCAAGCCCGGGGCCTGGGTGGTGGCCCAGGAGCCCATCACGTCGGCCGGTCGCATCGATGGCCTGCCCATGTCCATGCCCGAGGCCCGCCACCCGGACATCGGTGCCCTGCTCCCTGCTCTCGTCCGCCAGGCCGGCCTCGAGGTCATTGATGCCTGGGCCGAAGCGCCGGCCGGGGTCGGCCCGGGACCGGTGGCCCAGTACCTCGAATCGCTCACCGGGATCGACCCTGGTGATGAACCGGTCGTGCTGCCCCCGCTGGTCACCGTCATCGGCCGTCGTCCGGCAGCGGGGGACGGCGAGTCGAGCCAGTAGGGTCGCTCCCCATGGTGAAGTCCACGTCTTCAGCTCTGGCCGAGGCCGCGACGGCCGTCGAGTTGGCCCAACATCTCGTGGACCAAGGGTGCGCCGCCGTGCGCGAGAGCGGCGGTGTCGAGGCCAACCAGGTCGTGGCCTATGACGTGGCGCACACGGCCGCGGCGGTGGCCACGGCCCGGGCGACGCTGGCCTACGGCGCGCTGGGGGAGACCGAGGAGCGCATCGCCACGGCGTTCGTGGCCGACGTTATGGCGGATCTGGCTGGTCGTCTCTCGGGCCGTGAAGCGGCCTGGGGGGTCGACGTCGGGTGGGCCGCGCCGGTCGCCGGCTTCATGGCGGCCCAGCGTGACCCGGCCGTCCTGGCCGGCTTGGCCACCACTCAAGGGCCACGGCACCTGGGCGAGGACTTCGAGCTCGTGCGTGAGACCTTTCACCGTTTTGCGGAGGAGAAGGTGCGACCGCACGCCGAGCACGTGCACCGCGAGAACGGGGACATCCCCGAAGAGGTGATCGAAGGCTTGGCCGAGCTGGGAGGGTTCGGGCTCTCGGTGCCAGAGGAGTTCGAGGGCTTCGCCAGTGGCGGCGAGAGCGACTACATGGGCATGGTGGTGGCCACCGAGGAATTGAGCTGGGGATCCCTCGGCGTGGGCGGATCCCTCATCACACGCCCCGAAATCCTGACCCGTGCCCTCGTCTACGGCGGCACCGAGGAGCAGAAGAAGCAGTGGCTGCCCAAGCTGGCCTCGGCGGAGATCCTGGCCGCGGTGGCGGTGACCGAGCCCGATTTCGGCTCCGACGTGGCCGGTATCGTCACCTCGGCCACGCCAGCAGGGAGTGGATGGTTGATCAACGGCGTCAAGACATGGTGCACCTTCGCCGCTCGGGCCGACGTCCTCATGCTGTTGGCCCGCACGGATCCCGATCGCGCCCTGACGCACCGGGGACTCTCCATGTTCGTGGTGGAGAAGCCCCGCGGTGACGGCCATGGTTTCGTCTTCACCCAGGACGAGGCCGACCGTCCCGGTGGGATCGGGCCGGGTCGGCTCGAAGGCCGTCCGATCGACACCCTGGGCTACCGGGGCATGCATTCCTATGAATTGGCCTTCGAGAATTGGTTCGTGCCCGGAGCCAACCTGGTCGGGGGTGCCGATGGGCTGGGCCAGGGCTTCTACCTCCAGATGCAGGGCTTCGAGAACGGCCGGCTCCAGACCGCAGCCCGTGCCCTCGGAGTGATGCAGGCCGCCTATGAGGCCGCCGTCGCCTACGCCACCGAGCGCACCGTCTTCGGGTCACCCATCGGGGACTATCAACTGACCCAGGCCAAGTTGGGCCGCATGGCGGTCATCATTCAGGCCACCCGGCAGTGCTCGTACCAGGTGGCCCGCCTGATGGCGCGGGGTGAGGGCACCCTCGAAGCGTCCATGGTCAAGGCCTATGTGTGCCGGGCCGCCGAGTGGGTGACCCGTGAGGCCATGCAGATTCACGGCGGCATGGGCTACGCCGAGGAGTTCCCAGTGAGCCGCTACTTCGTCGACGCCCGGGTGCTGTCCATCTTCGAGGGAGCCGATGAGACCCTGGCCCTGAAAGTGATCGCCCGACGACTGATCGGCTGAGATTCAGCCCGGGCTGCGAGACAGACCGGCGCGGGTACCTCGGCTGACGAACTTGATGGCCATCTTCCGGCTCGCCTCGTCGATCATTTCGTCCCCGAACATCACTGCGCCCTTGCGATCCCCCTCGGTGGCCTGCTGGTAGGCGTCGAGGATGTCGAAGGCCCGGTCGAATTGTTCCTGGGTGGGCGAGTACACCTCGTTGAGGACGGCAGCCTGATCCGGGGTCAGGGCCCACTTGCCGTCGTAACCCAACATGCGGGAACGCAGGGCGTACTGGCGCAACGCATCGAGCTCACGCACCTTGAGGAACGGCCCGTCAATGACCTGCAGGCCGTTGGCCCGACCGGCCATGAGGATGCGGCTGAAGACATAGTGGAAGTGGTCGCCCGGGTACTCGGGGATCTCGATGCCACCGGTCAGCACCGGCATCTCTATGCTGGCGGCAAAGTCGGCGGGGCCGAAGATGATGGTCTCGAGACGGGGGGAGGCGGCGCAGATCTCGTCGACATTGATCAGGCCACGAGCGGTCTCAATCTGGGCCTCAATGCCGATGTGCCCCACCGGCAGCCCTGATTTCTTCTCGACCTGGGTCAGCAGGAGGTCCAGGGCGATGATCTCCGCCGCCGACTGCACCTTGGGCAACATGATCTCGTCCAGGCGCTCGCCCGCACTGCCGACCACCTCTATCACGTCGCCATAGGTCCATTCGGTGTCCCAGGCGTTGACCCGGACACACAGCACCCGATCGTCCCAGGGCAGGTTCTTGATGGCGTCGACCACTTTGGGGCGGGCGCTCTCCTTTTCCAGCGGCGCCACCGCATCCTCGAGGTCGAGGAATGTCATGTCGGCCGGGACGCTCGGCGCCTTGGCCAGGAACTTCTCATTGGACCCCGGAGTGGACAGGCAGGAGCGGCGGGGCAGATCACGTGAGCGTGCGGTCATGGGCCGATGGTAACAAACCGATCCGCCCACACTTCGAGGCGCTGGGCTACTTCAGGTGCGAGGAGAAAAAGGCCAGTGAACGCTCCCACACGGTGCGCGCCGCCTCGGCGTCGTACACCTCGGGACGGGCATCGTTGAAGAAGGCGTGGTCGGTATTTGGATAGACGACAATTTCGGCGTCCTTGCCCAGGCCGCGTAACTGCTCGCCCAAGGCATTCGCCGCCTCGGGCGTGAAGAAGTCATCGTTGCCCGCATAGTGGCCGAGTACGGCGGCGGACAGCGCGCCATAGTCCGGCTGCACGTCGGGCCACGGGATGACGCCATAACAGGGCACCACTGCGGCCACAGCATCTGGACGCTGGGTAGCGAGCACCAGCGCCAGCCCCCCGCCCATGCAGAAACCGATGACGCCAATGTGGTCTCCGGCACTGCGCCGTACCACCTCGTCGACGGCGCCACTCAAGTCGCGGGCCGCACCGTCCATCTTGAGGGCCATCATCGCCTTGCCCGCCTCGTCGGGCTCGGCCACCGTTACCCCGTGGTAGAGATCTGGTGCCAGCGCCACGAAGCCGGCGGCGGCGAAGCGGTCACACACGTCCTTGATGTGATCGACCAGGCCCCACCACTCCTGGATCACGATCACACCGGGCCCCGCTCCGTCTTCGGGCACGGCCAAATAGCCGACGGCGGTTGCCCCATTGCTTGGAAATTCGATCATGTCGCCCATGACGGTCGACCGTAGCCCGTGACTGGGCCGACCAACATGGGAATTCGTTCACGAAAAGTTTGAATTTCTCCTTCATCGGCCCTGAACTGGTGTTTCCCACCAAGAGTGCTACCAGATTCGGCCGTTTTTCAGCCTGAGTATTTGAATCGGCTACCGCCACCCGATAAGAATGTTGCCCATAGTGACTGACGTAGAGCGGGCCACAAGCCACTCCACGCCGCGGTCATCTCGGAGCGCTCGGCTGCTCCGGCGGGTCGGTATTCCCGCTATGACCGTTGTCACAGTGTGCTCAAGCACTGTGGTTGCCGTCACGCGCCCCGCCGCCGGTGACGCCATCTCGAGCGCCCGGGCCAAGGCCGCCCAGATCGAATCCCAGCTGGCCGCGGCGCAGGCCGAGATGTCCACCCTGAGCCAGAGATACGACGCTGCCTCCTACCACCTGTCCCAGATCAACACCAGCATCGCCACCACCCAGGCATCCATTGCATCGGACCAGCATCTGGTGGCTACTGACCGCAAGACGCTGTCAATGGCGGCCGTCTCCAACTACATCACGGACGGCTCGGCGACGACCGACAACCCGATCTTCTCCAACAACGAAAAGACATTGGGTGCGGCAACCGAATACAACAAGATTGCCGAAGGCGACGTTGCCCTCGCCGTGGCCAACCTGCACACAGCCGAGAACACACTGGCGGCGCAGCAGGTCCAACTGCAGGGGCAGCAGACACAGGCTCAATCGGCCGTGAACACCGAGAAGGGGGCCATCAACCAGAACGCGCAAGCCGAGCAAGCGCAGTCAAGCGCCCTGGCCCAGGAGAATGGTCAGATCGCCACACTGGTCGCGCAGCAACAAGCAGCGCAGGCCGCCGCCGCAGCGCAGGCCGCCGCCGCCCGCATTGCCGCCGCTCAGGCTGCTGCAACAGCCGCCGCCCAATCCAATTCAAATTCGGCCAACGCGTCCGGCCTCAGTCAGGCCGCCCCGCCGCCGACTGCCCCTGGTGGCGCCGGTGCGGTCCAGGCGGCCGAAAGCCAGATCGGTGTGCCGTACCAATGGGGCGCCGAGTCCCCCAAGGGTTCGGCCAATCCCGGGTTCGACTGCTCCGGGCTCACGGCCTGGTCCTGGGGCCAGGTCGGCGTCGGACTGCCCCACTACTCGGGCGGCCAGATGGCCGCCTCCACCCCAGTGCCTCTGAGCGACCTGCAGCCGGGCGACCTCCTCTTCTACGGCCCGGGCGGCTCTGAGCACGTCGCCATGTACGTCAGCCCCGGCACCATGATCGAAGCCCCGCAAACCGGGTCAAATGTGCACCTGACCAGCCTCCGCCTCGGCTCCGGCTTCGCCGGCGCCGGACGCCCGTAAGCCCCGGCGTCGCGCACCCACTCCCCGGTCGTAACCTGGCACCCGGCGTGCCATGAAACCGATCCCCGTCGTCTTCCATATCGGGCCACTGCAGGTCCACACCTACGGCATCGGGCTCGCGCTCACCTTCTGGTTCGGATTCACCTACTTCGAACGGCGGCTCCAGCGCGCCGGCTACGCCACCGACTGGTTGGTCCCGGTCTTCTTGTGGATCATCCTGTCCGCCGTGGTCGGCGCACGAACGCTCCACGTGCTCTCCAACCTGAGCTACTACAGCCACGCCCCGTCCGATGTCTTCTCCATCTGGCACGGCGGCCTGTCCTCTTTCGGCGGCCTCATCTTCGCCGTGCCCACCGGCATCCTCCTCACCCGGCGTCGCTGCCCCGAGCTTCCCATTGGCCGCGCTCTGGACCTGGTGGCACCGGTCCTGTTGGCGTCGTGGGCCATGGGGAGATTGCTGGGCCCCCAACTCATGGTGGCCGGGGGCGGCCATCCGACGCACCAGTGGTTCGGCATGTACTACGCCGGGCAGGCTGGTCGCCGGTTACCGGTGCCGATCTTCCAGGCCATCGAGGATTTCTGTGTCTATCTCGCCCTCATCGCCCTCGAGCGCCGGCTCGACCGGTGGGCCGACGGTTCGCCCCGATCGGGGTACCCGCCAGGGATCGTGCTGGGCGTGGCCATGGTCCTGTGGGGCATTGAGCGTGCGGTCGACGAGCACCTCTGGCTGGGTGAGGACGGCCGCCTCGGTTCCCTGCTTGTCCAACTGGCGGGCATCCTTCTCGTCATCGGCGGGACCTTCATTCTCCTTCGAGCCCGGCCACGATGGTTCGCCTGGTTGCGCACCGCGGCACCGCCTCCGGCGGCCGACGGCCTCCCGTTGGCCGAGCACCCGGCCTGAAGAACGGCCTCAGGCGTTCGGCTTCTCGCCCGACGCCGCGGCCTGGCGCCTCGACTCCAAGCGGTCGATGAGCCCCATCTTCTCCTGGCCCACGTTGCCATCAATCCGCTCGGCTATCTGCTCAGGTGTCCAACGTCCCTCGGCGTACATGGCCCGCACCTCGGAGGGCTGGTTCCACACGGCGATCTTGGAACCGACCACCGTGTACACCTGGCCCGTGATGTGCTTGGCTCGGTCGCTCAGCAGGTAGACCACCATCGGTGCGATGTCCTCGGCGTCGCCCATCTCGGCCAAATCCATCGGCACGTTGGCCGACATGCGGGTACGGGCGACCGGTGCGATGGCATTTGAGGTGATCCCGTAGCGGTGCAGGCCGGCGGCGGCGGAACGCACCAGAGAGACGATGCCACCCTTGGCGGCCGAGTAGTTGGCCTGGGCCACGCTCCCGGCGAACGCACCGGAGGTGAAGCCGACGAGTGCACCACCCCCTTCCTGCTTGCGCATGACGGCCGCCGCAGCGCGGAACACGGTGAAATGGCCCTTCAGGTGGGTCGAGATCACGGCGTCCCACTCATCCTCGGACATGTTGAACAACATGCGCTCGCGCAGGATCCCCGCCACGGCAACCACGCCGTCGATGCGTCCCCATTTCTCCACTGCCGTGGCGATGAGGCGCTCCCCGGCTTCCATTTTGGAGATGTCGTCGGCCACGGGAAGGGCCTCGCCTCCGGCGGCGGTGATCTCCGCCACCACGGCGTCGGCCACTTCGCTGCTGGGATCCTCACCGGCCATCCCCACGCCGTAGTCGGCCACGATGACCTTGGCCCCTTCGGCCGCGGCGGCCAGGGCCACGGCCCTGCCGATGCCGCCACCGCCGCCGGTGACCGCGACCACCTTGCCTTCGAGGAACCCTGCCATGGTCAATCTCCTGATCGTGTGTAGTTGCCGTAACTTAGAACATGTTCTAGCTTGCCCACGTCTGGTGCAGCCATTTCTGCCCGACTGATCGAACCAGCAAGGAGACCACCATGGGTGACCTCGGCTTCTGGGCCCTGGCCCAGGAAGACCCCGACTACCTGGCCCTGATCAACCCCGACGGGACGGAGGTCCGCGCCGGCGAGCTGCTGGGGCACGCCAACCAGCTGGTCCACGCCCTGCGGGCCCAAGGAGTCGAAAAGGGCGGCGTGGTTGCCACCCTGCTCCCCAACTGCGCCGAGATGATTGAGGTCTACCTGGCCGCCCTGCAAGCCGGCTGGTACCTGGTCCCGATCAACCATCACCTGGTGGCGCCGGAGATTGCCTACATCCTGAAGGACTCGGGGGCCAAGGTCTTCATCGCCCACGAGCGCTTCGCCGCCGTGTCCGCCGCCGCTGCCGACGAAGTGGACATCCCCGCCGTCGGCCGACTGTCGGTTGGACATGTGGATGGCTTTGCCTCCTATGGGGCAACCCGTGATTCCCACCCGGCCACGGTGCCCGGCGAACGCACCATCGGCGACGTCATGAACTACACCTCGGGGACCACCGGCAACCCCAAAGGGATCTCCCGCAAGCTCCTCGGCGTGTCTCCCGAGCAAGCGGCCCTGGGCCTCTCGGGCATCCTCTTCCTCTTCTCCGTTCAGCCCCAGGACGACAACGTCCACATCATCGGCTCGCCGCTCTACCACACGGCCGTCCTGCGCTTCGGGAGCGCCTCGCTCCACCTCGGGCACACGGTGGTCCTGATGGACAAGTGGACGCCCGAGGAGATGCTCCGCCTCATAGAGACGTACCGCGTCACCACTTCGCACATGGTGCCCACCCAGTTCCACCGCCTGCTGGCCCTCCCAGAAGGTGTGCGGGCGAAGTACGACGTGTCCTCCTTGCGCCACATGATCCACGCCGCCGCCCCCTGCCCGATAGACGTGAAGCACAAGATGATCGCCTGGTGGGGCAATGCGGTCGACGAGTACTACGCGGCCTCCGAGGGTGGTGGCACGCTGGTCACCGCCGAGGAGTGGCTGCTAAAGCCCGGGACGGTGGGCAAACCGTGGCCGATCTCGGAGATCGGCATCTTCGACGATGACGGCAACCGCGTCACCGAGCCCAACGTGATCGGCACGGTGTACATGGCCATGCAAGGACTCACCTTCGAGTACCACGGCGACAAGGACAAGACCGACAAGAACCGCATCGGCGACTTCTTCACCGTCGGGGACGTGGGCCTGCTCGACGAGGACGGGTACCTGTTCCTGCGCGACCGCAAGATCGACATGATCATTTCGGGCGGCGCCAACATCTATCCGGCCGAAATTGAGAACGTGCTTCTCTCACACCCCAAGATCGGCGACGCCGCCGTCTTCGGGATTCCCCACGAGGACTGGGGCGAGGAGGTCAAGGCGGTGATAGAGCCGGCCGAAGGCGTCGAGGGAAACGACGAGCTGGCCCGGGAGATCCTGGCCTTCTGTGCCGACAAGCTGGCCAAGTTCAAGACCCCGAGGACGGTTGACTTCACGAACGAGATGCCTCGGGACCCCAATGGGAAGCTCTACAAGCGCAAGCTACGGGACCCCTACTGGGAAGGGGTACAACGCTCTCTTTGAGCGATGATCAGCCGGGAGTGTTCTCGGCGATCATGCGGGCGAACATCGGGTCGACGACGGTGGCATCGGTCTCACTGGCGTTCTGGGTGACGATGTCGAGCATGCGCCCAGGTGGCACCTCAATGAAGATGCCTTCGGCCTCGGCCGTCAGCTCGCCCTGGTAATAGATACCGCCCCAGGCGTAAATCTTGCGCCCGTCCTTGCCGGTCATTCTCGATTCCAGATCCAACGGAGCCATCAAGGGTGTGGGCCGGCGGTAGCGCACCGTGAGGGTGCCTGTCATGGCGGCCTGGCCGGCGACGATGTTGGCCGCTCCCAGCAGCTCATCGAACAACTCGGCAATCACCCCTCCGTGGACGCAGGTCGGGGGACCTTCATAGGGATAGTCGAACGTGGCCCGGCCCCGCATCTCGCGCTGACCTCCTTCACCGAGCACCACCCAGACATCAATCGGCGGGGCAATGGGATTGGAGTAGCCGACGATCGGGCTGGTCGGGAAGTAGTCCTGTGGATGGCCCAATGCACTGGGTTGAGGTCGGAAGCGCTTGGTGGGCTCAGCGGCCGCCTCCAGCTGGTCGGCCAGGACATTCAATTGGTCGGTGACGTCACTGACCACGTCATCTGCCACCGGGTGGCCGACGGCGACGGCACCAATGCGCCTGAGCACGCTGGACAGCCGGTTCAACGGCTCGTCCCCGGTGGAGACCGCCGGGCCGTCGACGCCAGGAAAGCCCTGTCCAGGCGCAACCGTCCCGTCGCTCACTGGCGAGTGAAGTTGGCCGGTCGCTTCTCGGCGAACGCCTTTTGCCCCTCGGCCGCATCCTGCGAGGCGAAGATCGGCCATCCCAGTTCCAGCTCCCGGGCCAGCCCGTCGACTTCGGACATGCCCTCGGTCTCGCGCACCGAACGCTTTATGGCTTCCACGGCCAGCGGACCGTTCTGCCCGATGACGCCGGCAATTTCCAATGCCTTGTCCAGCGCGGCACCGTCCGGGACGACATGGCCGATGAGGCCGATGCGCAGGGCTTCCTCTGCCGGCACCTCGCGGGCGGTGAGGAGGAGCTCCATGGCCACCGTGAAAGGGATTTGCCGGCGGAGCCGCACGGTTGACCCACCGAGAGGGAAGAGGCCGCGCTTGGCCTCGAAGACCCCGAAGACTGCGCCGGCGCCGGCGACCCTGATGTCAGTGGCCTGGAGGATCTCGGTCCCGCCGGCCACCGCCCAGCCCTCGACGGCGGCGATGAGTGGCTTCTTGAGGTCGTAGTGACGCAGCAGCGCCTTCCAGTGCAGATCGGGGTCGGCCTGCATGCGCGGCTGGTACCTCTCGGCATCGCTTCCCCCCATCGCCTTGAGATCCATGCCGGCACAAAAGGTCCCGCCGGCCCCGGTGAGGACGGCGCACCGGATGTCGTCGTTGGTGTCAATCTCCACCCAGGCGTCCGCCATACCCACCAGCATGGGCAGGCTGAGGGCGTTCTTGGCCTCGGGCCGGTTCATGGTCACGATGGCGGTCGCGCCGTCGCGTTCGAACGTCAGGTGTTCTGTCGATTCCACGGTCCCCTCCTGTGACGAATGTTGGTCGTCGATCAGATCCGCTCAATGATTGTGCCCGTGGCCAAGGCTCCACCGCAGCACATGGACACCAGGCCGTAGGTCGCGTCTCGTCGTTCGAGCTCGTGCAGGATCGTGGTGATCAGCCGGCTCCCGGTGGCGCCCACCGGGTGGCCGAGGGCGATGGCCCCACCATTCACGTTGAGCTTGTCCATGTCGGCGTCGAGCACCTTGGCCCAGCTCATCACCACCGACGCGAAGGCCTCGTTCACTTCGAATAGGTCGATGTCGCTCATCGTCATCCCCGCCTTCTCGAGCACCTTGGTGGTGGCGGCGATGGGGCCGTCGAGGTGGTAGTAGGGGTCAGATCCCACCAGTACTTGCGCCACGATGCGCGCCCGGGGCCGGAAGCCCTCGGCCTTGGCCCGATCCTCCGACATCCAGAGCACCGCCGCCGCGCCGTCCGAGATCTGCGAGGAATTCCCGGCGTGGTGCATGCCGTCGGGCAGCACCGGCTTCAGCTTGGCCAGACCTTCAGCGGTGGTCTCCCGGGGTCCCTGGTCCTTGCTGACGACCAGTGTCTCCCCCGTGTGCTCGCCCCGGGGGCCTTCGGCCCCGACGATCGGCGCCTCAATGGAGACGATCTCCCGGGCGAATCGGTCCTCGGCCACCGCCACCGCGGCCTTCTTCTGCGATTCCAGTCCCAACCAATCCACGTCCTGGCGGGTGACGCCGTACTTCTCGGCAATCCGCTCTGCCGCGGTGAACTGATCCGGCATGTCATAGGGAAGGTCTTCGGGGATGGCCCGTCCCACCCCGGCCGCCGCGTTGGCTCCGAGGGGCACTCGGCTCATGGCCTCCACGCCGCAGGCGATGCCGGCGTCGATGGCGCCCGCGGCGACCAGGTTGTTGATGAAATGGTTGGCTTGCTGGGAGGAACCGCACTGGCAGTCGACGGTCGTGGCCGCCACCTCGTAGGGAAGTCCTTGGAGCAGCCACGCCGTGCGCGTCACGTTGAACCCCTGCTCACCAGCCTGTGTCACGCAGCCGCCAACGACCTGCTCGACGATGTTGGGGTCGATGCCGGCCCGCTTGACCACTTCAACCTGGGCCGCACCGAGGATGTCGGGCGCACGCAGGCCCGAGAGCCACCCATTGCGCTTGCCGATCGGCGTGCGGACCGCTTCGACAATTACCGGCTGCGCCATGACAGACGTCCCTCCTGCTGAATCCACCGGCGCTCGCCGGTCGCCCTGATGGACGAGACTTAGAACCTGTTCTACTTAGGTTACCACCCCGCTTGATGCGACTGCTGGGGCGCCTTGACGCCGATCATGGTGCATAGTTGGTGCGCCGTGAGTGACGACGACATCGCAAATGTTCAGGTGGGATCCGCCCGTGACCCAGGGTTCCTTCGTGCTGCTCGACCCATTCTCGAGCGTTTCGCGTCCTACTTCCGACCAGAGGTGATGGGTTTCGAACGGCTCCCGAAAGAGGGTCCCTTCCTCGTCGTGGGAAACCATTCGGGAGGCCAGATGCCACCAGACCTCCCCGTCCTGTTGACCGCCTGGTGGCGTGAACGAGGCGAGGACGAACCTGTCTACGCACTGTTCCACTCTTTCTTCTTAGGGCTCCCCGGTGTGGGTCCGGTCATGGAGCGTGCCGGCGCCATTGAGGCTGGACCAGCCGAGGCGGAGGCGATCCTTCGCGGTGGAGGGATCCTGATCTGCTATCCCGGGGGTGACCATGAGGTCTTCCGACCCTGGCGGGAGAGGAACCGTATCGATTTCGCCGGTCGCATGGGCTTTGTCCGACTCGCTCTGCAGACCGGGGTCCCCATAGTTCCCGCCGTCTCTGTTGGCGCCCACGAGACGGTCATCGTCCTGGCGCGCGGGGAGCAACTCGCCAAGCGTCTCGGTCTCGACCGGATGTTTCGCATCAAGGTGCTGCCGCTTGTGTTCGGACCGCCCTTTGGTATCGTTCCCGGGGGTCTCCCGACGCTGCCCCTTCCTGCGAAGATAACGGTGGAGCTGGGCGAACCGATCGATTGGTCATCACGCTTCGGGCCTGAGGCGGCCGAGGATGAAGACATCGTCCGTGAATGCTACGAGGAGCTCACGGACACGATGCAAAAGTCACTCGACCGCCTGGCATCGGAACGTCGCTTTCCAATTCTCGGCTAGCTGGTTGTGGGGCTCGGGCCCGTGACGGTGCGGCCGACGGTCGCGCAGGGAGTCGTGTGCGACACTGCCAATGTGCGCGACGAAGCCGAACCCAACACCCGCGCCCTGGTGCTCGGTGGCGGCGGCGTGGCCGGCATCGCCTGGGAGATCGGACTGCTGGCTCGCCTGGCGACGCTGGGGATCGACGTGGCTGCCGACGCCGATCTTGTGGTCGGCACGTCGGCTGGGGCGTGTGTCGGCGCGTTGGTCGCCGGTGAGTCCGGATACGAGGCGCTGGTCGCAGCCCAGCGAATTCCTCCCGATCAATCCAAGGAACGCCTCCCTGAGTTCGACCTAAATCTCATGGTGGAGATTTTCGGACTCATGGCGACAGTGCAGGTGGGCCCGGCGGCGCGGCGGCGGATCGGGGAACTGGCGCTTGGTGCGGTCACCGTGAGCGAAAGTGAGCGACGCGGCATCATCGCCTCGCGCCTGCCCAACAAAGAATGGCCTGCCAAGCCCCTCGTCATCACAGCGGTCGATGCCGGAACGGGGGACCGGATCACCTTCGACCGGTCATCAGGACCGACTCTGGTTGACGCGGTGGCGGCCAGCTGTGCCGTGCCTGGAATTTGGCCCCCGGTGACCATTGGGGTGCGGCGCTACATTGACGGCGGCATCTATTCGGTCACCAACATCGATCTGGTCGAGGGCCACCATCGGACGGTCGTATTGTGCCCGGTCGCTTTGGGGCCCGGAGCGCCCGACACAGCGCAGGCAGAAAACAGTGCACCGGGTGGCGGGCCACTCTCCATTGTGGCCGACGCCGGGTCTCTCGAGGCCTTCGGACCAAACCTGCTTGACCCCGCCAGCCGTGGACCCGCCCTGGAGGCCGGCATGCGCCAAGCCGACGAGGTGGAGACGGTCGTACGGAATTATTGGACGTAGGCCTCCTCAAGCGTCCTTGAGGACCTCGCGGGCGATGACCACCTTTTGCACCTGGTTGGTCCCCTCGTAAATCTGCGTCACCTTGGCGTCGCGCAGGAACCGCTCGACCGGGAAGTCCTTCGTGTAGCCGTAGCCGCCCAAGAGCTGCACTGCGTCGATGGTGACGGACATGGACGTATCCGACGCGAAGGCTTTCGCCATGGCGCCGAACTTGGTCAGCTCCCCGGTCGGATCGTGGTCGATCATGGCGCAAGCTCGATAGACCAATGCTCGGGCCGCCTCCGTACGCGTGGCCATGTCGGCCAACATGAAGCGCAATCCCTGGAGTTCGGCAATGGGCGCGCCAAAGGCATTTCGCTGTTTCATATAGGTGGCTGAGTAGTCGATGGCGCCTTGGGCGATGCCGACCGCCTGCGCCCCTATCGTCGGTCGGCTGCGGTCCAGGGTGTGCATGGCGATGGTGAAGCCCTGGCCCTCCTCACCGATCCGGTGCGATGCCGGCACACGCACCTCATTGAGGACTACCTCGCCGGTGGGACTCCCCCGCATGCCCAACTTGTCCTCGTGCTTGGCCACCGTGATTCCCCAGTCCTTTTCCACCAGGAAGCAGGAGATGCCCCGGCCACCGGCGTCGGGGTCCGTCTTGGCGAACACGATGTAAACGTCGGAGATGCCGGCGTTGGTGATCCAGTACTTCGAGCCCGTCAGGATGTAGTCATCTCCGTCGCGCACCGCTCGGGTGCGCATGGCAGCCACGTCACTCCCGGCATCCGCTTCGGAAAGGCAGTAGCTGGCTTGGATGGCGCCGGCGGCCACCTTGGGCAGGTAGTTCGACTTGAGCTCCTCACTCCCCCAATTCATGACGGGAAGCATGCCCAGCTTCGAGATGAGAATGGTCAACGAGGTGGAGGCGCACACCCGGGACAGCTCCTCGGCGGCGATGGCCTGCGTGACCATGTCGGCCCCGGCTCCGCCATAGGCCTCAGGAATTCCCAGAGCGGGAAGTTCGAGCTCGCAGCACGCCTCGAAGGACTTCCAGGGGAACTCAGCCAGACGGTCGACTTCCGCCGCATGGGGCGCGATCCGCTCTTCGCAAAACAGGCGCATGGTGTCGCGGAACTGCCGTTGGACTTCAGTCAGGGCGAAACTCGAACTTTCCACGGGCCCATTGTCGCAGAGCCCGACCGGGGCGCAGATCAGGACCGCCTCAGGTGGTGGACAAGTGGTCAATGATGAGTTTCGAGAGGTCGACCGGCGCCATCTCGGGTATCCAATGGGGCACGTCGTCGAGCACCTCGAACGTGTAGGGACCCGTCACGCAGTCCGCGGTCGCCTCGGCCGCCATCCGCCCGAACGCAGCATCACCGGTCGACCACACGTACAGGGTGGGGACCGTGACAGGAGTGAGGTCGAAGAGCTCATTCCTTCCCATGGACCGGTACCAGTTCAACGCAGCGGTCATGGCTCCGGGTTGCGCCAGCACAGCGATGTAGGCCTGGGTGGCGGCCTCGTGGAGCCCACTCTCCGCCAAGAGTGAGGCTAGGCCCGCTCCAGAACCATCGGCGCCGAGCAAAAGCTTCTCGGGCACATCGGGCGTGCGAAAGGCATCCGTGGACTTGGCTCGCGCCGCCTGTTGGGGGTCGCCCCCGAGAAGCGCATGTTGCAGAGCGAGCGGATGGGGTGTGGAGACGACGGTCAGTGAACGGACCCGGTCCGGGTACCGGGTGGCCACCAACCAGGACACCAGACCGCCCCAGTCATGGCCCACCAAGTCGAAGGTGTCCATCTCGAGGGCATCGGCGATTGCCATGGCATCGGCCAGAAGATGCTCCAGGGCGTAATCGGTCATCGCCGTTGGTCGCGCCCCGGCGCAGTAACCCCTCTGGTCAGGAGCCACGGCCCGAAACCCGGCATCGGCCAGGGCGCCGAGCTGGCCCCGCCACGCCCACGAGGTCTGGGGGAACCCGTGCAGAAGTAGGACGCGTCGGCCGTCTTCCGGACCGGAGGCCCGTGCCGTGAAGGTGAGGTCGTTGGCGTCGATCTCGAGATGGTTGATCAACCCCGACATGTGTGCCCCACGCCCGCCGCGCAGGGAACCGCCCTAGGCGGCAACGGCACCTCGCGCGTCGGCTGGCTTGCGCCGGAGTGTCTCCTCGGGAATGGCGTCGACCAGTGACCGTTGGGCGACATAGTCGTGCGAGAGGGATGAAAACGCCCGGCGCCGGGCCGCCCGGAGCTGCTCGGGGACAGCGTTTAGGAAGCTCCACAGGTTCAGCGCGAAATGCACGTCATAGATGCACGGTGCCCGTCCGAAGAGCGCAGCCCGACGGGCCGCGATGAGCGCCAGTCCCAGGAGCACATCATGCTCTGACTCCCCCTCACTGAGCTTGAGGTTGTGCTCAAAACGCCGGGCCAACCGAAGTGCGAAGCCGGCGTCGGGGCCCGGGGTGCCGACACTGCGCCCACTATGAGCCGTCGGTCCGCCCAGCTCGGCCGGACGGGACGCGGTCCAGGCGCCGGGCACATTGAGGTGGCGGGCGGGCCGCACCTGATCAGCCTCGCTGATGGGCACGAACGTGGGTTGGGTCATGCGCGGGACATTAGTTCAGAGACCGTGAGATCCTCCTCACTGAAGAGGTGCACCACCGGCAGGGAAATGGACGAGGGGTGGACCTCGTCGTGGAAAACCTCCTGGTCGGCGGAGCGGACGTTGGCGGCCGTGGCCAACGGCTCGCCGGTACCGAGGTTGCGGGCGAACATCGGATGAGCACCGCTGGAGACCTGGAGCCGGATCCGGTGGCCCTTCTTGAACGTGTTGGCCGTCGGCCACATGGAGATCTCAAGGCGGAAGATGCCGTCGTCCCCTATGTCCACCGATCCCGGGGAGAGCCGCTGGATCCCGTCGCTCAGATTGGTGGACTTCCCTTTCGGGGACACGTCGCAGAGGCGGACGAAGAAATCAGTGTGCTCCAATGAGGAGCGCAGGTAGAGCGAGGCCGTGAGGGGCCCGATCACCGTGACGTCGTCAGCCATGACCCCACTGGTATAGGTCAGCACGTCCCGGCGGCCCTCCCGCTTGCGTTGATCCTTGCGACCGGCGCGGCGGAAGTTCAGCGCTGGACCGCCGAAGCCAGGGGTCGGGTCGGACGGGTTGTAGTGGAAGCGGTCGGGCGGACTGTCAC
>PNAT01000092.1 GCA_003169675.1 Acidimicrobiaceae bacterium
GCTTTGATCTGAAAATCGTGGGCGGGAAGCTGGTAAACGCCGCGGTCATATTGCACGGGGCGGGCGGGTTCGGGATCGCGCTCACCGCGACCAGCACCACCGGCCTGGCCGGCGACGTGAAGGAGCAGCACGTCGATATCCCGGTGGACTTCAGCGTGCCGATCACCGCCTTCGGGATACCCCTCACCATCGGGATGGACCAGGTCTTCGGTATGGCCGTCGCGTTCACCTCCCATCCCTCCGTGTTCACGGCGAAGGGTGATTTCAGATTCTCCGGCAACCTCGGATTCGGGATCCACAACGGGAGCCCCAGCGTCTACGTGCCGCAAGGCGTCGAGGCCACCACCAAGCCGACCAGCACCATGGCCCTCGAAGCGATCGGTCCGGCGGCGATCGCCCTCAACTACCAGGCCAAGCTCTCGGTCGGACTCGGCTTCCTCGGATTCCGGACCGGTGTGTATTTCGCCCTGGCCATCAACACCGGCCTGACCGAGGGCGCGGCAGTCTCCGGCTTCGATTGCCGGACCGCCTCGCTCGCCATTTTTGACGAGTACGGCGTCGGCTACACCATCCCCAAGTCGGTGGCCGCGCTCGTCAGCACCTTCCTGAAGCTGTTCGGGGCACCTCCGATCAAGGCCCAGGACGGCTTTGCCCGGGGGCCCTTCACGGTGTTCACCGGGTCCAGCACGGTGCCGCCAATCGCCGCCTGCGTCCCGAGCTCCTGACGCCACCCACCATCGATAGAGGTTGGGGCGGACTCGGGGGCCCGTCTTTTGCGAGTCGTATGCTCAGGGGCCATGCAGCTGAGGGCACAGGAGGCGCGCGTACTCGGCGCGCTGGCTGAAAAGCAGCTCTCGACGCCCCAGCAGTACCCGCTCACCGCCACTGCGCTGGTGGCGGCCTGCAACCAGACCACCAACCGGGATCCGGTGGTCTCCTACGACGAGACCATGGTCTTGACGGCGATCGATGATCTCAAGAAGAAGCGATTGGCCCGATCCGTCCTGCCCTCGCATGGGCGGAGCGTGACCCGCTACCGCCACGTGCTCGACGAGACTTTGGCGCTGGACCAGCGTCAGTGCGCGCTGCTGGCGGTTCTCCTCCTGCGCGGCCCCCAGACCATCGGTGAGCTCCGGATCCGGACGGACCGCATGGCCGAGTTCGAGGGGCTCGAAGAGGTCGAAAGCGAACTCAGCTTCCTGGCGTCCCGGGAGGAAGCACTTGCTTCCAACCTCGGTCGACGGCCGGGCCAGAAGGAGGAGCGATGGTCCTGTCCTCTGGTGGATCCCGGAAATGCCGACCACAGCGCGACCATGAATGATGTTCCCGAGGGCGATGGTCGGACCGCGCCGCACGCCTTCGACGCCGGACATCCCACACCTCGGCCCGACGACTCCACGGACGGCATTCGAGCAGAGCTCGACGATCTCCGATCCGAGTTCAACGACCTGCGTGACGAACTGCGCACACTTCGGGAGAGGTTCGGGGATTGAAGGTCGGCCCGGCCGCCAGGATGTCTAAATGCTGCCGGGGGCGTCGATGGCGTTGAAGATGGAGACCTCGGGAGGGCCCGACATTCCGATGTCGCCCATGAGCGCGCCGACCTCGGGGGTCCCGTCGAAGAAGGTCTGAAACTGCTCCGCCGTGTCCCACTCGTCAATCACCATGAGCTCTCCGTCACCCGAGACGAACTTGTGGTGGATCAATCCGTCCTTCAGGGCGACGTCGCGGATCCCCTCCAGGAATTCGCCCTTGTCCATCAGGAGCTCGATGGCCTTGGCGACGTCCGATACAGGCATGCGGATGGTGACGGTGACACTCATGACTCGTTCCTCCTACCAGTCGGCCTCCCTGATCGGGGCGGCCTTCGGACATTACGCCAGAATCGGCGCCAACAGGTCGGGTGCTCCGCCTTCGCTCAGCGCGTCCCCTCCAACGGGTCGCACCAGCCCGGTGAGCCGGTCCGGCCGCCGGCGCTGACCCGCAGCCCGATGAAGTTGCGCTGGGCCTCCACGGTGCCGGCACCGAAGCAGAGCCCGCGGATGTCCCTATACGCGCGCTCGAGCGGGTACTCCCGGCTGTAGCCGTAGCCCCCGTGGATCTGCATGGCCTCGTCGCACACGAACTTGGCCGCCAGGTTGGCCGCCGTCTTGGCCAGCGCCGTTTCCAGTGGGGGCGGGGTGCCGCCCTCCCCGGCCAGGCGCACGGCGCGGGCCAGGAGCAGGCGGGCCCCTTCGAGCTGGACCGCCATGTCGGCCAGCTTCCACTGCAGTCCTTGAAGATCGGACAGCGGCCGTCCCCCGATGACCCGGTCCTGCATGTAGCGCACGGCATGCTCCAGCGCCCCCTGCGCGGCACCGAGGCACATCGCCGCATTCCCGCAGCGCTCGTGGTTGAGGTGCGAGAGCAGGACCTTGAAAGCGGCGGTATTGGACGGTTCGCCGGCCAGGAGGATGTCATCTTCGGTGATCTGCACCCCGTCGAAGGCCAGTTCGGCCTCGGTGGCGGCGTGGATCCCCATGCCCTGGTGGCGGCCGGTGACCGAGACCCCATCCCGGTCGGTCGGCACAATGACGGCGCCGATCCCCTTGGCCCCCTCGCCCCCGGGCCAGCGGCACCAGACCAGGACCCCCTGGGCCACGTGCCCGAGCGTCGAGTAGTTCTTGTAGGCGTTGAGGCGCCACCGCCCGGGACCGTCCTCGGTCAACGAGGCCCGCATGTTCTGCACGGCCGAGCCGGCGTCGGGCTCG
>PNAT01000098.1 GCA_003169675.1 Acidimicrobiaceae bacterium
CCCCGGCCTCGACCAGCAGGCCGGTCAGCTTCGAAAGCTCGAGGGTGCCGTGGCCGACCGTGAACAGCATCCCGGCCAGGCTAGGAGGAGACGAGGTGGCCGGTCAGGGCGGCTCACCAGCGCTCGTCCTCCAATGTGGTGATCGACCAGAGCGGAGCGGTGGCCAGAAAAGATACTCAGGAGCGCTCCAGCCAGGGAAGCCGACTCCCAGCGACTGGCATCGACACTCAGAGCCCGGCGACTAAGTGGCGCTACCTGGTGTCGATATGGAAGCTGCGCTGTGACGGCGACCCGTCTATTGCACGAGGGATCGAGACAGGCGCAAAGCAGGGGAAGCAGAGCGGACTGAGGAGTTGGCCTTTCCAAAGGCAAAGTGATACTTCGGGGGCGTCACGTCCCTATGCTTCCGGCGTTACAGGGACCACTTGGAGGTAGCGACATGGAAAAGTTGGGCGCTGAGGTGGTCTCGCAGGTTGCAGCCGAGGCAGAGAAATAGTCAAGACCTGTGGATGAGATTCCCGTCGGACTACGCGGCGACCTCGTTCTCATCTTCCTCTGATCGTTCGGCCATCACTCCCTTCTCGAAAACAACGCCGGCACGAACCAGCGCGACGAGGTGCGGTGCGTTGACCGCCCGCCAGCGCGTCTGAGCCGACTCGATCAGCTTGTAGGCCATGGCCAACCCAGCCGCTCGTGAGCCCGGGCCCTTGGTCACCTTGGTGCGCAGGCGCACGGTGGCGAAGGTGGACTCAATTGGATTTGTGGTCTTGAGGTGGATCCAGTGCTCGGCCGGGAAGTCGAAGAACGCCAGCAGGACCGCGGTGTCCTTGGTGACCTTCTCGACCGCCTTGGGCCACTTGGCCTCGTAGTCCTTGACGAACCGTTCGAGGGCTTGCTCGGCATGCTTTCGGTCTTCGGCGTCACGGACCTCGGCCAGGGCCGCACGGGCGGCGGGCTGGGCCGACTTGGGCAGGGCGTTCATGACGTTGGCCATTTTGTGCACCCAGCAGCGTTGGTGCGTGGTGTTGGGGAAGACGTCGGAGATGGCGCCCCAAAAGCCCAATGCTCCGTCACCAACGGCAAGGACAGGTGCTCTCATGCCTCGACGTTTGAGGTCACGGAGCACATCGGCCCAGGACTCGGTGGACTCCCGGTGCCCGTCAGAGATCGAGACCAGCTCTTTGGTCCCATCAGCGCGCACACCGACGATGACCAGGACGCACAGGCGGGCCTCTTCGAGGCGAACCCGGAAGTGGATCCCGTCGGCCCACAGGTAGACGTAGTCGACGTCTTTGAGCGAGCGGTGGGCAAACTGATCACGTTCACGCTGCCAGTCGGTGGTCAGCCGGGTGATGACCGAGGCCGAGAGTCCGGCTGCAGAGCCGAAGAACTCCTCAAGGGCCGGGGCGAAGTCACCCGAACTCATGCCGTGGAGGTACATGAGCGGCAGCACCTCGGCCACCTTGGGGGACTTTCTGGCCCATGGCGGCAGGATCGAGCTGCGAAAGCGCATGCGCTCGCCGCTCACCTCGTCGACCCGGCGGTCATCGACCCGAGGGGCGTGCACCTGGAGGGGTCCAGCACCGGTGACGAGCGATCGTGGCTCGGCGTGCCCATTGCGCACGACCAGGCGATGGCCATCCTCATCGACCTCTTCGAGAAAGCTCGAGACATAGGCGTCGACCTCGGCTTCGAGGGCGGTGGCCAGCATTCGCCGGGCCCCTTCGGCCACGATCTCGTCGAGCCCGACCGACAGCTCCGCGCTCGCGGCCTCATCAACATGTACTCTCAACATCGGCGTTCCTTCCTGCCAGCGTTCCATCGCCGGCGAACTTGTTTTGGTCAAACAGGAAGGTACGCCGCGTCTCCGTTCAGGTGGTGCATCCACAGGTTTCGGTTATATCTCGGGGTCTGAGGCCGGAGCCCACCGCGGAAGCTTCAACAACGACGACCGCCCGGGTCAGGATCATCCGCTCCCGGCGTTGCTGGCCGAGGTGCGGGGACGAACCGAACTTCCATTGATCGCGGCGGCGGGCCAGGCCGGTCCCGAAGATGTGGCCGCCGTGCTCGCCGCCGGGGCAGCTCAGGCGCAGCTGGGGACGGCCTTCTTGCGGTGCACCGAGAGTGGCGCCAATCCCGCCTACAAGGCGGCTCTGGCCGGTACCCGCTTCTCGTCCACGGCCATCACACGGGCTTTCAGTGGCCGCAGGGCACGCAGCCTGGTCAACCGGTTCGTCCGTGAGCACGAGGATGCACCCACCGCCTACCCGGAGATCAACAACGCCACCCGGCGCTCCGGGCGGCGGCGGCGGCCCTCGACGATCCCGATCGCATGAGTCTCTACGCCGGAGTGGGATTCGGTCAGGCCGAAGAGCGGCCGGCCGGCGCCGCGGAAATAGCGCGCCGAACGTCGCCTTATTGTGGTCGACCATGCGTATGACGTCTCAGGTCCTCGACCCGGCGTGAGCAAGCGCCGCGACGTCGACACGTTTGAGTTCACTCCACCGGACATCGACCGCGTCACTGCGTACCTGCGCCACCTGACCGAGGCCGGCCAGGGGTGGATCAACCTCTTGCCCGGCCTCGACGTGGAGGAGGAGCAACGCACGACCGTGCCCTCGGGACCTTTCGCCCTTTTCACCAACCGCCAGCCGCCGGTCACCATGTGCACCCTCATGCCGGCTCGACCGGCCAAGCGGGCCATCGATGGGGTGACCATCGGTCTGCTGCATCCAACCGGGGCCAAGGCGGCCGCTCGACTGGTCCAAGCCGGTGTCCCGCTGCCGTCAGGGTGGCTGGTACGACAGGACCACGCACGGCGTGGCCTGGTGGTGCGAGCGCAGCATGGCACGCCCGAAACCGAGATCATCGGCTGGGCTCAAAAAGCCGGTACCGCCCTGTGCCGCAAGCAGATGACGGGCGAGTGGCAGGCCGTGGTCTACCTTCCCTAAGTGGCCAGTGGGCATGTGCGTGACGTCGAGGCTCTGACGAAGGGCCTTGCTCGTTGGATCTCCGCTCATGGCGATCTCGTTCCCGGTGCCCATCGGGGAGGTCGGCCGCTTCAGATCACCGCGCTGGCCCACGCCCTCGGTGGCATGGCCAACGAGACGGTGATGGTCGAACTGACCCCTGACCATCCCGGCATCGTGGTCCGGATACCGCCGATCGACCCCACCTTTGCCACCTTTGACCTCACGACCCAGGCCCTGGTCCAAGAAGCGGTCGCCGGGGCCGGGATTCC
>PNAT01000170.1 GCA_003169675.1 Acidimicrobiaceae bacterium
CGCTTCAAGGACGACGCCCGCGAGGTGGCCTCGGGGTTCGAGTGCGGCATCGGGCTCTCGGACTTCCAGGACCTGAAGGCCGGCGACATCATTGAGACCTACGAGGAGCGCGAGATCGCGAGAACGTGACGCCATCGTGAAACGGCGGACGGCGACGTACCCCCGCTCCCTGCGGGTCAATCAGGTGTTGCGCCAGGTCGTGGGCGACGAGCTCGAACGCCTGGCCGACGCCGACGAGCGCCTGCGCATGGTGACAGTGACGTCGGTCGATACCGCGGCCGACATGCGCACGGCCACCGTCTACCTGGCCTCCATGGGTGACGAGACGGCCGAGGCGCTGGAAGAGCGCCGGCCGCAGTTGCAGCGGCTCATCGGGAGCCAGGTGACCATGAAGCGCACCCCCCGATTGACCTTCAAGGCCGATCCGGCCATCGTCGCCGGCTCCAGGGTCGAAGAACTGCTGCGCGGCCTGGACAGGGATCCCGACACCGAAGATCCGTGAGCACCGCTGGTCTGGTGGTCGTCGACAAGGAACCGGGCTGGACCTCGCACGATGTCGTCGCCCGCTGCCGGCGGATCTTCGGCCAGCGCCGGGTCGGGCACGCCGGGACCCTGGATCCCGACGCCACCGGGGTGTTGCTGGTCGGGCTGGGCCGGGCCACCCGCCTCATGCGCTTCCTCACGCCGCTGCGCAAGACCTACACGGCGGACATCGTGCTCGGGACCGCCACGTCGACCCTGGACGCGTCGGGCGACATCATCGGTCGGTACGACATGTCTCACGTCACCCCCGTCCTGGCGCAGGAGGCGGCGGCGGCGCTGACGGGGGAGATCGAGCAGGTACCGCCCATGGTGTCGGCCGTCAAGATCGGGGGACGGCGCCTGCACGATCTGGCCCGCCAGGGCATTGAGATCGACCGGCCCGCCCGACCGGTCAGCGTCTACCGCTTCGACGTGGCCCCGGTCCCGGAGCGCCCCGGTGTCTACACAGCGGAGGTGGAGTGCTCTTCGGGCACCTACATCCGCGTCCTGGCCCAGGACCTCGGGCTGGCTCTCGGGGGTGGGGCCCACATCGGATCCCTGCGACGCACCCGCATCGGATCGTTCGGGGAGGCCGAGATGCGCCCGCTCGACCTTATCGGCCCCGACGCCGTCCTCACCCCGGCCCAGGCCCTGCGCGATCTCGACTTCGTCAGCGTGGAGCCCGCCACGGCCCACGCCATCCGGACCGGATTGCCCCTCGACCGGGTCCCGCTCGGCGCGGTGGGCGACGGCCCGTGGGCCATGGTGGACGGGCGGGGGAACCTGCTGGCCGTGTACGAGGCGACGGGCACCGATCGGATCAGACCGGCCGTCGTGCTGGACGCGGACTGACGTCTATCCTCACTCGCGATGCCCGGACCAGGAACAGCCGTCACCATCGGCGCCTATGACGGCGTGCATCTAGGGCACCGGGCGCTGCTCCACGACCTTTCTGAGCGGGCCGAGGCGGCCGGGCTCTCCACGGTGGTGGTCACCTTCGATCGGCACCCGGCCACCGTGGTGCGGCCCGAGTCGGCGCCCACCCAACTGACCGACCTTGACCAGAAGATGGAGCTGCTGGCCGACTGCGGCATCGGGCGCACCCTGGTCATACCCTTCGACCACACCCGGGCCGAGGAGTCGGCCGAGGACTTCGTCAAGGAGGTGCTCGTCGACACCCTGGCCGCCCGGCTGGTGGTGGTGGGGCAGGACTTCCATTTCGGCCGCCGGCGCCAGGGCAACGTGGCCATGCTGACCGATCTCGGGCAGGGGTACGGGTTCGACGTGGTGGGCGTGGGATTGACCGGGAACGGCGCGGAGCCCGTCTCGTCCACCCGCATCCGGACGCTGGTGCGGGAAGGGGACGTCGCTGCCGCGGCCGAGCTGCTGGGACGGCCGCACGAGGTCCGGGGACCCGTGGTGCACGGGGACGGGCGGGGCGGGCCTGAGCTGGGGTTTCCCACCGCCAACCTGGAGATCGCCCGGGACATCGCACTGCCGGCGGATGGTATCTACGCGGGGTACTTCAACCGAGTTGACGGCACGGTCCACCAGGCGGCGATCTCGGTGGGGAGGCGCCCGACCTTCTACCAGCCCGGCGCCACGTCGGTGCTGGTGGAGGCCTATCTGCTCGACTTCGACGACGACCTTTACGGCGAGCCGGGCCGTGTGTCGTTCGTGTGCCGCCTCCGGGATGAGAGGCGGTTCGACTCGGCCGATGCCCTCATCGCCCAGATGCGCGAAGACGTGGCCGCCACGCAGCGGGCTCTTCGCTGATCAGCGGGTATCTGCTACCATATTTGCCGGTTGGGGCTGGTCCCCGCCGCACTCCTTCAACCGCTTCGAGGTTCCTCCTACACATGCCCGACACGCAGGCCACTATTGCCGAGTACCGGCTGCACGAAAGCGACACTGCGTCGCCGGAAGTGCAGATCGCCCTGCTGTCGGGTCGGATCAACCATCTGACTGAGCACCTGAAGGACCACCAAGGGGACCATCACACCCGGCGCGGCCTGATGAAACTCATCGGCCACCGCCGGCGGTTGCTCGTCTACGTCCGTAAGAACGACGTCGAGCGTTACCGCAGCATCATCAGCCGTCTCGGCATTCGACGGTAGCGACACCCATCCGGGCACTTCTCGGCGCTGGCTGCCAGTCGCCGGTCACTTCCACCAGGGAGGTGGTCGACCACTGGGAACCAGCCGGAAGATGCCCCACACACAACACGAGGAGCATCATGGCTGACGCCATTTCCGTGTCGGGCCCGATAAGTGGCACCGACCGCACCCTGACGTTCGAGACCGGGAAGTTGGCCCAATTGGCCGACGGCGCCGTGCTCGCCCGCATCGGGGACACCGTCCTGCTGGCCACGGCCACCGCGGCGCGATCAGTACGGGAGGGGACCGACTTCTTCCCCCTCACCGTGGACATTGAAGAGCGGACGTACGCCGCCGGCAAGATCCCCGGCTCGTTCTTCCGCCGCGAGGGCAAGAGCTCGGACCAGGCCATCCTGACCTGCCGCCTCATCGACCGCCCGCTGCGCCCGTCCTTCCCCGACGGCTTCCGCAACGAGGTGCACGTGGTGGGGACCATCTTCGGGGCGGACCAGGAGAACCCGCACGACGTGCTGGCCATCAACGCGTCGTCGGCCGCCCTGATGCTCTCGGGTATCCCCTTCGACGGCCCCATCGGTGCCGTGCGCGTGGCCTTCACCACCGAGGGCACGTGGATCCCGCACCCCACCTTCGCCGAGGGCGAGACGTCCACCTTCGAGCTGGTGGTGGCCGGCCGGGCCCTGACCGAGTCGACCGACACCGACATCGCCATCATGATGGTCGAGGCCGGCGGGACCGAGAAGTCGTGGTCCTACTACGAAGCCGGTGCGCCCAAGGTGACCGAAGAGGTGCTGGCGGCCGGGCTCGAGGCGGCCAAGACCTGGATCCGTGAGTCGATCAACCTGCAGCGCCAGCTGGTGGTCGGCGTGGTGGCCGCCCATGGTCCGGTCGAGACCATGGAGTTCACCACCCAGACCGACTACGCCAGCGATGTCTGGGAGCGGGTCGAGGCCGTGGGCACCGACCTCATCGCCAAGGCCAACCTGGTTACCACCAAGACCGAGCGCAACGCCGCACTCGACGGGGCGGGCACCGAGATCAAAGCCGCGCTGGCCGACGAGTTCGCCGACCGCGCCGGTGAGGTCAAGGCGGCCATCCGCTCCTTGACCAAGAAGCTGGTGCGCAAGCGCATCGTCGAAGAGGGCGTGCGCGTCGACGGCCGCGGCACGGCGGACATCCGCCCGCTCTCGGCCGAGGTCGACCTCTTCCCCACGGCGCACGGCTCGGCCCTGTTCGCCCGCGGCGAGACCCAGGTGCTCAACGTGACGACGCTCGGCATGCCCCGCATGAACCAGCTGCTCGACACCATCACCCCGGTCGACAAGAAGCGCTACATGCACCACTACAACTTCCCGCCCTTCTCCACCGGCGAGACCGGCTTCATGCGCGGCCCCAAGCGACGCGAGATCGGCCACGGCCTGTTGGCCGAGCGGGCCCTGCTGCCCGTGGTGCCCAGCGCAGACGAGTTCCCCTACACGCTGCGCGTGGTCTCCGACGTGCTGGCCTCCAACGGGTCGACGTCCATGGCGTCGGTCTGTGGCTCGTCATTGTCATTGATGGCCGCCGGGGTTCCCCTCAAGGCTGCGGTGGCGGGCATCGCCATGGGCCTGGTCTACGACGGGGGCACCTACGTGACGCTCACCGACATCCTGGGCTCCGAGGACGCCTTCGGCGACATGGACTTCAAGGTGGCCGGGACCTCCGAGGCGGTGACGGCACTGCAGCTCGACACCAAGATCGCCGGCCTCCCCGCCGACGTGCTGGCCCGGGCGCTCCTCCAGGCCAAGGAAGCCCGCTTGACCATTCTCGGTGTCATGGCTGCGGCCATCGCCGAGCCCCGTGACCACGTGGCCGCCAGCGCCCCGAAGATCGTCTCCATGGAGATCCCGATCGACAAGATCGGCGAGGTCATCGGGCCCAAGGGCAAGGTCATCAACACCCTGCAGCAGGAGACCGGTGCCGACATTGCGGTCGACGACGACGGCATGGTCGGTACGGTCACCATCGGGGCCGTCGACGGGAATGCGGTGGAGGAGGCGCGTCGGCGTATCTCGCTCATCCTGGACCCGCCCACCGCCGATGTCGGAGTGGTCTACGCCGGCCGGGTGGTCAACATCACCAAGTTCGGCGCCTTCGTGAACGTGCTGCCTGGGCGAGATGGCCTCCTGCACATCTCCAAGCTCTCGGCCCTGGCCGGCGGCAAGCGGATCAACAACGTGGAGGACGTGCTGGTCCTGGGACAGGCGGTGGAGGTCCGGGTGGACGACATCGACCCCCAGGGCAAGGTCTCGCTCTCGCTGGCCTCGGCCCCCGCTGGGGCAGATGCGCCGGCTCCGGCTGAGCGGGCTGAGCGGCCCGAGCGGCCCGAGCGGCCCGAGCGGCCCGAGCGGTCCGAGCGGTCCGCCGCTCCCAGCACCGGGACTCCCTCCTTCGAGGATGCCTTCGAGGCCGAATTGGCGGCTGACCTGGGCGACCTCGGGCCGGGCGCGGTCGACACCGAGAACCGCGGTGGAGGCGGCAGCGGCAATCGCCCGCCCCGCAACCGCTCGCGGCGCCGTTGATCGAACACTCCGTACTGCCCAGCGGGATCCGCCTGGTCACAGAGACCATGGCGGATGTCCGCTCGGTGGCGGTGTCCTTCTGGGTGGGGACCGGCTCACGTGATGAGCCGGACGAGTTGGCCGGCGCCTCGCACTTCTTGGAGCACCTGCTCTTCAAGGGCACGGAGACCCGCTCTGCCGCGGCCATCGCCGAGGCGCTCGACGAGGTGGGGGGCGACTGCAACGCCTTCACCACCAAGGAGTACACGACTTTCTACGTGCGCCTGCTCTCCGAGCACCTCGCGTTGGGACTCGATATCTTGAGCGAGATCATGTGGGGCCCCGCCCTGCGACCCTCCGATGTCGACGCCGAGCGCTCGGTGATCCTCGACGAGATACTGATGCACAGCGATGAGCCGGCCGACCTGGCGGCCGAGCAGTGGCAGTCGTCGCTGTTTCCCGGTCACGCGCTCGGGCGCGACACCCTCGGTACGGCATCGACCGTGGCCGGGCTCACCGCGCCCGACATCCGCCGCTTCTTCGCCCACCACTACCGCCCCGACAACATGGTGGTCTCGGTGGCCGGCGACTGCGGCCACGCCGCCGTGGCCGCCGACCTGCAACGGCGCTTCACCGGTCAGCCCGGAGGGTCCGCACCCAACCGCCAGGCGCCCGGTGACGACATCCGGCCCCTCCATGTGGTGCGCCGGCCCACCGAGCAGGCCCATCTGGTCTACGGCGTGCGCTCGGTCTCCCGCTTCAGCGAGCGCCGTTGGGCCCTGTCTGTGCTCAACCACGTCCTCGGTGGCGGCCTCTCGAGCCGGCTCTTCCAGAAAGTCCGCGAGGAGCGGGGTCTGGCCTACTCGGTGTGGTCCGAGCGGGCGGCCTACCAGGACGCGGGCTCGCTT
Organism: Acidimicrobiaceae bacterium; assembly: GCA_003169675.1. Lineage (GTDB taxonomy): Bacteria > Actinomycetota > Acidimicrobiia > Acidimicrobiales > RAAP-2 > Bog-473. Next base: position 6,085 of record PNAT01000170.1, read on the forward strand.
GCCGTGGTGGTGGGCACGGCACCCGAGCATGTCGACGAGGTGTTGCGCATCGTGATCGGTGAGCTGGAACTCCTGGCCGAGCACGGCATCACCGAGCGGGAGCTGGCGGTGGCCAAGGGCAACCTGCGGGCCGAGTTGCTCCTCTCGGGCGAGGATTCGGGAGCGCGCATGAGCCGCCTCGGCGCCTCCATGCTCCTGCACGGCGAGGTACGCACCATCGATCAGGTGCTGGCTTCGATCGAGGCCGTAGATAGCGCGCAGGTCCTGGCCGAGGCGGGGTATCTGGTGCAGGCGCCGCGCACCATGAGTGCGGTGGGGCCGTTCGACGAGGATGCCTTCACCGACCTCGTTCCGGCCATGGCGGCCCGGTAGGGTTCAGTCATGCACGCAGTCGGTGTGGTCGGCGCCGGCGGCCGGATGGGCCACGAAGTGTGCCAAGCCGTGGCGGCCGCGCCCGACCTCGAACTGGTGGCCGCCATCGATCCGGGCCACGTCGGCGAGGAGATCTGTGGCCGGACGGTCGTGGGCGAGGTCACCGCCCTGGCCGACCTGGGCGCCGAGGTGGTGGTCGACTTCACCGTGGCCGAGGCAGCGCGCCAGAACCTGGCTCACTACGCCGCGGCCGGGATCCACGCCGTGGTGGGGACCACCGGGCTCTCCGCATCCGACCTGGCCGAGGCGGCCGACCGCTTTGCCGCCTCCGAGGCCAACGCCATCGTGGCGGCCAACTTCGCCGTCGGGGCCGTGCTGCTCATGCGTTTCTGCGAGCTGGCCGCCCCCTACATGGACGGGGTCGAGGTCATTGAGTTGCACCACGACGCCAAGCGCGACGCCCCGTCGGGCACCGCCCTGCAGACCGCCACCGGCATCGCGGCGGCCCGAGAGCGTGCCGGTGTGGGGCCGTTGCCGGCCGACCCGACCACCGACCTGGTGCTGTCCGGGGCCCGGGGGGCCGAAGGGCCCGGCGGGGTTCGGGTGCATTCGGTGCGCCTGCCCGGGCTGATCGCCCATGAAGAGGTCATCTTCGGCGCCCTGGGGCAGAGCCTGAGCATCCGCCACGACGCCTATGACCGCCGGTCCTTCATACCCGGCGTCCTCCTGGCCGTCCGCTCCGTGGCCGACCGCCCGGGGTTGACCGTCGGCATTGAGGCGCTGCTCGGGTTGTGAGCGCCAACGTCCGGGAACGCCTTCTCCAGGCCACCTATGACTGCGTGGCCCGTTGGGGCCTAGCCAAGACCACCATGGAGGACGCCGCCCGCGCCGCCGGAGTCTCGAGAGCCACCGTCTACCGCTACTTCCCCGGCGGGCGCGACGAGCTGATCAGTGCCGTGGTGGGGTGGGAGTTCGCCCGCTTCTTCCTTCGCCTCTACGACGAGGTGCACGACGCCGAAACCCTCGAAGAGGTGATGGAGCGGGGCCTGGTCTTCGCCCACAACGCCATCCTCGAGCACGAGGTGCTCCAGCGCATCCTGCAGACCGAGCCCGAGATCCTGCTGCCGCGCATCACGGTGGAGGCCAACGAGACCCACAAGCTGGTGGCCGCCTTCCTCCTGCCCTATCTGGCCCGACACGCCGAGGCCGAGGGCACCGACCTCGACGAGGCGGCGGACTTCCTGGCCCGCATGGTCCTCTCCTATATCGGCTCACCTGGGCGCTGGGATCTCAACGATCCGGTGCAGGTGGCCCGCCTGGTGCGGGCCGAGTTGCTGGCGGGCATCCGGTGAGCGCCGAGCCATGCTACCGCCACGCCACCACGGCGGCGGCGGTGGTGTGTGCCCGCTGCGACCGGCCGATCTGCACCGACTGCATGATCCAGGCCCCTGTGGGCTGGCAGTGCCCCGAATGCGTGGGCCAAGGGGCCAAGAAGTCCCGCGTCAGCCCCACCCGGAGGAGTGCGGTCGGGTCCACCAATCCGACGCCCGTCGTCATCGGGCTGATCGCCATCAACGTCGCGACCTTCGTGGCCACCGGGTTGGGGAAGTCGAGCCGGGTCGATCGCTTCGCCTTGCAGCCGATCAACATCCACTACTTCCACGAGTACTACCGGCTGTTCACCGCCATGTTCCTCCACGCCAGCATCATTCACATCGCGGGCAACATGATCGCACTCCTCATCGTCGGCCCGGCGGTCGAAGCCATGCTGGGCCGGAGCCGGTTCCTCGCCCTCTATCTCATCGCCGGCCTGGGTGGCAGTGTCTGTTCCTACCTGTTGGGCCAGGCGACTGAATTCGGGGTCGGCGCATCGGGGGCCATCTTCGGCGTGATGGGGGCCTACGTGGTCCTGGCCCGGCGGCGCCGGGTGCCGATGGGGCCGGTAGTGGCGTTGATCGCCATCAACCTGGCCATCGGCTTCACCGGCAACATCGATTACCGGGCCCACATCGGCGGTCTTGCCGTCGGCGCGCTGGTGGCCCTGGTCTATGACGTCGCCGCCAATCTGCGCCGGCCGTGGCCGGCGCTGGCGCTCACGATCGGATTCAGTGCCGCCGTCCTCGTCGTGCTGTTCGCCCTGGTGGTGGGCATCACGCCTGGCCACGTCAACCTTGCTTGACATTGAGACAAATATCGCCATACTGTTTCACTAGTGGGTGCGGCGGAAGCGACGATTGAACTGACTCCCTGCGAACCCCCAGATCAGGGGCGCAAAGTTCTCCACCATCTGGGGGCGGGCGATCGCTCGTCGACCCGGGTGCGCATCGTCGACGCCACGCTCCGGTGCCTGGCTCGGCAAGGTGTGGCCAAGACCACGCTGGACGACATCGCCCGGGAGTCCGCCTTCTCCCGTGCCACCCTGTACCGGACCTTCCCCGGGGGCAGGGACGCCATCGTCGAAGCGGTGGTCGATACCGAGGTCGCCCGGCTCTTCTCCTCCCTGGCCGTCGTCATGGGTGAGGCCACCGACCTCGAGGACGTGCTGGTGGCCGGCATGGTCGAGGCGGCTCGCCGCTTGAGCGCACACCGTGCGGTGGCGTACCTCGTCGAGCATGAGCCCGGCCTGATCCTGCCTCGCCTGGCCTTTTCGCAGATGGACCGCATCCTGATGGCTGCCGGTGACTTCGCCGCCCCGTTCTTCGCCCGTTGGCTGGAGCCCGACCAGGCTTCACGGGCGGCCGAGTGGGCCGTGCGCATCGTCCTGGCCTACCTGGCCGACCCGGCTCCCCGCGTGGACCTGGCCCGGCCCGAGGACACCCGCCATCTGGTCCGTACCTTCGTCCTGCCGGGCATCCTGGCCCTGCGGGCGTCAGCCGAAACCCAATCACCCAATCCCAAACCCAACAAGGGGGCAGTGCAATGACAACCGTCGACGACGACCAGACCATGTTGAGGTCCAACCTCGAACTGATCGGTCGCGACAAGATCAACGACCTCGAAGCGGTGCTGAATTTTGTCGGCAAGTACGACGTGGAGGGGTATCACCGGGTACCCGACAACTGCCCGGCCGAATTCACCTGGGACTACGAGAAGGGTGCCAAGCCCCAACTAGACAAGCTCTATGAGAAGGCCAAGAAGGCCCAGTGGAACGGGCAGACCGACCTGGACTGGTCCATTGAGGTGGACCAGGAGAAGGTCGTCATCGCCAACGCCGAGGCCAACCCCGCCATGACGCAGATGGACCCGGCGTCCTTTGCCGGCACGGTGCTCGACACCTGGGATGAGAAGCGGTTCATCCGATTCGGGATTGAGAACCAGAACTGGATGCTATCCCAGTTCATGCACGGCGAGCAGGGTGC
>PNAT01000176.1 GCA_003169675.1 Acidimicrobiaceae bacterium
CCCGGCCCCATGGTGCGCGGGGTGGAGATCGCCTCGGATGTGGCAGACCTGCCCCGGACGGTGGTCACCCAGCAGGTCACCAACGGTGTGGCGGTGCGCATGGCCATCCTCTTCCTGCTCCTAGGTGGGGAATGGCCCGGAGAGGAATTCAATGGCTGACGCCACCCTCGTCATCCGGGGCGGATCGGTGGTCGGCCCCGAAGGCGTGCGTCGCCTCGACGTGGCCATCAACGGGAGCGCCATTGTGGAGCTGGCCGACTCCATCGACCCGCCGTCGGGGGCGACGGTGCTGAATGCCTCGGGGTGCCTCGTCGGGCCCGGCCTGGTGGACCTGCACACCCACCTGCGCCAACCCGGTCGGGAAGAAGCCGAGACGGTGGAGAGCGGTGCCCGGGCCGCTGCGCTCGGTGGGTACACCGCTGTGGTGGCCATGCCCAATACCGACCCGGCCATCGACTCGGCCGGCGTGGCCCGCGACGTGCTCGCCTTGGGACGTGACGCCCTGGCCGACGTGGCCGTGGCCGGAGCGATCACGGTGGGGCGGGCCGGCACTGCGCTGGCCCCCATGGGCGAGTTGGCCGCGCTCGGGGTCCAGCTCTTCACCGATGACGGGGCGGGGGTCCAAGACGGTGCCCTCATGCGGCGCGCGCTGGACTACGCCAAGGGCCTCGGGGTGACGCTGGCCCAACACTGCGAGGACGAGTGCCTGGCCGCCGGTGGCGCCATGCATGAGGGCTGCTGGTCCAGCCGGCTCGGATTGCCCGGCATTCCCGCCGCCGCCGAGGAATTGATGGTGGCCCGCGACATCCAGCTGGTTCGCCTCACCGGCGCCCCGGTCCACTTCCTGCACCTCTCGACAGCTGGCTCCGTGGAGCTGGTCCGCCGCGCCAAGGCGGAAGGCCTGCCCGTCACCGCCGAGGCAGCGCCCCACCACATGCTGCTCACCCATGCCGAGGTGGCCGGCTATGACCCTGTCTTCAAGGTGAACCCTCCGCTGCGGACCGACGACGACGTGGCCGCCGTGGTGGCCGGTCTGTGCGACGGCACCATCGATGCCATCGCCACGGACCATGCACCCCACGCGCCCGAGTGCAAGGACGTCCCCTTCGATCAGGCGCCGCCGGGGATGCTGGGTCTGCAGACCGCCCTGCCCATCGCCTGGGAGGTCCTCTCGCCGGCGCTCAGTCCTGAGCGCATCTTCGCCCTCATGAGTGTGCAGCCGGCCACCATCGCCCGCTTACGCGTGACCGACAACCGGGTGGCGGGGCACAGCGCACAAGGAGGGCCGCTCGAGGTGGGGGCGACGGCCAACGTGTGTGTCTTCGACCCCACGTCCTCGACGGTGGTCGATCCGGCCCGCCTGGCCAGTCGGAGCCGCAACACGCCCTACGCCGGCCGCACCTTCACCGGGGCCGTGCGCCACACGGTTCGGCGGGGAGAGCCGGTGGTCATTGACGCCGTGGCGCAGCGGTGACGCCGGGGGTGCGGGCACCGGCCCTCCTGGTGACGGCCGAAGGAAGCGTCTTCGCCGGTGAGGCCGCCGGAGCGGCCCTGCCCATCGCCACGGGTGAGTTGGTGTTCAACACCGCCATGAGTGGCTACCAGGAGGTGATCACCGACCCCTCCTATGCCGGCCAGGTTGTCTGCTTCACCAACACCCACATCGGCAACTACGGCACCAACGCCGAGGACGACGAAGCGGCCGTGCCGCGGTGCCGGGGCATCGTGGTCTGCGACCTGACGACCGAACCATCGAACTGGAGGTCCACCGAGGGACTCGAGCCGTTCCTCATCCGCCACGGCATACCGGCCATCACGGGAGTGGACACTCGGCGCCTGACCCGTCATGTGCGCCGGGCCGGGGCCGTGCCCTGCGCCTTCGGGACGGCACCCGAGCACGAACTGCACGCCGCGGCAACTTCGGCCCGCGGCACCGACGGCATGGACCTGGTCTCAGAGGTGACCACCGCCACATTCAGTACCCATGGGGACGGCGCGCTGCGGATCGTCGCCTTCGATTTCGGCGTGAAGTCCACCATGGTGCGCCAGCTGGCCCAATTGGGCACGGTCACTGTGGTGCCGGCTGGGACTTCGGCCGACGAGGTGCTCTCCCTTGATCCCGATGGAGTCTTCCTGTCCAATGGACCGGGCGATCCCGCCGCGCTGGGTGGACCGACGGCCACCGTGGCCGACCTGGTGGGCCGGGTCCCCATCTTCGGGATCTGCCTCGGTCACCAGGTGCTGGCCACGGCGCTGGGAGGCTCGACCTACAAGCTCCCCTTCGGGCACCACGGGGCCAACCACCCGGTGCAAAGGGTGGCCACCGGTGAAGTGGAGATCACCAGCCAGAACCACAACTACGCCGTGGCAGCCGACTCCATCCCCGACGCCCAGGTCACCCATATCAATCTCAACGACGGGGTGATCGAGGGGTTCCGCTCGCTCACGACCGCCGCCTTCTCGGTCCAGTACCACCCCGAAGCCGCGCCGGGGCCTCACGACGCGCGCTACCTCTTCGGAGAATTCCGCGATCTCATGCACGGTCAACCAGCCGGCGCCGGATCACGCTGAGCCGGAAGCATTCGAGGACATCACCGTGCCGCGCCGCGCCGACCTGAAGACGATCTTGGTGATCGGCTCCGGTCCGATCGTCATCGGCCAGGCCTGTGAATTCGACTACTCGGGCACGCAGGCCTGCCGGGTGCTGGCCGAGGAGGGGTACCGGGTGGTTCTGGCCAATTCGAATCCGGCCACGATCATGACGGACCCCGGCACGGCAGACCGTACCTATGTCGAGCCGCTCGACCCCGAGGTGCTCACCGCCATCATTGAGAAGGAGCGTCCGGACGCCCTCCTTCCCACCCTGGGAGGCCAGACGGCGCTCAACCTGACCATGCGCCTGGTCGAGCTCGGCGTCCTCGAGCGATTCGGCGTCGAGGTCATCGGTGCTCGCCCCGACGCCATTGCCACCGCCGAGGACCGGGACCGTTTCAAGACGGCCATGGAAGACATCGGCCTCGAGGTGCCACGCTCGGGATTTGCCCACTCCCTGAGCGAGGCCGAGGAGGTGGCCGAGGAGATCGGCTTCCCCATCATGGTGCGGCCCAGCTACATCCTGGGTGGCAAGGGCACCGGGATCGCCCAGGATGCCGAGGCATTCACGCAGTTGGCCTCCGAAGGTCTGGCGGCCAGCCCGGTCGGGCAGATCCTGGTCGAGCAGTCGATCGCCGGCTGGAAGGAATTCGAGCTCGAAGTCATGCGCGACGGAGCGGACAACTGCGTGGTCGTCTGCTCCATTGAGAACTTCGATCCCATGGGTGTGCACACCGGCGACTCCATTACGGTGGCTCCGGCGCAGACCCTGACCGACGTCGAGTATCAGGCCATGCGCGACGACGCCTTCGCCTGCCTGCGTCGGGTGGGGGTTGAGACGGGCGGCTCCAATGTGCAGTTCGCGGTGGATCCAGCCACGGGGCGACGGGTCATCATCGAGATGAATCCCCGGGTCTCACGGTCCTCCGCCCTGGCCTCCAAGGCCACCGGATTCCCCATCGCCAAGATCGCCGCCCGCCTGGCCGTCGGGTACCACCTCGACGAGATCCCCAATGACATCACCCGGGCCACTCCGTCCTCGTTCGAGCCCACCATCGACTATGTGGTGACCAAGGTGCCCCGGTGGGCATTCGAGAAGCTGCCGGGCGCCGATGGCCGGCTGGGCACGCGTATGCAGTCGGTGGGCGAGGTGATGGCCATCGGGCGCACCTTTTGTGAGTCGCTGCAGAAGGCGCTGCGTTCTTTGGAGCAGGGGAGGGCGGGCCTCAACGCCGACCCGGCCGAGACCGCTCTCGACGACGTCGGATCGGCCGACCTCCTCGATCGGGTGGCCGTAGCCACACCCGAGCGCATCTTCGAGATTGAGGCCGCGCTGCGCCGGGGGACGAGCGTGGCCGAGGTGGTGGCACTAACCGGTATCGACCCGTGGTTCGTGCACCAGATCGCCCGGATCAGCAAGGAGCGTGCGCGCATCGCACAGGCTCCTTCCTTGGACCGGGCGGGGTACCGGCAGGCCAAGCGCATGGGGTTCTCAGACGCGCAGTTGGCCTACCTCCGAGGATCCTCGGAGTCAGAGGTGCGGGCGGACCGTCTGGCTCTCGGCGTGCGCGCCACCTTCAAGACGGTGGACACCTGCGCGGCCGAGTTCGAGGCCTTCACGCCGTACCACTACGCCACCTACGAGGAGGAGGACGAAGTCCGTCCCTCCGCACGCGAGCGGGTGATCATTCTCGGTTCGGGCCCCAATCGCATCGGCCAGGGAATCGAGTTCGACTACTGCTGTGTGCACGCGTCCATGTCATTGCGGGACGCCGGCTACGAGACGGTCATGATCAATTGCAACCCCGAGACGGTGTCCACCGACTACGACACCTCGGACCGCCTGTACTTCGAACCGTTGACCGCCGAGGACGTGACCAACGTGCTCGAGGCCGAACAGGCGGCCGGCGGAAGGGTGGTGGGGGTCATCGTCTCTTTGGGGGGACAGACACCGCTCAAGTTGGCCGGTTCACTGCCGCCGGAGCTCGTGTTGGGGACGAGCCCGGCGTCGATCGACCTGGCCGAAGACCGGGAGCGCTGGAACTCGTTGTGCGCCGAGTTGGAAATACCCCAACCGCCCGGCGGGACGGCGACCACCACACCCGAGGCGCTGGCCATCGCCGCCCAGGTTGGCTACCCCGTCCTGTTGCGGCCGAGTTACGTCCTGGGCGGACGGGCCATGGAGATCGTCTATGACGATGAGGGCGTGCGACGCGTCATGCGCACCATGGCGGGTGTGCTGGCCCGAGAAGGTGGCGTGACGGCCGAGCGTCCTGTCCTGGTCGACCGATTCCTGGAGGACGCCATCGAGGTTGACGTGGACGCCGTGCGCGACTCATCGGGTGAGATCCTGATCGCCGGGGTGATGGAACACGTCGAAGAGGCCGGCGTGCATTCGGGTGACTCGGCCTGCGCGTTGCCGCCGCAGTCGCTCAGCGACGACATCCTGGCCAGCCTCGACCAGCACACCCGGTCGCTGGCCGAGGCCCTGGAAGTGTGCGGGCTGATCAATGTGCAGTTTGCCGTCAAGGACGGCCAGGCCTACGTGCTCGAGGCCAATCCCCGGGCCAGCCGGACCGTGCCCTTCGTGGCCAAGGCGACCGGAGTGCCGCTGGCCATGGTGGCGTCGCGGTTGATGGTGGGGCAGACGTTGGCCGAGCTGCGCCACGAAGGTCTGCTCCCGGCCAACGTGATCGGCCAGGTGCCCGCCCTCGACCATGTGAGCGTGAAAGAGGCCGTCCTGCCCTTCGACCGCTTCCCCGGGGTCGATACCCTCCTCGGACCCGAGATGCGCTCGACCGGTGAGGTCATGGGGGTGGACATCACCTTCGGTCTGGCCTTTGCCAAGAGCCAGATGGCGGCGGGGACACGCCTGCCCGATTCGGGCACGGTCTTCCTCTCCCTGGCCGACCGGGACAAGCCCGCCGGTCTCGGGGTGGCCCGGTCCTTTGCCGCCTTGGGCTTCTCCATCGCCGCCACCTTGGGTACGGCCGGGTACCTCCGATCGGCAGGACTGACCGTCGACACGTTGGTGGCCAAGGTGGGCGAGGAAGGCGTGGCCTCGGATGCGGTGGATCTGATCGCCCAGGGCAAGGTGCAACTCGTCGTCAACACGCCACGTGGGTTGGGTCCGCGTGCCGACGGTCAGCACATCCGGATGGCCGCCGTGACTTACCACGTGCCCTGCCTCACCACGTTGGCGGCGGCACGGGCGGCTGCGGCGGGAATGGCCGACGCGCGAGTCCATCCATTGGTGGTGCGACCGTTGCAGGACCTCCACCTCGAGCTGGGGCGGCCGGTTCGGTGAACGGGGATCCGGCCGATCTGGCCACGCAGGTGGGATCGATCAGTTTGCCCAATCCGATCATGACGGCGTCGGGCACCTCGGGCCATGGTGCTGAGCTCGGCGACTACGGCGCACTGTCTGCTCTCGGTGCCGTGGTGGTCAAGTCGCTCTCGGTCAATCCATGGCCCGGCAATCCCGCGCCGCGGGTGCATGAGGTCGGCGCCGGCATGCTCAACAGCGTGGGGCTGCAGGGTCCCGGGCTGGCCGAATGGCTGGAGCACGACCTCCCCGCCCTCAGAGACTCCGGGGCGCGGGTGGTCGTGAGCATCTGGGGGCGGTCGGTGGCCGAGTACGCCGAGGCGGCTGCCCTCCTGGGGTCGGTCGGAGGAGCGGAGTCTCCGATCGTCGCCGTCGAGGTCAACGTGAGCTGCCCCAATGTCGAGGATCGGTCACGGATGTTCGCCCACTCGGCGTCGGCCACATCCGACGTGATGGCAGCTACGGAGTGCGGCCGGCCCAGGTGGGCCAAGCTCAGCCCGAATGTGACCGACCTCATCGACATCGCCGCCGGCGCCCTGGCCGGGGGAGCGGACGGCCTCACCCTGGTCAACACCCTGCTTGGGCTGGCCCTCGACCTGGACACCGGTCGGCCGGTGTTGGGCGGAGGGGGTGGGGGATTGTCCGGAGCGGTCATGCACCCGGTGGCGGTGCGGGCGGTGTGGGAATGCCGGGGCGCCTTTCCCGAGGCCGCCATCGTGGGTGTGGGCGGAGTCGGCACTGGCCTCGATGCGGTGGAGTTCCTCATGGCGGGGGCGGATGCGGTGCAGGTGGGCACGGCCACGTTCCGTGATCCGCGGGCGCCGTGGAAGGTGCTCCGGGAGGTGGCGGACTGGTGCCACACGAACGCCACGTCCATCTCAGAGTTGCGAGACAAAGCGCGCCGAAGAGTTGCCTCATGAGGGAGCACGAGACGGGCGACAGCTTCGCAGTGCGCGTGGCCGCCGCGGTGCGGGCCACCGGGCCGCTCTGTGCCGGCATCGATCCCTCGGGCGAGTTGTTGCGGGACTGGGGCCTCGGTGACGACGTTGCCGGACTCAGGGAGTTCTGCCACATCTGCGTCGACGCCTTCGCCGGGACCCTCGGCGTGATCAAACCTCAGGTCGCCTTCTTCGAGCGGCACGGCTCGGCCGGGATGGCTGAACTCGAGCAGTTGATCCGAGAGGCTGGCCAGGCCGGACTCATCGTCATCGCCGATGCCAAACGCGGCGACATCGACTCGACGGCGGCGGCGTACGCCGACGCCTGGTTGGGATCGGGCAGCCCGTTGGCCGCCGACGCCGTGACCGTGCATCCGTACCTTGGCCTGGCTGCCCTGGCGCCGATGATCCATTTGGCCGGGCACAACGGAAAAGGGGTGATCGTGGTGACCCGCAGTTCGAACCTCGAGGGCCGGGCCCTGCAGGAGGCGTTGACCGCCCAGGGGCCTTCGGTTGAGGAGTCTCTGCTGGCGGAGATCGCGGCGTGGAACAAGGCGGGCACTGTCCCATCGGGCACGGTGGGCGCGGTGATCGGGGCCACGTTGCCGAGGTCGGCATTTCCGTTGTCCCAGCTAGGGGGGGTAATTCTGGCTCCCGGGCTGGGGACCCAGGGTGCCCGGCCGGCGGATGTGGCCGATCGGTTCGGCGACTGTTCCCCCGGGAGCATCTTGGCCAGCTCCTCGCGATCGCTGCTGGCGAACGGTCCGGACCCCGCCTCCCTGCGCAAGGCGGCGGCGGCATTGGCCCACGAGTTGTCGACGCTGATGGGCTGAGGAAGGCAAACGAGCGTGAATGGTCGCGAGAGAGGCGCTATGGTCTCGCCATGCCGCAACCCCCCGCACTCACTCCCGAGCAGCGCGCTGCTGCACTCGAAAAGGCCGCCAGGGTTCGCCGTGAGCGAGCCGTGGTGAAAGAGAAGCTCAAGAACGGCAACATCACGTTGTCCGAGCTCCTCACGCAATCCGACTCCGATGACACCGTCGGCAAGATGAAGGTGGTCTCGGTCTTGGAGTCCCTGCCCGGTTTGGGCAAGGTCAAGGCGCGCCGGATGATGGAGACCGTCGGCATCAGCGACAGTCGCCGACTGCAGGGCCTGGGCGCCAAGCAGCGCGAGGCGCTGCTCAAAGAGACTGCACACTGAGCCACTGATCTTCGTGCTCATCGGCCCCGGCGGGGTCGGGAAGGGCACGCTGGCGGCCGAGCTGGTCGCCCGAGACCCGTCGATCTGGCTCAGCCGGAGTTGGACCACTCGAGCACCGCGGCCGGGCGAACGCGAGCGCGGGGCGTATGTGTTCGTCGACCGAGACGAGTTCGAGCGGGTGGTCGCGCAGGGTGGGTTCTTCGAATGGGCCGAGTTCCTCGGCCACCTCATGGGTACTCCCATCCCGAACCCCCCCGAGGGAGCCGACGTGCTCCTCGAGATCGACGTGCAGGGAGCCGAGCAGGTGTTGGCCAAGCGGCCCGATGCCACAGTGATTCTGCTGCTCCCACCTTCCCTCGAAGTGCAGGCAGCCCGGCTGGCTTCCCGCGGTGATGACGGGGCGCACATACGCCGGAGGGTTGACCAGGGCATCTTCGAGGTGGAGCGGGGGCGCACCATTGCCCATCACACCGTGGTCAATGACGAGGTCGGTCAGGCCCTGGGTGAGCTGACCGCTATAGTTGAACGGACCCGAACGGCTGCTCAAGGCGCCGCGAAACCGGAGGACACCTAATGGCCCAAGGCCGCAACACGCTCATGGACCCACCCATTGAGGATTTGCTGGACAAGGTGGACTCGAAGTTCACACTGGTCGCGCTGGGTTCGGCCCGGGCCCGTCAGGTGAATTCGTACTACAACAGCCTCGGCGAAGGCCTGGGCAAGGTGGTGCCCCCGCAGGTGGCCTCCGTCTCGGGCAAGCCTGTCTCCATTGCCTTCGAGGAGATCGCCGCCGGGAAAGCCACCTACATCCGGGTGGACCCCGAAGAGGAAGCGGCGCTGGCGGCCGCCTTGGCCGAAGCCGAAGCGAGTGCCCTGAACGAGGTTGCCGAGGAGATCGCCCCGCCAACCGACATCGTCGAGGAGCTTGGCGACGAGGACCCGACCGCGAGTTAGGCGAACTGAGTCGCGGCGGACCCCGCCGATGGCCGAAGAACCGCACATGCGCACGCCCCGGGTCGTCCTCGGTGTCTGTGGCGGCATCGCCGCCTACAAGGCGGTCGAGGTCTGCCGGCGCCTGGTCGACGAAGGCGTGCACGTCATCCCCGTCCTCACCGACGATGCCCTGCGTTTCGTGGGCGAGCTGACCTTCAATGCCTTGGCCTCCGAGCCGGTGCAGCGCTCGCTGTGGGACGAGGACACGCCGATTCCGCACACCCGCCTGGGGCAGAGCGCGGACCTCATCGTGGTGGCTCCGGCCACGGCCCACACCATCGCCCGCTACGCGGCGGGGCTCTCTGACGACCTCTTGATGGCCACCTTGTTGGCCACCCGTGCTCCGGTGATCCTCTGCCCGGCCATGCACACCGAAATGTGGGAGCAGGCGTCCGTGCAGGAGAACCTGGCCACGCTGCAACGGCGCGGCGTTGAGATTGTGCCGCCGGAGAGTGGGCATCTGGCTGGGGGCGACTCGGGTGTGGGGCGTCTGGCCGATCCCGCCGTCATCGTGGCGCGGGCGCTGGCCGCGCTGGCCGGCATCGTATCGAGCGACCTGGCCGGCGTGCGCGTGGTCGTGAGTGCCGGTGGGACCCGCGAGCCACTCGACCCGGTGCGGTTCATCACCAATCGTTCGTCGGGCAAGCAGGGGCACGCCCTGGCCGCGGCGGCAGCCCGTCGCGGCGCCGACGTGACGTTGGTGACCGCGTCGCCGATCCGCTTGGCACCCGATCTCGGGGCGTCGGTGCACCGCATCGACGTCGAGACGGCGGCCGACATGGAGCGCGCCCTGGGAGAGGCCTGCCGTGGCGCCGATGTGGTGATCATGGCCGCCGCGGTGGCTGACTTCCGGCCCAAGGTCTCGGCCGAATCGAAGCTCTCCAAGGAGGACGGCCTGCCCGAACTGGTCCTGGAGCCGACGCCGGACATCCTGGCCGGCTTGGTGGCTCAGCGGTCCAAAGGTCAGGTGCTGGTTGGGTTCGCCGCCGAGACGCACGACGTGATCAATCGGGCCCGGCGGAAATTGGACCGCAAGGGAGTGGACCTGTTGGTCGTTAACGATGTCAGTGCCCCCGGTGCCGGGTTCGACCATGACACCAACGCCGTGGCCATCCTCCACGCCGGTGGAGGTACCACCATGGTCCCCTTGACCTCCAAGGATGCCGTCGCAAATGCCGTGTTGGACAGTGTGATCGCCCACCAGAAAGAGAACCGGAGCCCCACGTGAAAACGACCTTCACCTCGGAATCAGTCACCGAGGGACATCCAGACAAGATGGCGGACCAGGTATCCGATGCCGTCCTCGATGCCATGTTGGAGGGCGACGCCGAAAGTCGGGTGGCGTGTGAGACGCTCCTGACCACCGGCCTGGTGGTCGTGGCCGGTGAGGTCACAACGTCCACCTACGTCGACATTCCCGCCATCGTGCGTGAGACCGTGTGTGAGATCGGCTACGACAACGACGCCTACGGATTCAACGGGAATACCTGCGGCGTCCTCGTCTCGCTCGATGCCCAGTCGCCCGACATCGCCCAGGGAGTCGACACCGCCTTCGAGTTCCGCACCGGTGCCGGTGGCGAGGACACCCTCAACGCACAGGGGGCGGGCGACCAGGGAATGATGTTCGGCTACGCCTGCGACGAGACACCCGATCTCATGCCGCTGCCCATCTGGTTGGCCCACCGCCTCTCCGAGCGCCTGGCGCAAGTCCGCCGGATCGGGGCCGTGCCCTACCTGCGTCCCGATGGAAAGACGCAGGTCTCCATCGTCTACGAGGACGGTCGACCGGAGCGCATCGACACCGTGTTGATCTCCACCCAGCACGCCCCCGGCGTCGACCTGACCGAACAGCTGCTCCCGGACCTGACCGAGCACGTGATCATGCCGTTGCTGCCGGCCGACCTCGACACGGAGGGCGTGCGGATCCTGGCCAATCCGACCGGGAACTTCGAGCTCGGTGGCCCTCACGCCGACACCGGGCTCACCGGCCGCAAGATCATCGTGGATACCTACGGGGGCATGGCCCGTCATGGTGGAGGCGCCTTCTCGGGTAAGGACCCCTCGAAGGTCGACCGCTCGGCGGCGTACGCCGCCCGCTGGGTGGCCAAGCACGTGGTGGCCGCCGGCGCCGCCAAGCGGTGCGAGGTACAGGTCGCCTACGCCATCGGTGTGGCGCACCCGGTCTCACTTCTGGTCGAGACGTTCGGCACTGAGGCGGTCGATCCCGAGAAGATCTCTGACGCCGTGCGCCAGCTGTTCGACCTACGCCCGGCGGCCATCATCCGTGACCTTGACCTGCGCCGCCCTATCTACAAGAAGACGGCGGCTTACGGGCACTTCGGGCGCTCGGAGAAGGAGTTCATGTGGGAGGACACCCCGCGCGTGGACGATCTGCGCTCTGCGCTCGGCCTCTGAAGCACCCGTTGCCTACCCTGCGGGGGTGACCCCACCGGCCCGTTGCGTACGAGTGCGCACCGAGGTGGCGGCCATACCCAAGCTGCTCGACTACGTGGTCCCGGAGAAGTGGACCCACGAGGTCATGGTGGGGACCCGGGTCCGCATCCCGCTGCACGGCCGCAGTGTCCGGGGCTGGGTGGTCGAGGACCGCGTCACGCCGCCACCCGGTGTCGAACTCCTGCCGTTGAAGGCCTGGCTCGGTTGGGGGCCACCGCCCGCGCTGGTCGAACTGGCCGAGTGGGCGGCCTGGCGCTGGGCCGGTCCGGCGTCCTTCTTCTTGAAGGCGGCCTCTCCGTTCACCGTGGTCCGCTCCCCGCCCACCGCTCCCCGATCGCGCCGCTCCGGGAATGGAGCCCCGACCGGTTTTCCCGGCGAACTGTTGGCTCAAGCCCCACCAGGCCCGGGGCCGGCCATCCTGCGCATCCCGCCGTCGACCGATCTCATCGAACTGGTGTTGGCCGTGGTCGAGGCACCGGACACGGTGGCCCGGGACGGGGGAGTCTTGGTCCTCGTCCCCTCGGTCGGGTGGGCCGAGCGCCTGGCCGGCCGGCTCAGCCGGCGGGGCTATGCGGCAACTACCGACTGGGCGCAGGCCCGGGCTGGCTGGCCCATCGTGGTGGGGAGCCGGTCGGGCGCCTGGGCACCCCTCCCGCGCCTGGCCGCGGCCATCGTCCTCGATGCCCACGACGCCTCGTACCGTGAGGAGAGCGCGCCCACCTATAGCGCGGTGGACGTGGTGGTCGAGCGGGCTCGCCGGGAGGGGAGTGCGTGCTACGTCACTTCATCCGTACCTCCCGTCGTCCTCAGTTACGGGCGATCTGTGATGGCGCCCTCATCTGCCCAAGAGCGCGCCGGCTGGGCCACGCTGGAGTGCGTAGACCGTCGGGGAGCCGACCCGCGCACCGGCATGTTCTCCGAGGAGTTCGTGCGCTTGGCCCGCTCGGTACTCGACGATCCCGACACCCTGACCCAGCGCGGGCCATTGGTCTGTGTGTACAACCGCAAGGGGAGGGCGCGCCTGTTGGCCTGCAGCCACTGTGGAGAATTGGCCCGCTGCACCAACTGTGGCGCCGCGGTGGCTCAGAATGGCGTCGCACTGCGATGTCCCCGGTGCGCCGAGGAGCGCCCGGTGGTGTGCGCGGCCTGTGGCCGGCTCCGCATGAAGACGTTGCGCACCGGGGTCAGCCGTCTGAGCGAGGAAGTGGCCGCGCTCCTGGGCGCAGCAGTGGGCGAGGTATCGGGTCCCGGGGGCGAAAACCCCGATCACCAACCCCCCGCCGCACCTGTTCTCGTCGGCACCGAAGCGGTCCTGCACCGCTCCCGACGGGCCGCGGCCGTGGTCTTCCTCGACATCGACCTCCATCTACTGGCTCCCCGGTTCGACGCCACCGACGAGGCACTGGCGCTGCTCGTGCGGGCCTCCCGCCTGGTCGGTCCCCGACACTTCGGGCCCGCCTCGGCCCGGGTGCTGGTTCAGACCCGGGTGCCGGACCACCCCGTCCTGCAGGCGCTGACGAAGGGGGACCCGGCACCTGTCCTGGCCGCCGAGGAGGCGGTCCGTCGGCGTTCAGGGCTGCCACCTTTTTCGGCCCTGGCCCTGATCTCAGGCGCGTTGGCGGTCGACTATGCGCAGGCGGTCACGACGGCGGCCGCGGGCAGCGAAGTCTCGGTTGCCGAGGTGGGGGACCGAACGCATCTTGTGCGGGCTCCGGACCACCACGTCCTCTGCGACTTTCTGTCGGGCATCCACCGCCCGCCCGGTCGGGGCTTACGCGTCGAGGTCGATCCCCGGAGCCTCTGAGGCGGAGCCGAAAAGTTGCTCCGTTAGAATGACGACATGGCACCTCTGACCATCCGCCAGTACGGCGACCCCGTCCTCAAGCAACGCACCCGGGTTGTCGAGGAGATCGATGGCAAGGTGGCATCCCTGGCCGACGCCATGCTCGAGACCATGTACGCCGCACCGGGAAGCGGCTTGGCCGCCAATCAGATCGGGGTGCAACGGCGGATCTTCGTCTATGACATCGGCGAAGGCGCCCGTACCATCATCAACCCGCAGATCGTCGAGAGCGACGGCGAGTGGACCTACGACGAGGGGTGCCTCTCGGTCCCCGGGCTGAGCTGGGAAATCGTGCGCCCCAACGCCGTGCACCTGGTCGGCCTGGACCTCGAAGGCAATGAAGTTTCCATTGAGGCCACCGAGTTGGAGGGCCGGGTCTTCCAGCACGAGATGGACCA
The DNA here is from genome assembly GCA_003169675.1 of Acidimicrobiaceae bacterium. Taxonomy (GTDB): domain Bacteria; phylum Actinomycetota; class Acidimicrobiia; order Acidimicrobiales; family RAAP-2; genus Bog-473. The sequence continues at coordinate 13,745 of PNAT01000176.1, forward strand.
CCTCGACGGCATCCTCTTGGTGGAACGCTTGGACGAGGACCAGCGCAAGGAAGCGATGAAGGCCCTGCGCAGCCGGACCCTCGGCCTTCCCGCCCGCGATCCCGACGGCCTCTCCAGTCTCCTTTCCATGTAGCTCAACGGGCCGGTGGTCGCCTCGCCGGCCATCGGACCTGCCCTACGTTGGGTGCATGGCCCGCCTCGCCTATCTCGGCACCCCGGACATGGCAGTCGGCCCTTTGCGCGCGCTCACCGCCGCCGGGCATGACATCGTCCTGTGCGTGACCCGTCCCGACCGGCGCCGGGGCCGCGGCGGTGCCGTCACCCCGAGTCCGGTCAAAATCGCCGCCACTGAACTGGGCATCACGGTCACCCACGTGGTCGACGACCTGACGCAGGCCGGAGTCGAGTTGGCGGTCGTAGTCGCCTACGGGCGCATCCTCCCCAAGGCGCTCCTCGACCAGGTGCCCATGGCCAACCTGCACTTCTCGCTCCTGCCGCGCTGGCGCGGTGCGGCGCCGATGGAGCGGGCCATCTTGGCCGGGGACCACGAGACCGGAGTCTGCCTCATGAAGGTCGAGGAAGGGTTGGACACGGGGCCCGTCTATGCCCGCCGCACGGTGAAGATGGACGACGAGACCTACCTGCCGGCGCTGCGGGAACAGCTGGTCAGCGTGGCCGGCGCCCTGGTGGTGGATGCGCTCGCCCAAGGGGTGGCCGGTCTCCCGGTCCCCGAGCAACAACGCGGCGAGACTTCGATAGCGCAGAAGATCACAACCGAGGATTTGCACCTCGACTGGCCCGATCAGGCACGGCACCTCCACCGGGTGATTCGCTTGGGCCGGGCCTGGACCACCTTCCGCGGCAAGAGGCTTGGCGTGCTGGAGGCCGCTGTCGACCCCGACCCCGACGCGAACGGGGCCCACATCCCGGGGACCCTGACGGGCACGAACGTGGCGACGGGTCTCGGCACCATTCACCTTCTCAAGGTGCAGCCGGAGAGCCGCGGGCCCATGACCGCCGACGAGTGGAGCCGCGGCATCCGCCCGGGTGTAAGTGAGCGGCTCGGCAGCGACTAGACATGAGTGCCGTGACCGTGACGCCGATTGATGGGTGGAACCCCGAGCAGTACGAACGGTTTCGGTCGGAGCGCCAGCAGCCGTTCAACGATCTCCTTGCCCTCTGTCAACCGGTGCCCGGCGGTCGCATCGTCGACCTCGGGTGCGGGACGGGCGACCTCACCAACATCCTGCACCGTGACCTTCGGTCGGCCACCACCGTGGGCGTCGACTCCTCTGACGCCATGCTCGCCCGGGCCATTGAGACACACGCCGATACCGAGGGGCTCACCTTCGAAGAGGGCGATATCGCGACGTGGCTCGGAGAGGGCCTCGACCTGGTCTTTGCCAACGCGTCGCTGCAATGGATCGACGACCACCTCAACCTCCTCGCCCGCATGCGGACCGCATTGAGCCCGTATGGGCAGTTGGCCTTCCAGGTGCCGGCGAACTATCGCCATCCTTCACATCTCCTGGCCCACCAGGTGGCCAACGAGTCTCCGTTCATTGACGCCCTCGACGGTGATGTGCCATCGGACCGGGGGCGCTTCGTCCTGTCGCCTGAGCTCTACGCCGATCTCCTCTACGAATTGGGGGCCCGGGAGCAGGTTGTGCGCATGGAGGTCTACGGGCACGAATTGGCATCGACCGATGAGGTCGTCCAATGGGTCATGGGCACGCTGCTCACGCCGTATCGCATACGGCTCAGCCCCAACATGTTCGACGCCTTCATTGAGCGCTACCGGGAGCGCCTGCTCGAAGAACTCGGAGAGCGAGAGCCCTACTTCTACGGGTATCGCCGCATCCTCTGCTGGGCGCGGTTCGGCTGACGGGCAGCGATCTGGGTATGGCAGGAGAGCGCGACCACCTACGGCCCAATTCCGGGCAGCCTGGCGACATCCGTATCGCGCCGTCACTGCTGGCCGCCGACTTCGGGATGTTGGCCGAGCAGGTGGGAGAGGTGGCGCCGTCGGCCGAGTGGCTGCACGTCGATGTGATGGACGGCCACTTCGTGCCCAACGTTTCGATCGGACCGCCCGTGGTGGCTTCCCTGCGCCGCCACACCCCGCTCTTCTTCGATTGCCACCTGATGATGACCGAGCCTGGACGGTATCTCGAAGAGTTCGCCGAAGCCGGCGCGGACGGGTGCACGGTGCACGTCGAGGTCGGCGGCAGCGCGGGGCTGATCGCCCAGATGCGCCACCTCGGGCTGCGGACCGGGCTCGCTCTCAACCCCGACACGCCCTTCGAGGCGGTGGAGCCCTACCTGAGCCAGGTCGACCTGGTGCTGTGCATGACGGTGTTCCCCGGCTTCGGGGGGCAGAGCTTCATGGGGGAGGTCATGGACAAGGTCACCCAGGTCCGCGCCGCGGTCGACGCCGGATCGCTGGCTGTGGACATCGAGGTGGACGGAGGCATAGACGTGGCCACGGCACCCCTGGCCCGCCGGGCGGGGGCCAATGTCTTCGTGGCCGGGAGCGCCATCTTCGGGCACGATCGACCCTGGGAAGCGGCCGACGCCATCCGGAGGTCCGTGCTCGCTGGCGCTGAATGAACCGCGCCGGGGTGCCGAAGTGATCGGCCCCTGGGCGCTCGCCTGCCTCGATATGGCCGGCACCACGGTCCGTGACGACGGTGCCGTCGAGGCCGCCTTCACCACCGCCCTCGAGGCGGTCGGGGTCGACCGGGACAGCCCCAGGTTCGACACCGCCCAGGCCACCATCAACCGGACCATGGGCCAGTCCAAGGCCGATGTGTTCGCCACCCTCCTCGCACCCCAGGATGCCGAAGGGGCCACCGCAGCTTTTGCCGCCGCCTACGAGGCCAGCGTGGCCCGGGGCGGGGTCTCGGCCATGCTCGGCGCGCCCGAGGTGTTCGGCGCCCCGCGTGCCCACGGCGTCCTGGTCTGCCTCACCACGGGGTTCGCCCCAACCACCCCCACCGCCCCGCACACGGCGCTCATCGCCGGCATCGCCGACCTGATCTCCACCACCACCCCACCCTGACCAGGACTTCTCGACAAAAAATGAAACGTGTTCTATTATTTACCCAGCGGGCGCTCGAGCCCAACCCCCGATGAGGACGTCACCCATGGATGATGTGCACCACATGCGCCGGGCCATCGCGGTGGCCGAGACGGTTCGGGGTTCCACCAGTCCCAATCCCTGGGTGGGCTGCGTGATCGTCCCCGCCGACCCCGGGACCACCTTCGAAGGAGCCACGGCGCCCCCGGGGGGTCCCCACGCCGAGATCGCCGCGCTGGCCCAGGCCGGCGACCAGGCCAAGGGGGCCACTCTGTTCACCACCCTCGAGCCCTGCGTCCACCAGGGAAGGACACCGCCCTGCACCGCCGCCATCATCGAGGCGGGGGTGGCCCGCGTGGTCATCGGCCTGGAGGATCCCGACCTCCAGGTGGCTGGACAAGGAGCAACGGCCCTTCGGGACGCCGGCGTCGAGGTCAGCACCGGGATCGAGGTCGGCGCCGTGACCGAGCAGCTGGCCCCCTACGTCAAGCACCGCACCACCGGGCAGCCGTGGGTCATCCTCAAGTTGGCCGCCAGCCTCGATGCGCGTACCGCCGCCCCCGACGGCTCCAGCCGCTGGATCACCGGTGAAGAAGCTCGCCAGGACGTCCATCGACTCCGGGCCGCGTCCGACGCCGTCCTGGTGGGAGCCGGGACAGTGAGGGCCGACGACCCCGAGTTGACCGTGCGGCTCCACCACCACGACCACGACCAACCCCTGCGCGTGGTGCTGGGCACGGCGCCACCCAACGCCAGAGTGCATCCGGCGCTCGAGCTCTCGGGCGACCTGGGTGAGGTGCTGACCGACCTGGGCCAACGAGGCGTGTTGCAGCTTCTGGTCGAGGGAGGGGCCCGGGTGGCCCACGACTTCCACGCGCAGGGACTGGTCGACCGCTATGTCATCTACCTGGCACCGGTCCTCTTCGGCGGCGATGACGGGCGCCCGCTCTTCGCCGGCCCCGGGGCTGGCACAATTGGCGACGTGTGGCGGGGCAGGCTGGTGTCGGTCGAACGGCTGGGGGATGATCTTCGAGTGGAGGTGGCAGCCTGATGGCATTTTCAGAAGTGCAGGAGGCCATCGATGCCATCGGCCGTCTCGGTATGGCCGTGGTGGTGGACGACGAGGATCGGGAGAACGAGGGCGACCTGGTCATGGCCGCCGAGGCCGCCACCCCCGAGAACATCGCCTTCTTCCTGGCCCACACCTCGGGAGTCATCTGCGTGCCCCTGCTGCCCGAGCGGGCCGACGCGCTCGACCTGCCGCTCATGGTGGTGGCCAATACCGAGGCCCAGCGCACCGCCTTCACGGTGAGCGTCGACTACCGCCACGGCACCAGCACCGGGATCTCGGCCGCCGACCGCGCCACCACCATCTCCGCCCTCATCGACCCCCACACCAGGCCCAACGACCTCAACCGCCCCGGTCACATCTTTCCGCTGCGCTACCGCAGCGGCGGGGTGCTCAAGCGGGCCGGCCATACCGAGGCCACGGTGGACCTGTGCCGGTCCGCCGGCCTGACCCCGGCCGGTGTGCTGTGCGAGATCGTGACCGAGGACAAGTCGGAGATGGCCCGCCTCCCCGACCTGGAGCGCTTCGCCAAGAAGCACGACCTGCCCCTTATCTCCATCGCCGAGCTGATCCGCTACCGCCGCCAGAACGAGAAGTTGGTCCGCCTCATCTCCGAGGCCCGCATCCCGGCCGCCGGGCGCGAGTTCCGGGCCTTCGTCTATGAATCGGTCCTGGACGCCGAGCAGCACCTGGCCCTGGTCATGGGCGAGGTGGCCGGTGAGGAGGACGTGCTCGTCCGGGTGCACTCGGAGTGCCTCACCGGCGATGTCTTCGGGTCGTTGCGCTGCGACTGCGGGCCCCAGCTGCAGGCCTCCCTCGACCTGATCGAGCAAGAAGGCCGGGGCGTGCTCATCTACCTGCGCGGCCACGAGGGCCGGGGGATCGGCCTCGGCCACAAAATACGGGCCTACCAACTCCAGGAGGAGGGGCACGACACCGTCGACGCCAACCTGCAGCAGGGCCTGCCGGTGGACAGCCGGGAGTACGGGATCGGCGCGCAGATGCTGGTCGATCTCGGCGTCACCACCATGCGCCTCATGACCAACAATCCGGTCAAGTACGGCGGGCTCGAAGGCTTCGGGCTGGACATCACCGAGCGTGTCCCCCTGCAGCCGTCGCCCAACCCGGAGAACATCGCCTACCTGCGCACCAAGCGCGAGCGCATGGGCCATCTCCTGCACGGCCTCGACGACGTCCTGTGACCCCCGACCACCGCTGATGGCCGGATCCGACTTTGCCGCATTGCCCGTCGGCGCCCTCGACGAGGTGGCCTCCTTCGTCGGCGCCTCGCTGCGGGGTGAGCACAACGGGACCGGGCTGCGCATCGGGATCGCCTGCGCCCTCTTCAACGGCGGTATCACCAAGCGCCTCCTGGATGGGGCCCTCGAGGCCCTGGTCGAGGCCGGTACCGAGGCCCAAGATGTGACGGTGGCCTGGGCTCCCGGGGCCTTCGAGCTCCCGCTCGTCGCCCGGGCCTTCGCCGGCGCCGGAAAGGTCGACGCCACCTTGTGCCTGGGGGCGGTCATCCGGGGCGAAACCGGGCACTACGACTTCGTGGCCGGCCAGTGCGCCGCCGGCATTCAACAGGTGCAACTTTCCACCGGACACCCGGTGGTCTTCGGCGTGCTCACCACCGAGACGCTGGCACAGGCCCTCGCCCGCTCGGAACCCGACCTTTCCAACAAGGGCCGCGAGGCGGCTCTGACCGGCATCGAAATGGTCCGCCTGCTCCGCACCGGCCCCCTCTCGCAGGTCCACGCAATAGGCTGATTCATACGCAATTCACAAGGCTGACACGGTCCCGATACCTCGGTTCCCTACGGTGAAACGATCATTTGGAAAGCCAGGTGCAGGAGACGGCAGGCATGACGGACCCGACGCAGGAAGAGGATGAGTCGATCGACCCCGACCTGATCCGCTTCAAGCCCGGTGTCCGTCGCGAGGGGCCGTGCACCGTGGCCTACACCACCGTTCACGGCTACCGGCGGGCCTATGTGAAGGTCGGCTCGGGACCGGCCATCCTGCTCATCCACGGGATCGGGGACAGCTCGGACACCTGGCGGCCGGTCATTGAGCAGCTGGCCGAGCACCACACGGTGATCGCCCCCGATCTGCTCGGGCACGGACGGTCGGAGAAGCCGCGGGCCGACTACTCCATCGCCGCCTTTGCCAACGGCATGCGCGACCTCCTCAGCGTGCTCGAGGTCGACAAGGTGACCGTGGTCGGGCACTCGCTGGGCGGGGGCGTGGCCGCCCAATTCGCCTACCAGTTCCCCGACCGCTGTGAGCGCCTCATCCTGGTGGGCAGCGGCGGAGTCGGTCGTTCCGTCAGCCCCCTCCTGCGCCTGGCGGCCATCCCGGGCGTCGAGTTCCTCATGCCCCTTTTCGCCCTGCCGCCGGTCCGGAACGCCAGCCGGATTGTGGCCGACATATTGGAGCGATTCGATACTTCTCTCGGCCGCGACACCGAAGAGGTCCTCGCCGTTTTCGACTCCCTCCCCGACACGGCGGCCCGCCGGGCCATCCTGCGCACCCTGCGCTCCGGGGTGGACTGGCGGGGCCAGGTCATCACCATGCTGGACCGGGCCTACCTGGCCGAAGGCATGCCAACCCTGATCATCTGGGGCCGGCGCGACGCCATCATCCCGCTGGGCCACGGCCGCCTGGCCCACGCGGCCTTGCCGGGCAGCCAGCTCGAGATCTTCGACGGGGCCGGGCACTTCCCGCACCACACCGACCCCGGCCGTTTCGTCCGGGTCGTCAGCGATTTCCTGGAGCACTCCACCCCGGCCCGGTTCGACGCCGACGAATGGCGGGAAAGGCTGCGCCGGGGCCGCAAAGTCAACGAATCGGAGACGCCCGAAGCCGATCTCGAGATGATGACGCTCCCGCTCTCCCCGATGCCCAGCGCCCACTGATCCAACCTCAGCGGGTGTCACAACTGCTGAAAGCATCCTGACGCCGATCCCGCCAAAAGGGACGTTCCGCTACTTCTCGGTATTGGCCTAATACAGGATCAGCTGGGTGCACCGGTACGAGGCCATCAACCGCTCGGTCGTCTCATTCATCACGATTGCATCCCAGACCTGGGTCGTGCGCCCGGCGTGCAGCGGCGAGGCGGTGGCCATCACCACCTCACCCTCTTTGGCACTGGAGATGAAGTTGGACTTGCACTCCACCGTGGTGAAGCTCGTGGCCCCCTCGGGCCAATGCTGGCGGACCCCGAAGGCGCAGAGGGCATCGGCCATGGCCAGTACCACGGGGGCCCACAGGAACCCGGTGCCGGCGATGAGGGCATGGGTCACGGTGAGGTGGGCCACCGGGTTCTCCTGATCCATCGGGATCTCGATCCCGAGCAGGTCGAGGAAGAGGTGGGCGTCATACGGTGCGGGCATCGGTCAGAGCTTGCCGCACGAGCGGCCGTGACGCGTCTGCGAAGATCTCCCCCATGCTTCGCCTCGTCTTGCCCAAGGGATCGCTCGAGCGCGCCACCATGCAGCTCTTCGAGGACGCCGACCTGGCCGTGAACCGGGCGTCGGACGTGGCCTACCGGGGCACCATCGGCGACCCCCGCATCAGCGAGGTCAGAATCCTGCGCCCCCAGGAGATCCCGGTCTACGTGGCCGATGGCCTCTTCGATCTGGGCATCACGGGACGGGACTGTATCGAGGAGCGGGGGAGCGAGGTGGTCTCGCTGGGCCGGCTCTCGTACTCCAAGGCCACCGCCAACCCGGCCCGGGTGGTGCTGGCCGTGGCCGCCGACTCGCCCGTGACCAGCCTGGCCGAACTGGCCGCCCGCCCCGGCACCCTGCGGGTCAGCTCCGAGTATCCCGAACTGACCCGCAAGGCCCTGGCGGCGCAGGGCGTCGAGGCCGAGATCTCACTCTCCTACGGCGCCACCGAGGCCAAGGTGCCCGATATAGCCGACGCCGTCGTCGATATGACCGAGACGGGGAGCGCCCTGCGAGCCGCCGGCCTCCGGGTCATCGAGACCCTGCTGGTCTCCCACACCGAGCTGATCGCCAACCCGGCCGCCGCGGCGGACCCGGACAAGCGCCACGCCATGGAGCAGATATTGACGTTGCTCCAGGGCACCCTGGAGGCCCGCGGCAAGGTGCTGGTCAAGCTCAACGTCTCGGCCGAGAACCTGGACTCGGTGCTCGGGGTCCTGCCCTCCATGCGCGCCCCCACGGTGTCGGAGCTCTCCGGCGGCGGCGCCTTCGCCCTCGAGGCGGTGGTGGCCAAGTCCGACATCAACGTGCTCATCCCCGCCCTGCGCGACCACGGGGCGAGCGACATCCTGGAGATCCCGCTGTCCAAGATCGTCCACTGACCATGGTGGGCCCCATCCCTTCCGCCGGGCCGCAATTCGGGCGGGTCACCTCGTTCGACCCCAGCCGAGGACTCGGCACCATCACCCACGCTGATGGGACCGAGTACCCGTTCCACGCCACCGCCATCACCGACGGCACCCGGGCCATTGCGGAGGGCACCGACGTGGTCTTCACCCCCGCCCCCGGGCGCCAGGGACGCTACGAAGCGCTCTCGATCGTGGCTTCGCACCAAGTTCCGGAGTAGTGCCGGGCGAAGGCGTCGAGGGCGGCATCGGTGCCGGCCCGATCCCCGGTGGCCAGCAGATCAAGAAGGAGGCCGCGGGTCACGGCCAGCCCGAGGCGGGCATGCACCCGGGCGGTCTCGGCCGGGACACCCTGGGTGGCCGCTGCGGCGACATTGGCGTCGAGCCAGCGCTGAATGTTCTCTCCCAACAGCGGCCGCATCCGCTCATCGCCTTGGAGGGCCCGGCCGTAGAGGGCGAAGAACAGCCGTTCGAAGTCGCCCAGGGCCGGATCGGCCACATGGGCCCACATCAGGCGCACCACCTCGTCGGTCGTCGCCTCGCCGGCTCCACTCACCGCGGCGAACTGGTCCAGCGTCCTCTCCTCGACCGCCCGCGCCACCGCGACCAGGAGTTCTTCCTTGGAGCCGAAGTGGTAGAGGAGCATGCGGTGGCTGGTCCCGACCCCCGCCGCTATGTGGCGCAGGCTTTGATCGGCCAGCCCGTCGTCGGTGAAGTGTTCGATCACGGCATCGAGGAGTTGCTGCCTGCCCGAATTGCCCTTCATGTACCAAATGGTACACTACGAGCTTCCCACAGAGTTGGAGGTGGCCATGGCCCAGCAGGTGATTGAGCACACGGTGACGACGACGGCCGCGCCCCAAGCGGTGTACTCGCTGCTGGCCGATGGCTCCACCTGGCCCACCTGGTCGCCGGTCGGTGCCTTCACCTTGGTCGAGCCTGGTGACGGGGTGCCCGAGGGAGTGGGTGCCGTCCGGGTCTTCACCACCGGGCGCATCAAGAGCCGGGAGCAGGTGGTGCGAGCCGAGCCGAACCAGCTCTTCAGCTACATCTTGATCTCCGGCTTGGCCATCCGTGACTACACGGCGGTGATCACCTTGACTCCCACCGACGCCGGGACCTCCATCCACTGGCGCTCGACCTTCCGGGCCAAGGTCCCGGGCACCGGCGGGACCTACCAGCGCCAGCTGGGCAAGTTCATCGGTGAGACGGTGAAAGGTCTCGCGGCTGCCGCCTCCCGGTCAGTTGAGGCCTGAGTTCGCCGCGTTCTCACCCGCCGAGCGCTCGACCCCGTCGAACTGGACGAAGGCCAAGCGGAGCTGGGAAAGGGCCTCGAGCAGGGACGGCTCGGCCTCGCCCAGCCGCCCCTTCAACCCGACCAGCAGGTGCCCGAGGCCGTCGATGGCCAGGCGGGCCTGGAACAACATTGGTGGCCTCTGGGACAGATAGATGGCGGCGAGCTCGAACAGGCCGTAGCAGTGGTTGGCCACCACCACTTCGGCCGGCGTGTTGGCCAGTTGGGCCCTCATGGCCTCCACCTCGGCCTGGGCCTCTGCACTCAGTGTCTCGGGCGGATCTCCGTCGCCCTGTTGGTCATCCGGCGGTTGGTCGGCCGCCACGCCCTCATCCTTGGTTGGGAAGTGCTCGCCCGACGGTGTCCAAAGACTGCTCATGCTGGTACTCTATGATCCTTGACTACATGGAAGCGGGGCCGCCCACCGGGTGGCCTCCACCTGGCCACACATTCGCCCTTTGGGCGGCCGCCGTGCGCCAGGTCGAAGGTTCTCCGCCGCGGGCATTGCCTGCAGGTCGGCCTCGCTCCTCCGAATGGCTCGCGGAAAGACCGCGGGCCCGAGTGAGAGGTGTGATGCCGCATCGTCGCTGAAACCACAACTGAGCACCGGATCAATGACCGTATCCGTGCCCGTGAAGTCCGACTCGTGGACCCCGATGGTGTGCAGCTAGGCATCAAGGCGCTGCCCGAGGCTCTGGCCATTGCCAAGGAGCTCGACCTGGACCTGGTCGAAGTGGCTCCCATGGCCAACCCGCCGGTATGCCGGATCATGGACTTCGGAAAGTTCAAGTTCGACGAGGCGCAGCGGGCCAAGGAGAGCCGTCGCAAGACGGTCCATGTGGGGATCAAGGAGATGAAGTACCGGCCCAAGATCGGGCCCGGGGACTTCGACACCAAGACCCGGCAGGTGGGCAAGTTCCTCAACGAAGGGCACAAGGTCAAGATCACGATCATGTTCCGTGGGCGCGAGGTGTACCACCCCGAGCACGGAAAGCGGATTCTGGATCGCATTGCCGAGCAGATGGAGGGCGTGGCCAAAATCGAGGCCGAGCCCAAGCTCGACAACCGCAACATGATCATGGTGCTCGCTCCCGACAAGAGGGCCCGCCAGGCTGCTCAGTCCAGGGCAACGAACCAGCAGCGCGGCGACAAGGCGCCATCGGATACCCCCGATTCCGCCTCCAGCCAAGCGAGGGTTCCCGACTCTGAGGGCGCCGAGAGTGCGCCCGTGGTCGGTGCAGTCAATGAAGTCGATGCAGTCAGCGAAGACGCCGCAGCAGCCGAAGAAGGATGACGCAATGCCGAAGATGAAGACAGACCGGGGCGCCGCCAAGCGCATCAAGGTCACCGGGACCGGGCGCCTGCGCCGACGCAAGGCGTTCCGTTCGCACATACTCGAGAAGAAGAGCAGCGTCCGCACCCGCCGCCTGGGCCGGGAGACCGAGATCTCCAAGGCTGATGAGAAATCAGTGCGCCGAATGCTCGGCATCTGATCGTCGCCCGGCGCACGCACCCACTACCAGCACCAGAAGAGAGGAGGACCCCCAATGGCCAGAGTCAAGCGTTCCGTCCACGGTCGCAAGCACCATCGCGCCGTCCTGGAACAAGCGAAGGGGTACTACGGAAACAAGAGCCGTTCCTACCGGGCCGCCAACGAGCAGCTGATGCACTCCATGCAGTACGCCTTCCGGGACCGCCGCGCCCGCAAGGGCGATTTTCGCAAGTTATGGATCCAGCGCATCAACGCCGGGGCCCGTCTGCACGGCATGAGCTACAGCCGCCTGATCAACGGATTGCACCTGGCCGGCATTGAAGTCGACCGCAAGGTGCTGGCCGACCTGGCGGTCACCGAGCCCGAAGCCTTCGGCGCGCTGGTGCGGGCGGCACGGGATGCCCTCACGAAGGCGCCGGTCGCCGAGGTGGCTTCCTGAGCCAAGGCCTGGCCTTCACGCACCGGCGGGTCCGCCGCCTGCGAGGGTTGCTCCAGAAGCGTTCGGTCCGCTGGAGCGAGCGCGTCTTCGTGGCCGAAGGGGCCGAGTTGCTCCGCTCCGCACTGCGGGCCGAAACACCCATCGAATCGGTCTACCTGGCACCCGAGGGTGCCGACGACCCGTTGACCCAACAGACTTGCGCCCAAGCAGTGGCCGGCGGCGCGCGCCTCTTCCCATTGGCGCCCGGCGTGTTGGAGCGGGTGGCCGACACCGTGACGCCGCAACCGGTGTTGACAGTGCTGCCCATGCTGGACGACCCGTCCCCGCTGACGCCACAGCCCGAAACCGGCTCGCTGATCGTGGTCATGGTCGATGTACGGGATCCCGGCAACGCCGGCACGGTGCTGCGAACCGCCGATGCGTCCGGAGTGAAGACGGTGGTCTTCTCGGGGGACTCGGTCGACCCGTACAACCCCAAAGCCGTCCGGGCCTCCGCCGGATCCCTCTTTCACGTCCCCTTCGCGGTGCACGAGGATGCGCTGGCGCTGGCCACCTCCTTGAGAGGGGCCGGCTATCGCACCCTGGCCACCGTGGTCCGTGAGGGGGAGGACTATGCCGAGCTTGACTGGTCAATCCCTACCGCCCTCTTCTTGGGCAATGAATCCGCCGGACTGCCTGACGACGTCCGGGCCGCCATCGGCAGCTCGCTCTGTGTCCCGATGGAGGGCAGGGCCGAATCGCTCAATGTCGGCGTGGCCTGTGCGGTGGTTTGTTTCGAGGCACTCCGGCAACGCCGGGCCCGGATGGCACCGTGACCGCCACGGCAGAGTCGTCGGGCTGGCGAGCGGCGGCATCTAGCATTTCGGCCAGCACCCCCGCAGCGTGGCCCACCCACATTGATGGAGCGAGAGGCGGAGATCCCCAGCGTGGCAACTGACAAGGACGAAGTCGACATTGATGCCGTGGCCCGCGACGCCGCCGCGTCCATCGCCGCCGCCCCGTCGAGCGATGCCTTGACGCACATCGAAACAGAAGTGCTGGGAAAACGATCCGTCCTGGCGAAAGCGCACCGGGCGCTCGGAAAACTCGACCCCGAGAGTCGCCGCGAAGTTGGACGCCAGCTCCACGAGGTACGGACGTCGCTTGAGCAGCAACTCGCCGCTCGCCGGAACGAACTGGCCGCCGCCGAACGGATGATTGCACTGGCGGCAGATCGCCTCGACCTGACCGAGGTCATCCCCGATCAGGTTCGTTTTCCTCTCAGCCGGGGCCACCTCCACCCGGTGACCCAGGCCAGGGACGAGTTGGAGGACGTCTTTGTGGGTATGGGCTTCGAAGTGGCCGAAGGTCCCGAAGCGGAGTCGGATTGGTACAACTTCGAAGCCTTGAACATGCCGCCCGCCCACCCGGCCCGGGGCATGTACGACACCATGTACCTCGACATAGGCCAGCCCGAAACTGTCCTGCTTCGTACGCACACCTCTCCGGTGCAGATCCATCTGATGGAAGAGGCAGTGCGCAATGACTCGCTGCCCATTCATGCCGTCATGCCGGGCAAGTGTTTTCGTCTCGACACGCCCGATGCTCGTCACCTGCCGGTCTTCAACCAAATCGAAGGATTGGTGGTCGATCGCGGCATCACCTTCGGCGACCTGGCCGGGACCATTCAGGTGTTCACCGAGGCCTACTTCGGACCGGGCATGCAGTCACGCCTGCGACCGGCCTATTTCCCCTTCACCGAGCCCTCGGCTGAATTCGAGATCACCTGCACCATCTGCCGGGGCGAGGGCTGCCGGACCTGCTCGCATACCGGCTGGGTCGAGCTCGGTGGCTGCGGCATGGTGGATCCGGCGGTCTTCACCGCGGTGGGCATCGACTTCCAGGTGTGGTCCGGCTTCGCTTTCGGTTTCGGTATCGACCGACTCGCGCTCATGCGCCACGAGATCCCCGACATCCGTTCCTTCTTGGAGAATGACATCCGTTTCCTGTCAGAGTTCTGACCCCGCCCCCGATCAACGGAAAAGAGTTCCGTGCGCGCTCCACTCAGTTGGCTCAGAGACTTCGCTCCCTTCCCCGATGACATCGGGGTCCTGGTGGCCGCGCTCGACGATCTGGGGTTGGTGGTCGAGGCGGTGGACAAGGTGGGCGAGGGCCTCGAGGACGTCGTGGTGTCCCGAGTCACCGAGATCACGGCCATCGAAGGGGCTGACCGGGTCCGCCGCGTCATCGTCGACGCCGGGGACGAGCCCATAGAAATCGTCTGCGGAGCGTTCAACTTCGACGTAGGAGACCGGGTTCCCCTGGCACCGGTGGGAGCGGTCCTCCCCGGTGGATTTGAGATTGGCCGGCGCAAAATGCGCGGCGTGGTGTCCAACGGAATGTTGTGCTCGGGACGTGAACTCGGCCTGTCCGATGACGGTGCCGGCCTGTTGGTGCTGGGCGATGAGATCACCGCCGCCCCGGGGACCCCACTCACCGAGGCGCTGGGCATGATGCCCGATACGGTCTTCGACATCACCGTGGAGGGGAATCGACCAGACGCCTGGTGCATCGCCGGCATTGCCCGTGACCTGGCAGCTCGCCTCCGCCTTCCGTTCACCCTGCCCGAACCACCGGCACCGGCGTCGAGCGGGCGGCCGGTGGGCCAAGCCGCCACCGCAACCGACGAATCGCTCGACCTCTGCCCGCGTCTCACCGTCTCGGTCTTCACTGGCATCAACGTCGGACCTTCACCCGACTGGATCGCTCGCCGTCTCACCCTGGCGGGCATGCGTCCGATCAACAATGTCGTCGATGCCTCGAACTATGTGATGCTCGAGCGCGGCCAACCCACCCACCCTTACGACTTGTCGCGGCTGCCAGGACGTGGGTTGATCGTCCGGCGGGCCCAGTCCGGGGAAACGATCGAGACGCTCGACGGGATCACCCGGACGGTAGGTGTCCCTGGACGCGGCTTGGGTGACACGGGTGAGGATTGCCTCATCTGTGACGGAGAGGACACCCCGGTGGGCATTGCCGGGATCATGGGTGGCGCTACTTCGGAGATCTCGAACTCCACCACCGAAGTTCTCCTGGAAGCGGCGTATTTCACCCCCATGGTGATCGCCCGCACCGCCAAACGATTGGGCTTGCGCACCGAGGCTTCGGCACGCTTTGAGCGCGGGTGTGATCCGTGGGGGATCGACCACGCGGTGACCCGCTTCTGCCAGCTCCTGGCTGAGACCTCCCCAATGGTGCAGATGGCGCATGGCATGCTCGACCTCAGAGGCGACGTTCCTGAGAGTTTCGAGATCACCCTGTCGATCGCCCGTGTGCAGAGCCAGCTAGGAGTTGCGCTGAGTGGCACCGAGATCGCCGGGCTCTTGGAGCCCATTGGGTTCGACTGCCTGCTCGCAGGCCAACGGGGGGATGAGCGACTCACCATTACCGTTCCCACCAATCGTCCTGATGTGCGCCTGGCCCCATTCGGAATTGACGACGTAATCGAAGAGATCGCCCGCACGTACGGCTACTCCAACGTCCCCCGTCATATGCCCACGTGGCCCCAGCCCGGCCACCTGACCTCGCTGCAACGGTCCCGCCGTTTTGTCAAGGAAGTCCTTTGCGGTCTCGGGGTGTCGGAAGGCTGGACCGACACCTTCGTGGCGGAGGAGGCGCACGCCAAAGTGGGGCTCACCGGCCCGGTGGTCCGCGTGTCCAATCCGCTGATTGCCGAGAAACCGTTGCTGCGTCGTTCGTTGATGCCAGGCCTACTCGAAGCCCTTGCCTACAATGCCAGTCGCCGCCAGCCAGCCGTGCGTCTCTTCGAGGTGGGCGTGGTCTTCTCCCACCCCGATGAGGGAGCGCCCCGGGTGGTCGAGCGGAGCGGTGCCGGTGGTACGGAGACCTCGCTCCTGCCCGGGGAACGTGAACTTCTCTGTGCCGTCTTCGCTTCGGAAGACGACGACGCCAGGAGCGCCGTTGCCGCCTGGCACGTCATCGCCGATGCCTTCCAGCTGCGCACCGTCAGGCTGGTCGCCCCTGGCGCCGGTGCCCCTGCATTGCCGGGCCTGCACCCGACACGGTCGGCTCATCTGGTTGCACATCACGAAGATGGTGCCGCCCTCTCCATCGGCGCCGTTGGTGAGATCGACCCTGGGGTGGCCATGACCTTTGGGCTGGCTCTCACCACAGGTGCAGCCACGTCCGCTCGACGCATCGGATGGCTCGAAGTCGACCTCGGGCTGCTCTTTGACGAGGCCGCGGAAGCCCGAAGGGCTCCGCCGAGTGGCGCCGTGAGTCGGTTCCCATCCTCGGACATCGATCTGGCCCTGGTGGTGGCAGACGAACATGCAGCCGATGTCGTCGCTGAGACACTCCGTCTAGCCGGAGGAGACCTGCTCGAATCCGTTTCCCTCTTTGATGTCTATCGGGGTGCGGGGATCACAGAAGGTGGGCGGAGCCTGGCCTATCGCCTTCGTTTCTGCTCGCCCGAGCACACGCTCACCGACGATGAAGTCGGCGACCTGCGAACGCGCTGCATCGATGCAGTTGTCGGGGAGTTCGGAGCCGCGCTGCGTTGAGTTGACGTGCTGCCCGGCGCCTCCGGGCATGGCATCGTTGGCGGATGCAAGTGCGAAGGATCGACCCGACGAAGAGTCCCGTTACAAGGAATGGTTCGCCCTCTGGCGTCTGACCGATCTGGAATTGTGGCCGGACATACCCGGAAGGGACGCGTGTGATATCCGTGCCATGACGCGGCAAAAGGGGACCGCGCACGAGCATCAAATTATTGCGGCCACTGACGATCTCGGTTCGATGGTCGGCATTGGCATGCTGGATCTGCCTCAACGGGACAATCGGCACAGCATGGGCATTGACATCCGCGTGCACCCGGAACACCGACGTAGGGGAGCTGGACGGACCATCGTCAATGATGCGGTGCGCTGGGCCCGGGAGGATGGTCGGACGAAGCTCAGCAGCTTCCTTGAGGTGCCGACTGGCCCTGTGGCGTCCCACCCTTCAGGACCCTTTGCCCGCAGTCAGGGATTCGAGGCAACACTCTTCGGCAATCGGCGCCACCTGCAACTTCCGGTTGAACCGGAGCTCTTGGCTCGTTTGAACGGTGAGGTCACCCAGGCTCGCGGGGCCGACGAATATCGAACAATGACCTTCATCGCACCCTGGCCGGAGGAGTACCTGGAGGATCAGTGCGAAATGCAGCGCCGTATGTCGACTGACCAACCGTCCGGCGACGCACTGAATGAAGAGGAGGTTTGGGACGCCTCTCGAGTTGCCGAGACGGACGATCTCCTCATCGCGCAGGAACCGACCAAGCTCGTTGCCGTCGCCCAGCACATTGCATCGGGCCGGTTGGTGGCGTTCACCGAGATCGTGGTCTCCGAGACTCGACCCACCGAAGCCTGGCAATGGCAAACCTTGGTTCTGGCGCAACACCGGGGCCATCGGCTCGGCCTCGCCGTGAAGGTGGCCAATCTTGCTTTCCTTTCCACCGTCATGCCGACGGCACGCCGCGTGATCACCGGGAATGCACAGGAGAATGCGCCGATGATTGAGGTCAATGACGCACTGGGATTCGAGGTGGTGGCCACCGGGACGTATTGGCAGATGAGCCTGAACCCACCGGGATCTCCGTCGTACAAGCCGACCTCACGACTGAGGTGCATTGGACGAGTGGTTCGCCATGCCACGGTCGCCACTTCTGTCAGTTGGCTGCAGAAGCTCGCCGGAGGGTGATCAGACCAAACGATCTACACTGGCTCTTGTGCTCTCAAGACTGATTGTCGGCTTCGACCGCTTGGTCGGCCGTCGCTTTTATCGGCTCCATGTGCATATGTACCGATGGACGGGTGGCATCATCGGCAGCCGTTCTCCGGCGGGACCGATGCTCCTGCTCACCACGGTGGGCCGGAAGTCAGGGCAACGGCGGACGACTCCGCTCCTGTACATGCCCGATGGGGAGAGATTCATTGTCGTCGGCTCGAACGGCGGGCGCCCTCAGCCCCCCGCCTGGCTGCTCAACCTGTCGGCGATGCCGTCGGTGGAGGTCCAGGTCGGGCGGCACAAGCACCTCGCCGATGCGCGCGTCCTGACCGAGGCCGAGAAGACAGTGATCTGGCCGACACTCGGCGAGCACTACAAGGGCTGGAGTGACTACCAGAAGCTGACCGACCGGGAACTCAACGTGGTCGCATTGGTCCCGGAATCGGGAGGGTCCAGCGGGATCGGTGCATGACCGAACTCCAATTTCAGCAGGCGGGCCGCTCGTGTACCCGATTTCAGCAATTCTCCGATCCCGCTCGAACTCATGTTTCTTGACTCCGAGGGTATTGTTCACCTGCCTTCCCCAGACACAAGTCCGTGAGGCCCATGCAGTGGGACGCGACGGGTTGCTATCGCCTTCCACTTCTCATTGAGGGGTCGGGATCCCTGCGGCATGTCAGTGTGATGACAGTGCCGAAGTGATGACCGTGCCGAACGTCGGCGTCTGATGGGCGTGTGCCTTCCGCAGCACGAAATTTCTCAAAACGAAGTCAAGGACCACCATGATCGGCGGGGATGCGGGCAAAATGGGGACGCAGCTCTCGGTCGGGCCGCCCCCAGCCGCGGCTCGTTCCATTCTGAGCCCCCAGGATCGTCTCAAGGGATTGGACCTGGGATTTCTGCACCCGTTTTCAGGATCGACACGGGGAAGGCACGCCTGAACTGGACTCGGGGCCGAACCTTTGACGACCTAATCAAACGCCCGTTAGGATGGTGATCCCCGAGGCGCGATTGCCCAACACCTAAGGGGCGGGACCGGTGCGACCAAGTGCCGCATTTCCTTGGGAGTTACCCGGGCGATTGGGAGGGGAAACACATGGCGCGTGGCCACGAAGCTGGCACCTTGGGCCCGCGTGCCCGTCGTCTGGGAGTGGCGGCGCTGGCGTTGGGTGGCACGGCTGGCTGCGCCGTTCTCTTCCTGCTGGGCTCGCCGGCGAGTTCAGCACCAGGTCAACCGACGGTCACCGCCGTCAGCCCGACGGCGGGTCCGACCGCTGGGGGCACCACCGTGACCATCACGGGGACGAATTTCATAGCGCTGGACTCGACAGTGAACTTCGGAGCGAATGCGGGAACCAGCGTTCAGGTCACCGGGACCACCACGATCACCGTGATCTCCCCGGCACACTCGGCGGGACTGGTCGACGTGACAGTGACCACCGCTGGTGGGACCAGTGCCACGTCTTCAGCAGACGAGTTCACCTATGGCCCAGCCTCAATCAGTGCCGTAAGCCCCGCGGTTGGACCGACCACTGGGGGCACCTCGGTGACCATCACCGGGACGGGGTTCCAAATCGGCCAGACGGTCGACTTCGGGTCGACGCTGGCTTCGCATTCCAGCTGCACCTCGACGACGTCGTGCACGGCGACGTCCCCGGCGGAAGCGGCGGGCACGGTCCACATCACCGTCACCACCACGGGCGGGACCAGTCCCACCTCTTCAGCCGACGACTTCACCTATGACGCGGCTCCCACGGTGACCGCCGTCAGCCCGACGGCGGGTCCGACCGCTGGGGGCACGACGGTGACCGTCACCGGCACCAATTTCCTTACTGGAGCCGGAGCGACGACGGTCGACTTCGGTTTGACGGCGAGTCCGACTGTCAACTGCACCTTGACGACTTCGTGCACGGCGACGTCCCCGGCAGAAGCGGCGGGCACGGTCCACGTCACGGTCACCACCCCAGGTGGGAAGAGCGCCACCTCTTCAGCCGACGACTTCACCTATGACGCGGTGCCTACGGTCAGTGCCGTCAGCCCCACGGCGGGTCCGACCGCTGGGGGTATAACGGTGACCGTCACCGGCACCAATTTCCTTACTGGAGCCGGAGCGACGACGGTCGACTTCGGTACGACGGCGAGTTCGACGGTCAACTGCACCTTGACGACTTCGTGCACGGCGACGTCCCCGGCAGAAGCGGCGGGCACGGTCCACGTCACAGTCACCACCCCAGGTGGGAAGAGCGCCACCTCTTCAGCCGACGACTTCACCTATGACGCGGTGCCTACGGTCACCGCCGTCAGCCCCACGGCGGGCCCGGCCGGTGGGGGAACGTCCGTGACCGTCACCGGCACCAATTTTCTGACTGGAGCCGGAGCGACGACGGTCGACTTCGGTACGACGGCGAGTTCGACGGTCAACTGCGCCTCGACGACGTCGTGCACGGCGACGTCCCCGGCAGAAGCGGCGAGCACGGTCCACGTCAGAGTCAGCACCCCAGGTGGCCCGAGCGCCACCTCTTCAGCCGACCAGTTCATGTTTGTCGCAGCTCCCACGGTGACTGCGATCAGTCCCACGGCGGGTCCGACCGGCGGGGGCACGACGGTGACCATCTCCGGAACGGGTTTCCAATTCGGTGAGACGGTCGACTTCGGGTCGACTGCTGGTTCGACGGTGAGCTGCTCCTTTACGACGTCGTGCACGGCGACGTCTCCGGCGGAATCGGCGGGCACAGTCAATGTCACCGTCACCACCGCCACCGGCGGGAAGAGTGCCATATCTTCAGCTGATGTCTTCACGTATGGGACACCTACCGTCACCGCCGTCAGCCCCTCGGCGGGCCCGATCGCTGGGGGCACGAAGGTGACCATTACGGGCACCGGATTCACCGCCGACTCGACGGTTGCCTTCGGTGCTCAACCGGCGGGAACCCCCGTGTCGGTCACCTCACCCACCTCCATCAGTGCGTACTCCCCGGCAGAAGGGGCGGCCACAGTCCACGTCACCGTCACCAACCCGATTGGCCCGAGCGCCACCTCTTCAGCCGACGACTTCACCTATGACGCGGTGCCTACGGTCACCGCCGTCAGCCCTACGGCGGGCCCGGCCGGTGGGGGAACGTCCGTGACCATCACCGGCACCAATTTCCTGACTGGAGCCGGAGCGACGACGGTCGACTTCGGGACGACGGCGAGTTCGACGGTTAACTGCGCCTCGACGACGTCGTGCACGGCGACGTCTCCGGCCGAAGCGGCGGCCACGGTCGACATCACCGTGACCACCCCCGGTGGGCCGAGCGCCACGTCTTCGGCCGACGACTTCACCTATGACGCTGTGCCCACGGTCAGTGCCGTGAGCCCCACGGCAGGCCCGGTCGCCGGGGGCACTACGGTGACCATCACCGGCACCGGGTTCACCTCGGGCTCGACGGTCAATTTCGGCACCGGCGTGGGAACCGCCGTGTCGGTCACCTCATCCACCTCTATCAACGCGACCTCTCCGGCCGAAGCGGCGGCCACGGTTGATATCACCGTTACCACCCCGGGGGGGCCGAGCACCACGTCTTCGGCCGACGCCTTCACCTATGAGAGAGCACCCACGGTCAGCGCGGTCAGCCCAACGATAGGCCCGGCCGGTGGGGGAACGTCGGTGACCATCACTGGCACCAATTTCTTGACTGGAGCCGGAGCGACGACGGTCAACTTCGGATCGACGCCTTCATCGGGTGCCAGCTGCTCTTCGACAACATCGTGCACGGCGACGTCCCCGGCGGAATCGGCGGGTCCGGTCGACATCACCGTCAGCACCCCGGGTGGCACGAGTACCACCTCTTCCGCCGACACATTCACCTTTGACAACACACCGACGGTCAGCGCAGTCAGCCCCACATCGGGGCCGACTACCGGAGGCACCACCGTGACCATCACCGGGAGCGGGTTTACCTCGGGTTCGACGGTCAAGTTCGGCACCGTTGCGGGAACCGGCGTGTCGGTCACCTCACCCACCACCATCAGAACGACATCCCCAGGCGAATCGGCGAGCACGGTCGATATCACCGTCAGCACCGCGGGTGGCACGAGTCCCACCTCACTGGCTGACAACTTCACCTATGACTCCGTTCCCACTGTGAGCGTGGTGAGTCCCACGGCGGGCCCGGTGGGCGGGGGCACGACAGTGACCATCACCGGTACCAATTTTCTGACTGGAGCTGGTGCGACCACGGTCGAGTTCGGTTCGATGACAAGTTCGACGGTCAACTGCTCCTCGACGACGTCGTGTACGGCGACGTCTCCGGCGGATTCGGCGGGCACGGTCGATATCACTGTTACTACCCCGGGTGGGACGAGTACCACCTCTCCGGCCGACGAGTTCATCTATGGTGCGCCGACGGTGAGCGCCGTCAGCCCGACGAGCGGCCCGACCGCCGGGGGTACCTCGGTGACTGTCACGGGGACCGGGTTCACCGCCGACTCGACGGTTGCCTTCGGGGTGAACGCCGGCACCGGCGTGGTGGTCAACTCGACCACTTCGATCTCGGCCACTTCTCCGGCGGGTGGATCGGGCACGATCAGTGTGACCGTCACCACCCCGGGTGGAATTAGCGCAACTTCGGCCGCCGACGCATTTACCTACGTCGCACCAATAGGTGCGGCCGGCGGCGGCGGCTACCGGATGGTCGCGTCGGACGGTGGCATCTTCAGCTTTGGCGACGCAAGATTCTTTGGGTCCACTGGGGCCATCACGCTCAACAAGGCGATCGTCGGCATGGCTGCGACGCCCGACGGTGGTGGCTACTGGATGGTCGCGTCGGACGGCGGCATCTTCAGCTTCGGCGACGCAAGATTCTTTGGGTCCACCGGGGCTATCACGCTCAACAAGCCGATCGTCGGCATGGCTGCGACGCCCGACGGTGGTGGCTACTGGATGGTCGCGTCGGACGGCGGCATCTTCAGCTTCGGCGACGCACACTTCATGGGATCAACCGGGGCGATCACGCTCAACAAGCCGATCGTCGGCATGGCTGTGACGCCCGACGGTGGTGGCTACTGGCTGGTCGCGTCCGACGGCGGGATCTTCGCCTTCGGCGACGC
>PNAT01000086.1 GCA_003169675.1 Acidimicrobiaceae bacterium
TGGAGGATACGCAGCGACAAGACCACGAAGAGGACGGCCAAGATGGCGCTTCCCCACTTCTCCAGCTGGTGGATGACCTCATAACCCACGAAGCCGATCAGGCCTTCGAGTGCGAGCACGATGAGCACTCCTATTGCGAAGGGGACATGGAACAGCAACTGGGCCCCTTCGGCACCGAATAGCCCAACTAGGCCATCCCAGGCGATGGCGCTCAGCCACTGGACGGCCGCTGGAAGGGCAATGCTTTTGCCAAAAGGCAGACGAGCGAGCGGCAGCTGCCCCATGCCGGTCTTCGGCCCGAAGGTGGCGAGGAGGGCGACGGGCAGTGCGCCGAGGCACACGCCAATCACGATGGCAATGAAGCCAGGCCAAAATCCCAACCCGAGCGTAAAGGCCAAGGTGCCGGTGAAGATTCCGGAGAGCTCCATATTCGGTGCGAACCACACCGTGAAGTTCCGCCAGGAGGCGCCGTAGCGCTGGTCCTCGGGAATCGGGGCGATCCCATGGCTCTCCACGACGAGGTCGCCGCTGAGTGCGGGCCGAGCACCTTCAAAGACACTGATCCGCGTACCTCTCTTCAAAAAATGGGCAGCATCTGGCGAATCGACCATCTTGTCTCCTCCCTTCGCCGGCATTATCCGGAGCAGGTTCAACGGTCGGCGCCTGCAAGGCGCCCTCTCAGCCCGGTCCATCCGAGCTCCCGTGTGTTCAGTCTCGCACACCCTATCTACTGAGTGCTCGTGAATCATCGGCTGTTGTGCGCCGCTCGCGGAGTTCGCAATGCGACAGCACAGTGTCGGGGGGCATCCGTATTTCAACCGCTTCGTGTAGCGTACAGGGATCCCATAACGCGCGTCCGAACCCTCAGCGAAGGTGACCCCTATCGCCAGCCTAAGGAGACACTGACCAGCGAACGGCGACCACGGCGACTATCTGGACCTGCCCGTGATCGCTCGCCGAATTCGTATCAAAAGTCGTCCCAAAGGTGAGCGCGCCGAATCGATTGACTCGGCGCATTCGGGACACACCCATTCGTGCGAAACCTGGACAAAGAGACCCAACATAGAGCCGGGACGATCATCTCTTGCGACCAGGTTCTTCTCGCTTCTGCGCAAAAGATCATCCTCGGGGAATGACCGACCGCATACGTCACACCTTGCTGTGCCGGGAACCAGGACTCCGTCGTCCATCTCTCGAAGTGTACATAGTGGGGCTGGAAGTGTGCCTCAACCGGTTCTCGTGATCCACCATCGCGGTTCTACGACCGAAATTGCTGCCTATCGAGCGGTGTCCGTTCCCGACTTCCAGCCTGTCGGCTATCACCGTAAGCCGAACCGTCATCGGTACCGATGCAGCGCTTCGATGAGCTGGCGAAGGAACCTCTGTCCGAAGGGGCTCTGGCCCTCGACGTTCACAGTTGCGAGGTAGCTGAATATCCGCCAGAGCTCGCGCCGGTCAGCGAACTCAGGGTCGATGGTCAGGATCTCTTGGTATGCCTCGAACAAACTTGTGGGCACGGTCTCAAAGTGGTCGATCAGCGCCAAGTCCAGCTCGGGGTGCCCGAAGTAGGGCGCAACATCAATGACGACGGCACCGCTCGCGCCGCTCAGGAAGTTGTTCAACTGGGCGTCGCCGTGCAACAGCGACGGGCGCGGTTCAGGCCCGCAGAGAGCGGACATCCTGTCGACGAGCCGCTCGACCTCAGAGGCCACGTCGCTCGGTAAGTGACCGGAGTCGACGGCCGAGCGAAGGCGAGGCAGCACTCGGCGCTCGGTGTAGAAGTCGACCCAAGTACCTGAGGCGACTGGACGATTGTCCTGTGGGAGGGGGCCAAAGTAGCCGTCGAAGAACTCCAGCCCGAACTTCTCTGCGTGCACTTGATGCAGCGCAGCGAGGGTATGGCCGATCGACCTCCAGTCCGCCGGCGTTCGAGCATCGGGGAGCCGTTCGGGCACGGCCTCGAAGAGGAGCATCGATCCAACCTCGAGGTCGACCACACCCGGGCCAATCGGAGTGGGGGTCGCAACCTGGGCACGCAAGCGCAGCAACTCCAGGCCATCCAACTCCGCAGCGAAGAGTTCGTGCGCATCTACCGCAAAGCTCAACTTCGTGAACACGGATAGTGGCCGACCGTGGAAGTTCCCTGAGGGGTGAGAAGCCCGGTCCCTCAGGTCGGTGAATCCATCTGTGGTCCACTGCAATCCGAAGTGCGCCGATGCGACTCGCTCAATCTCCTGGACCGCAGCGCGGTCGAGGAGCGGGGAGATCGCTGACACACGACCACCGTAGGCGCCTCATCCACAATCGCACTTCGTGGCGCCAGCCGCGCTCCATCTTTGGCGACACGGAGACCGAACGAATGACGACATCACACCGGCACAAAGGAGGTCCGTCGGGCGCCCGCTCGGACCGTGCCCGCAAGCCCCGCCCGGTGAAGTGCCCGGTGACGGGCCTCCTGCGGGTCAGGACGTGGTCGTTCCGCCCAGAGCGACCTATCTCTACTATTGTCTACTCTCGCGGCTGGCCGACACAGCGAACGCTTCGTCGGCGTTCTGCGCGACTGAGCGGACGATTAGTCCTGAGAACCGCCGGCCAGGTTCGAGGACACAGGCGGTCAGCTAGCCATGGGCCACCCTCCGCCGCCATCCCCTCGGTCCGGAGGTTGGAGAGCATTCAGCTGATGTGGAACGGAATGTCAAGTAGGTACAACCAGGTTCTTTGTGAGCGCGACGAACCAAGGGTTCGTCGCTGGAAGCTTTCTGGCAGGCGGTGGGGCCCCGACATCAAGACCGCGTAGCG
>PNAT01000003.1 GCA_003169675.1 Acidimicrobiaceae bacterium
GCCACCAGCCAGTAGCCCCCGCCATCCCCCGTGGCCGCCATCCCGACGATCGGCTGGTTGAGCGTGATGGCGCCGGTCGATCCAAAGAACACCGCATCCCCGAAGGAGAAGACGCCGCCGTCGGAGGCCACCAGCCAGTAGCCACCCATCGGGTCCGCCGCGCCGCCCACAATCGGCTTCTGCAGGGCAAGATCCAGGGTGTCACCGGCATACCCCGCGCCACCGAACGTCATGACGCCGCCCGCGGCATCAATGATGGCGTAGGCACCGTCGCTCCTGATAATCCCCGCCGCCTCCGCCCGCGCGGTGGACCGACCCAACGGAGAAGTGCCGAGCCCGAGCCCGAGCCCGACCCCGAGGCCCGCAGTCAAGAGGCACACCAGTGAGGCCAGCGCCGCAGTGCGTCTCCCCGTTCGCACCATGAGGCCCCGATCATAGAAAGGTTTGAGCGCCTCACGAGGGCATCGTCCCTTACAGCAGGGACAGCTGCCCGCTGGGCGTGATCTTCACCGGCGTGGCCCTGCGGTAGGCGTCACGGCCGGTCACGGCGCAGCGACCAGCCGCCTCGCGGACCACCGCATCGATCCGATCGCGCTCGTGCTGATCCTGGTAGGCGCCGGCACGGAAGCGTTCCCGGTAGAGCGCCGCCAGATCCGGACGGGCGCCCGCCAGCCAGTCCAGATAGTGCGCCCGCACGCTGCCCCGCAAATGGAGCGCCACCCCGTGGATGGAGACCGCCCCGGCGGCAGCGCACGCCTCGACCACCTCGACCAGTTGTTGGGCCGAATCGGAGAGCCCGGGCAACACCGGCGCCACCAGCACGCCGCACTTCAAGCCGGCCTCGGTGAGCCGCCGCAGGGCGTCAATGCGCCGATCGGGCGGGGGAGTGCCCGGCTCGGTCAGCTTCCACACGTCCCGGTCGAGCGTCCCGACGGAGAAATTCACCGAGACATCCGTCCGCCCCGCGGCCGCAGCCAAGGCCGCGGCATCACGCAGGATGAGGGTCGACTTGGTCAGGATGCTGAACGGATTCCTGGCCCCCGAGAGCACGTCCACCAGGCCCCGCGTCAGGTGGTACTTGCCCTCGGCGTGCTGGTAGGGATCGGTGTTGGTGCCCATGGCGATGGTGTCGCCGCCCCACTTCGGCGAGCGCAGCTCGGCCCGCAGGCGCTCGACGGCGTTGACCTTGACCACGATCTTGCGCTCGAACTCCTCCCCGATCCCGAGACCGAGATACTCGTGGGTCGGCCGGGCGAAGCAGTAGGTGCAGGCATGGCTGCAACCTCGATACGGATTGATCGTGTGCCTGAACGGCATCAGGCTCTCCTCCGGCACCGTGTTGATGATGGTGCGGGCGTTGACGTGCAGGAACTCCATCCCGGCGTAGGCCCCCTGGCCCACGTGCCTGGTGGCGGCCCGCTCGTCGGGGAACAGCGCCCCGGCTTCCTCACTGCTGGCCAGCGTCCACCGAAGCGACATTCAGCTACGATAGCGAACATATGTTCGCTTTTCAACCATGGGGGTGTCCCCTAAAACCACCAGGTGGGGCGGTAATCTCAACCCCACTGTGGTGACCACGAAGCGCCGACCTGCTGCGCGGCGTCCGCCGCCCCGCAAGAAGCCAGCCCCCAAGGCGAAGCCGTCGATCTGGCGCACCCATTCGGCCGACGTCTGGGCCATCGGCCTCATCACGCTGGGGGTTCTGCTGGCCCTCGCCCTGTGGGGCCAGCAGCTGGGCCCGGTCGGGCACGGCGTCAACACGACGCTGGCCACCCTGGTGGGCTTCATCCGCAGCATCGTCCCCCTGGTGGTGGCCGGCGCCGGGCTGGTGCTGCTCATCGACCGCCAGCGGCCGGACCCCTTGCGCACCGGGCTGGGGGCCGCCCTGGCCCTGCTCGGACTCTGCGGCCTGTCCGAGCTGGCCAAGGGGACACCCGCCTTCACCGCCTCCCACGCCCTGCGCAATGCCGGTGGGTGGCTGGGCGCCGCCGCCGCACGACCCCTGCATGCCGGCCTGGGCACCGCCGGTGCCGCGGTGCTCCTGGTGGCGGTCATCATCGTGAGCGTCCTCATAGCCACCGGCGTCAACCTGGCGTCGGTCGGGCGGATAGCGCAGCGCGTCGCCACCACTGTCGGCCGCGCCCTGCTCGCCTGGTGGAACGGCGGCGATCTCGACGAGGAGCCAGAAGAGGAAGTGCCCACCTCGCGCCGCGTCGAACCTCTGATTGGCGAGGACCACGACCTCCTCCACCCACCAGAAGCAGAACCCGAACCCGAGCCGGTCGTCACCCCTGTTCCCGTCCCGGCCATGACCACACCCCGGGCCGGTGGCGACTGGAAGCTGCCGCCGCTCTCGGTCCTCCCGGCCACCAAGCAGCTCCGCCACGACCAGCGCCAGCTCGATGCGGCGGGCGAGGCCCTGGTGGCCGCGCTCGACGCCCACGGCGTGGAGACCCACCTGGTCGGCCGCACGGTGGGCCCGACGGTGACCCGCTTCGAGCTCGAGCTCGGCCCCGGGGTCAAGGTGGCCCGGGTCACCAGCCTCTCCCGGGACATCGCCTATGCCATGGCCTCGCCCGATGTGCGCATCCTGGCGCCCATCCCGGGCAAGTCGGCCATCGGGGTCGAGGTGCCCAACCGGACCCGCCAGCTGGTGGCCCTGCGGGACATCCTCGATTCGCCCGAGGCCAAGGGCGCCACCCACCCCCTCGAGGTGGCCATGGGCCGCGACATCGCAGGACGGGCCGTCATGGCCAACCTGGCCGAGATGCCGCACATCCTGATCTCGGGAGCCACCGGCGCCGGGAAGTCGTCGTGCATGAACTCCATCATCACGTCGGTCCTCATGCGCAGCACGCCCGAACAGGTCAAGCTCATGCTGATCGATCCCAAGCGGGTGGAGTTGGGCCAGTACAACGGACTGCCCCACCTCATCACCCCCGTGGTGGTCGATCCCAAGAAGGCGGCCAACGCACTGGCCTGGGCCGTCAAGGAGATGGAGCGCCGCTACGACCTCCTGGCCGAGAACGGCATGCGCGACATCACGGGTTACAACATCGCGCTGGCCGCCGGTGAGATCGCTCCGTCCGGCCCGCCCTCGGTGCGCCGGCAGGTGGCCGAGGCGGCGGCGCGTGCACTCGGGGCCGGTCATCGCCATGTCGACACCGACGACGAGATCGACGACGACCCGCCGGCGCCCGAAGTGTTGCCGTTCATCCTGGTCGTGGTGGACGAGCTCAACGACCTGATGATGGTGGCCGCCCGTGACGTCGAGGACTCGGTCGTCCGCATCGCCCAGATGGCGCGCGCCGTCGGCATCCACCTGGTGATCGCCACCCAGCGGCCCTCGGTCGATGTGATCACCGGTGTGATCAAGGCGAACATCCCCAGCCGGATGGCCTTCTCGGTCTCCTCGCTGGCCGACAGCCGGGTCATCCTCGACCAACCCGGGGCCGAGCGGCTGATCGGCAAGGGGGACATGCTGCTGCTCACGGCGTCGTCCAACATCCCCCGGCGCCTCCAGGGTCCCTGGGTCTCCCAGGAGGACGTGCACAAGGTCGTCTCGCACTGGCAGGCCCAGGGCGGGGTGAGCGAACCGGTGGTCGGCATCGAGCACATCGACGACGGGCCGGCGGGCATCGACGGTGTCGACGACGATGATGACGAGCTGCTCTCGGCGGCGCGCGATCTCGTCGTGCGCTCGCAGCTGGGTTCGACCTCCATGCTGCAGCGCAAGCTCCGGGTGGGCTTCTCCCGGGCCGGGCGCCTGATGGACCTCCTCGAGCGCGGTGGTGTGGTCGGGCCGAGCGAGGGCTCGAAGGCCCGGTCCGTGTTGATGACCATTGACGAGCTCGAGACCATGTCGCACCGTTGAGCAAGCCATCCCGGGTGCCCATCATGGTGGCACCGTTCCAGCTGGACTCCCTGACGGAGGCCGCGCCCATGAGTCGCCGGGATCGGCACCGGAACACGCGGCCGCGCCGACTGCGGCGGGTGTTCGCCGTCGTGGCGCCGGTCGCCCTGGTGCTGGCCGCCGTCTTCGTGGGCGTACGGCTCAGCGCCGCCGCCCCGCCGGCCGTCGTCACCTCGGTCATTCCGACAGCGGGCCGGATCGCCGCGTCCGCCGTCCCGCTGCCCTGGCCGTCGCCCGGGCAGTCGGCGGTCGCCGTGCCGTCAATCGGCCTGATCGCCACCTCGGGACCGGAGACGGCGGCGCCCATCGCCAGCCTGGTCAAGCTCATGACGGCCTACGTCATCCTGCGCGACCATCCGCTGCAGCTGGGCCAGCCCGGCCCGAACATCACCATCACCCAGGCCGACCTCGATGATTACAACGGCGACGCCACGAACGATGAAGCCAACGCGCAGGTCACCCTGGGCGAGGTGCTCACCGAGAGCCAGGTGCTGGGCGGGCTGTTGGTGCACTCGGCCGACAACTACGCCGACACTATTGCCCGCTGGGACGTCGGCAGCGTCCCAGCCTTTGTGGACAAGATGAACCACGCCGCGGCCCAACTCGGGATGGACCATACGCACTACACCGACACGAACGGCTTCGACCAAGGAGGGATCTCCACCGCCAGCGATCAGTTGAAGGTGGCGGCGCCCGACATGGCGAACCCGGTGTTCGCCTCGTTCGTCGAGAGTTCGTCCATCACCCTGCCGGTGGCCGGGACGATCGCCACCTACACGCCGCTGCTGGGAGTGCAGGGAGTGATCGGTGTCAAGTCGGGCTTCACCACCGTGGCCGGGGGCTGCGACGTGCTGGCCGTGCGCAGGCGCGTCCATGGGTTGCCGGTCCTCATCCTGGCCGCCGTCACCGGGCAGACGGGCGCCAACGCCATCTTCCAGGCCGGCCTGAAGGCGCTCAACCTGTCCAATTCGGTGGCCTCCTCCATCGACACCACCCAGATGATCATCGCCGGCCAGGTGGTGGCGCACGTCGAGGCGGACGGGCGCACGGTCGACGCCACGGCGGAGTCGTCCGCCGCCCTGCTGGGTTGGCCCGGTCTGACACCCAGTCGGGTGCTGGTGTCGAACAAGCCCGTGGCCGACGGCACCCGACGGGGGACCCGGATCGGGTCCGTCGTGGTGGCGCTGGGCACCCAGCGCGTGCTGGTCCCGGTGACCCTGCGCCACGACCTTCCCAAAGAGTCCATGACGCAGCGCTTATTCTGACCGCATGCGCGCCCGGGCTCCCGCCTCGTCGGCCAACCTGGGTCCCGGGTTCGACACGCTCGCCATCGCCCTGGACTGCCATGTCCAGGTGGAGGTGGAGCCGGCGCCCTCCTTGCGGGTGCACAGCGAGGGCGAGGGTGCCGGGCTCTGCGACGACGCCTCGCACCTGGCCGTCCGGGTAGCGGCCCAGATCCTGGGTCACGACCGCATCGTCGTCACCGTGCGCTCGCAGATCCCGGTATCGGCCGGCCTGGGCTCGTCGGCCGCCCTGGCCGCCGCCGCGGCCGCCGCGGCCGGAGCCGACGATCCCTTCGCCATCGCCGCCGCCTACGACGGGCATCTCGAGAACGCCGCCGCCAGCGTCAACGGCGGCCTGGTCGCCGCCACCACGGTGCAGGGCCGTCCCACCTGGGCCCACCTGCCACTCTCCGACGAGCTGGCCTTCGTGGTCATCGTCCCCGACCGCAACCTGGCCACGGCCGTAGCTCGCTCGGTCCTGCCCGAGACGTTGTCGCGTGCCGATGCCACCTTCAACCTGGGCCGGATGGGACTGCTGCTGGCCGGCCTGGCCGACCCGGCCCAACTGGTGGCCGAGGCCACCGACGACCGGATCCACCAGAGCGCCCGCTCGGCGCTCTTCCCCGAGGCCCCGGCCCTCCTGGCGGCCCTGCTCGAGGCCGGAGCTTCGGCGTCCTGCTGGTCAGGGGCCGGCCCGTCCCTGCTCGGGATCGCGACGAAGCATGCCGCGGAGACCGTGCGCACCCGAGCAGAAGGGGCGTTGGCCGCGGCGGGCGTGCCCGGGCGCGTGCTCGTGCTGCGGGCGGACCGCCAGGGGCTCACCTACGGCGATGAGGCCGAGCTGCCCACGTAGACTCGTCCGGATGTCCCGGACCTTCTACATCCGCACGTTCGGGTGCCAAATGAACGAGCACGACTCCGAGCGCCTGGCCGGCCTGCTGGTGGCCGACGGCCTGGAGCCCACCTCCGACATGGCCGAGGCCGACGTCGTGGTGCTCAACACCTGCTGCATCCGGGAGAACGCCGACCAGAAGCTCTACGGCACGCTGGGCAGCCTGAAGGAGTTGGTGGATGCCAAGCCGGGGCTGCAGATCGCCGTCGGCGGGTGCTTGGCGCAGAAGGACCGGGA
This sequence comes from Acidimicrobiaceae bacterium, assembly GCA_003169675.1. Classification (GTDB taxonomy): domain Bacteria; phylum Actinomycetota; class Acidimicrobiia; order Acidimicrobiales; family RAAP-2; genus Bog-473. The sequence goes on from PNAT01000003.1 coordinate 6,326, forward strand.
GCGCATTCAGGAGAAGGTGGGCTGGGTCGACGTCGTGTTCGGGACGCACAACCTGACCAGCGCGCCCGGCCTGCTGCGCCGGGCCGCCCACGAGGGCCCGGTCATGGAGATCCTCGATGCGCCCACCCCCGAGTCGATAGCAAATCACCTGCTGGCGCCCGAGGCGGTGCGCCGGCTGCCCTATGCCGCCTGGGTGAACATTCAGATGGGGTGTGACAACTCGTGCGCCTTCTGCATTGTGCCGGCGGTGCGCGGGCCCGAGGTCAGCCGGCCCATGGACGACATCGTGGGTGAAGTCGAGCACCTGGCCCGCCGTGGGGTGACCGAGGTCACGCTGCTGGGGCAGAACGTCAACTCCTACGGGCG
>PNAT01000128.1 GCA_003169675.1 Acidimicrobiaceae bacterium
CGAGAAAGACACCAACCACCTAGTGACCGACAGAACCTCAGCTTCATGGTTACCGAGCACGTGTCGCCAGCGATCGGACGCTGTTGCCGTGAGGCGCTGCGGCGTAAATCCCTGACCCGGTCGATTTGATTCGGATAAGAATCTGTCAACCGCAACCGTCCTGCTAAATCCGAGATCGTTGAAGAGTTTCTGGAACCCGCTATCCGGAGCCGCCGTGATCGCGTCGTGATCAGCCAGGATCCAATCAGGATGTGTACTCCTCAGTTCGTGCAGGTACACGTTGCAGAACGCTCCCCACCAGGCGCACGCCTCCGGCACTGACAACCTGACCGGAAGGGGAGGGAGATGTAAACGAGATACGAAGCGTTCCTGGATAGTTGGGTGTTCGTATACAGCGCGAATCTGCTGAATCCGAGATGGGCCAGTCCCGAACTCGATCAAGCTGGAGGCGATGGCTGCAGGATTACGGCATACGAGAACTACAGCAGAAGGTTGGTGGTGTCGGACGATCCACTCGGCAGCAAAATTCCCATGGACGGACTTCACCAAAAGAGGTGTTGCCGCATCTGTGTGCGGCATTCGGTTGTTCGAGGCAACCAACTGAACCCGTCGCAATGCTAACAGCGAAAGGGCTCCAGCGCGTCGCACCGACGGCCGGATCACCTTCGGAACCTTGTGCAACGTATTCTCGGTCCACCGTGGGAGTTGACGGATCGGCCGTCTCCCTGAGAAGGCGAGCTCCCATAGGTCGTCGTACTTCTGTAATGATTCGCTGATGTCCCCGGTCGGTTCCACTGAAGGTGCGGTCAATGCTCCTCTCCCATCGACTCGGTCGCAGAGGACCGGAAATATCCCGAGCGCCTGGGCGTCGCGCGCTGCTGGACTGAATTCAGGGTTATCAGGCTCGTGGACGTACTGGGCGTTTGACGCTCGGCAGAGAACCTGAGCGATCCACGTTGATCCGGATCGTTCGGAGCCCAGAACCAAAAGACGATGTCTGGAGCGGGATGTCACTGTTGACGCACAGGTAGGTAAGTCATCGGGCACCACGTCAGTCATGCATTGGCGTTGGAGACGAATATTGTGATTCAACCACGCCTACCTCCTAGTCCTACAATAAAGCCGCGAGAGAACTCCCGATGCCAACCAGTGCGTGCGTGCTCGATGTTCTTACTCCTAGTCGACAATTGGTCTCTCTCAATTTCTGGCATCGATGTCACCGAGCATTATTCGACCCCTGGGCACTGTGGTCCTTGATCAGGGCCCGGTCGATCCGACGATGCTCGCGGCAGCCCCCCATGTGATTGAAGGGAGAAGAACTATCACGCCGCCTATGTGGGTTCACGGCGTGGCGAGGCCAGTCGGAAGTGGAGTCGTGGATCTGCGTTCCTACCCAGTTGAGGGCCATGAAGGCGGCAGAGTCACCCAGAACGGGCACTATGGCACCGGGACCCGCCGCCAGCGCTACCGCTGCTACCCGCCGAACAGCTCGGTACCTCACAACTTTGCCGGCGTTCTGGCTCGGATCGTCGCCCATGGTGAGGAGTGCGGCTCCTGCGAGAACACGGTGCCAGCACACAAGGGTCCCCGCGTAGCCCGGCGCTATGAGTTCCCTGTGCGCGAGGCGGCAACGGCCCTCGTGCTCGTCAAGCTGTTCCACATTGGCTTTCGGAACATTGACGGCAACTGGTCGTCCGCTGGAAGGGTCTTGGTAGCGTTCAGCCGAATCTGATGCGAGGTAGATGGCCGAGTCTGTGAGTAGTGCGCCGACGATGGTCATGGCCTCATCCTCGTCCAGCCAGTTCCGGCTCACCGGAGGTTATCCCTCGGTCAATCCCATCCCTGTTTATACAGAGATGGGATAGTTGCCCATTAGTTGTCACCTCTCTGGTGGGATGGTCCGCCGCCAGGTAATACGTCACGAATGCACTGAGAATTGCGTCAATAACGAGGCCAGCATTGGCCCACTTGAGCTCGACGGCGTCGAGCGAGTTCATAGCTGCCCAGCGCTCGGAAGGAGGAGAACCTCGCCTGGACTGTACGGGATTATTTGCAGCGGGACCCGGTAGAGCCTGAGAGAGGCGCTGGAACCGGGTGGCGGGGGCTCCGTTCTTTCCGCGGGTCGATGTCATCACATATCCAGAGTAGTAGCCACCTTCAATGGCCTCCCCAATTGAGTGGGGAAAGTACCGTTGTGGCAGACAAGATTCGCTGAATTGGGATCCGCACAGTCGCCGGCTCTAACGACAGATAGTGCTGAGGTGGGCGAATCAGCCAATCACCACGTCGTCCGCCGTCGCTGAGATGAGCGACACTCCAGACCAGATCAACTCCGGAATGATCGCCGTACCGTCTCCCCCATTACCGACCTCGCCGTTCGCGTTGTATCCCCAGCTGTAGACCTTGCCTGTCGTTGTAACGGCATAGGAGGTCGCCCCTCCGGTGGCCAAATGCGCGTAGATCACGTTTGGTGGCGGATAGAACCTGATTGGGGATGGTTCATCGGTGGTCTTTCCGTCCCCAAGTTGGCCGTAGCTGTCGGCACCCCACGCATATAGCGATCCGTTTGAAAGTATCACGAGCGTTTGTCCGTTGCCGCCGATCGAACCTCCGAGGACCACCTGTGAGACCGGGAACGGTAGCGGCACCTTGACGGGGATGTCGCTATGTTCGCCAACGGTCCCGTGCCCAAGTTGCCCGTTTTGGTCATACCCCCAGTCCAGGTAGGTACCGTCTGCCAGCAACGCACCAGAGTCCGCCCAAGAAGCCACGAGCACCTTCACTTTGTCGCCAGAAAGTCCTGACACCTTGACAGGCAGGGTGCTGACTGGACTGTAGTTCCCATCTCCGAGGTCGCCGAATCGGTTGTCCCCGCATGCGTATACGGTGCCATGAGAGTCATACAAAGAATGAAATCCCGCGCCGGCGAGTGCAGTCACGTCGTGCAACGGGAGCTCCGTGGGAGTCAGGTATTCGGTGTTAGTGCCCAAGCACAGCGAGCCGTTCGTGTTGAGTCCCCAGCCCCATGCATTCCCGCTGGTATCGACCGCCAAACCCGTATTGTATGGCATGACGTCGGTCGGAAGGAAGGCGATCTTCACACCCGGAGGAAACTGAACTCTTACCGGAGTTGTCAGCGAGTCGCCGGAAGAGCCATTGCCCAACTGACCATCGCTTCCCAGCCCCCACGCGTAGACGATGCCGTTACTGAGCAATGTGTACTGCGCAGTGTTCGAACTAGCGACCTGCACCACTGTTCCCGCCAGCGCGAGCGACGTGGGTTTGGACTGGGTCGTTTGGGGTGTGGCAGCATCAGCCGGCGAATATGCCCCCCAATGGTAGACCAACTCGTCACTACTACCCATCGTGGGCAGGCCCGGCGTGGTCGAAGTGCTGCAGGCAGCTAGCAGAACTCCGAGTACCGCAACCTCAGCCCAGAGGCGCCTTCGGCGGATAGGCCCGTTACGGGCGAGATGGAGCATATCCGTACTTCCATTCCATGGTTCGCGCTCCGACGACGTCCATGATTTGTTCATGACGACCCGCCAAACAGGTGAGCAATGCAACGACGTTATCCGCCCAAGTGTCCACTTGCAGGATCTTAGTTCCGAATGAGAATCGCTTAAATCACAGGTCGGTCTTCCCGCGGGGGGAGGCCTTCCCTTCCGGTCCTGCACTTCGACACCGGGGGCAACTTTGCCGAGGTGCTCTAGTTCAGAGGCACCCACGTGGGCGCCGTTGGAGTCAGCCTGGTGGTCGCCAACGTCCAAGAGGACCGCAGCGCCGGGGTGCATCGAACAGGTTCCGTCGCACAAGGACGACAGAGGACGGGTATTATCCCCAACCGATGGCCCAACCAACGTTCTGTCAGTTGGACTTTCAGCTGACACCGCCGATCCTTTGATGCCTGCCCCAGGAATCCGTTTGCCGAGCCGCGTCCGCTTCCATCATTTACGAGAACGCAGGGATCGGAACTTGCAAAGCGAACAAACTCAGGGATTTTGGGGAACATGCTCCTGGGTATTGGTCACCGGTTTGATTGTGCGCTTCATATTTGCTCCCTTCACATCGTGGGTGGACGACGTCAACGTCTGGTTCCAGGTGGCCTCCCAAGGGTGGAACAACCATGGCCCTTATAGCGCTCCCGGCTTTTCATATCCACCGGTATGGTCCTACTGGCTTTCCCTTCTAGGCCGCGTTGATCGGCTGTTAGGACTGCCTGTCACATCTATGGCTCATCACAGTGCGGCCTTTGCAACCCTCGGTTCTCAAATCGCCATCTTCTCGGGAAATATCACCACCCCAGGATTCAATTTGGCATTCAAGACAATCCTCATCGCATCTGATCTGGCCGTTGCCGGATTGATCTGGCACATTTCTCAACACCTTGGCGTGACCAAACGCCAATCCCGACTCGCCGTTGGGTTGTGGTTCCTATCACCAGCTGTCATCTTGACTACGTCAATTCACGGTCAGTTTGACACTTTAATTGCCCTCGAAGTCATTGGGGCGATTGCCTTGTGGATGCACCATTCACACTTCGGTCTCGGGGCGGTGCTCGTCGCCGGAGTTCTGACCAAGGTCATTCCCGGGTTTCTCATTCCCGTGTTTGCCGTTGCTGTTCTGTTCCCTCCTTCCACGAAAAAACTGGACTGGCGGGGACTGGCGCGGTTAGTTGCTGGTGGCATTGGAGCATTCATCATAATCATGCTGCCTATAGCCGCTTCGGGTGAACTCAAACCATTGATTCTTAATGTGTTCACCCGAGCAAATACTTCTGAATTTGGTGGGCTCTCGTGGCTGGGCGGAAAGTACCTGCCCCACCTGACCTGGCTCACACTCTGGTTTGACAATCCAGGCAATCATGTGGGTCGCGTATTGGAGTTCTTGCAGTTCTCCGCTGCCCTAGGTGCGGCGATTATCTGGGTGCGAATAAGGCGTAAGGCAGGAGTGGAGCAACTTACGGCGCTCGTTGCAATGATCCTTCTCATCATCATTCTGCTTGGACCACTTTCGCAGCCACAATATCTCCTATGGATGCTCCCGCTCCTCGCGTTGGCAACTGTCTGGAACCGAAGATCTATTTATCTGGTCATTGGATGGTCGGTAGTCGCTTTAATTTTCTACCAGCTACTCAGTCCGCTTGCATTCCTTGCTCCCTTAGCCACCTTCACGAATGCAATTGCTCCACATACCGTGATTCAGGCGATCCATGATGTTTTGCTTGACCCTGGATTCGTCGTGCCAACACTGTCGTCGACTTTCACATCCGTTAGTTGGCTCCTTGCCATGCTCCTGATGATTGGGAGCATCCGGTTTTTCGTGATGGAGATGCGCGTTCGATCCCGGCCCGCTATGGAATCGATTTCTTACGACGCGGATGGGGCGGTCGGTCCTCATTCGCGTCGAGCACGGATATCGGTGATCGCTGGACTTGCTTGCGTCGTTCTGATCGAGGGTTTATCGATCATGCCCGTTACGGGCTCAACTCCGTCGAACCTGTCGATTTCGGTGGCGACTGTTCATAATGGCATGGCAACAATCAATGTCACGGCTGACACCGGACCTTTTTCGCTTCACGCCGTGGCTGTGCCCGTTGTGAGTCATCCATTCATTCCGAAGTTCTTCATTTACGAAGATCCTGCCTACCCAGATTCCAGTTCACTAGCCACTATCCAAGGCGTCGCCAATCATCTCGTCGCCCACTTTCGCCTTTACGGCATTCAGACGCAGGTGAATCCGCTCACAGCAGATGCACTGCGCAATTTTCTCGAAAGAACAGACCTAGCACCGGGAAGGTTACTGATAGCGGTGGCCGGCGTTCTGCCTTCGGCAGTTTGGAGTGTCAAAACAGACCTGATTACACCGTGGGTCAAGGCCGGCGGGACAATCGTTTGGGCTGGAGATATTCCCGGTTACTACTCCGTGGGTCCGGCGCCATCGCTCACCGTAACTCCACCGTCGCAGGTGAACAACAACGTACAAGGCTGCCTCTATACTGAAGCTGAATTGTCACTCGCTGCGCGATCTTTTAAGACTGTGCGATTTTCCAAGGGAGTAGAGATTCTAGGGTTGGCGGGGGTGGAACGCTTTCTTGGAATGGTCCCACAGGGGGGGCCCGGCTACTGGCCCCTGAACTCTTCTTGCGTTGCTACTACGCCGTCGAGCGTGGCCACCGCCTTGGGTCTTCAATACATCAATGATCGGAGCGGCATTCCGTTACCCGAAATAGCGCAATTTCACGGCGAGTTGCTCGGATACGTAGCCGTTGATCAGGCGTCGATTTCGCTCATTCCCTTCGGAGTAGGGCAAGAACTTATCTTCGGCGGCGTCGCGAGTGGTTCCGCCAGTGCCATCGCTACCGATCTCACTCGAATTATCGTCAGCGGAGAAATGACGGCAAGCGGTCAGACGCATTCGGCGGTACTGCACGGTAACGCTTCCGTGACTCTCACGGTACCGATATCTGGGGAATCACAAGGAGTGGAACTTACAATTTTGGACAGCTCACCGTATGGAAGTTATCTGCATGGTGTCTTTCTGCCGATTGATCTGGGACGGTGTCCCGCGTCCTGTTGAAGTAGGGCGGTGGCCACAGCGTGTTCAGGCTGCTGCCTGATCGTACTCTTCGGTTGTATCAACGGTTGGGGTGACCTCGCGACGAAGGGCATCGACCAGCTTGGCCATGTGCTTGTGCCCGCGTACTCGCCGGAAGGAGCGCTCGGCTTCGAGCATGCCGGCGGCGATCCAGCGCTTCTTCATGGAGCCGTCCTTCCACTTGGTCACCCGGCCGGTGGTGCGCTTGGCGATCGAGATCATCGACTCGATGCAATTGGTCGTGGTCAGCGTGCCGGCCAATGTGCCCCCGACGCCGAGTCGCCGAACGGTGAACATGTCGTCGAGCCCTTCGCGCAACGAGGCGGCCGCATCGGGGTGGTTGGCCTCGAGTTCTTTGGCCAGGCCCCTGGCGGCCGCTAGTCCCTTGACCGCGTTGGGCTGGGCGAAGATGAGGGCGAGTCGCTTGTCGGTGACCCCGGCCAGCTCCTTGGGCAGGTGTCCCTCTACGTTTCGACGCTTATGGAGGTTATGAAGACATCCTCATAACCTCCATTCGGGTTCTCGATTTAACCGGAGTGGTGTCGCTAGGCACGCCTCCAGGGTTGGTTCGACGGTGGGCGCTCCAGGCTGGGCGGGTGACCCCTCGTTGCTGGTGGCGTAGGGGACACCTTTCGCGGACGCTGTCCGGCAGCCAGGTCGAGGTACCGCACGGGATCGTGACCAACAGCGAGCTCGAGCACTCTGCAGAACACGAGTCCGCGGCTGCGGGAGGTACGACGGTTGAAGCGGAACACGAACTCATTGAGGTAGCTCTGCAGATGCGCCTCGTCGAACCGGCCCTGGTGGGTACCGAGCAGCCATCGCTTCGTCAACGATGCGACCCGATGCACACCAGGCAGGAGTGCGCCCACATCCTCGCCGGCAGCGCGCGCCGCGCGCTGGCTCCGTTGATCATGCGCGTAGCCGAGATCAGTGAGCCCGTGGTAGCCCTACCAGGCGTCGGTGATCACTTTCGCGCCCCGTTCGACGTGATTGGTCACGAAAGGGTGGAGCGCAGCGGACCCATCGGCGAGAATTGCCATCCGGCACCGGCCGAACCCCTTGGGTTCTTTGACCTCGACGGCCAATCCAACCAGGGCTTTCTTCGCTTTCGCCCTTCCGCCACGGAGCCCCGGCTCCTCGCCACCGATGTAGGTCTCGTCAACCTAAACGGTTCCCGAGAGCAGGTCCCGGCCCGGACGCACGAGTGCCGACCGCAGTCGGTGCAGCATCGCCCACGCTGTCTGGTAGGAGCCGATTTCAAGGCTCCGTTGGAGGCTGAGAGCCGAGACGCCGTCCTTGGAGGTGGCGAACAGCCAGCAAGCGGCGAACCAGACCGTGAGCGGCGTACGCGTCCGATCGAAGATCGTGCCAGCGGTCACCGAGGTGCGATGGCCACAGCCAGTGCACATGATCCGTCCGTCGCTCAGCCGCCAGCCCCCCGGGTGCTCACACTGCGGGCAGACGAACCCCTCTGGCCAGCGCAGCGACTCGAGGTAGTCCAGGCAGGCGGCATCGGTCCCGAACCATGCCTGGAACTCCCCAAGCGCTCTCGGGTAGTGCGCACCGCCACGGGGGTGGTCCATTCCCGGAAGTTACTCCGGTTAAATGGAGAACCCGAAGGCGAAAAATGCGGCAACTGATAAAGCAGTTCCACGGTTCAGTGGGCATGATCACCTGTCCAGACATCGACTCGAAAGGAAGCGGGTTCCTCGTGTCAACGAAGCGTTGCCTATTCACCAAGTCGTTGCAGTGACACATTGAATCCGCCGCATGGGGTAGAAATCGATTCTGTTAGGCATTGCCGATTCAAAAATGACTAGTGCAGGCCGCGCACTCTTAGCTCATCTCTGGCGCCGTCTCCGATTCGATATTACAGGCACGCTGTTGTTTGGCACTTGTTATTGGTGTCCACACAGCCTTCTGAGGTGGACCACCAAAGACTTGGGCCGTTCTGGCCGCACTCCGGACCGAAATCTCAACTGCTGCCGCAATGAACAGAAGCGGTGCTAAGTGTGGTCGTCTCCTGAGAAGCCCACCCGCGGAGGCAGCCACATGACCGGTGTTTGCCGTAGCTGGCTTGTATCCGATCGATTTTCTGATGGCTAGGTGACCGCGGTGAATGCGGAACCTGTGGCGAGCGTAATCCAAAAAAGCTGTTGGGCCATGGTTGTAAACGTAAGCCTCAGGGACGAAGCAAAGACCGTAATCTTTGGATTCGATTATCGCCTCAATGCACACTTCATCCACTGTCGAACGCTCATCAATCGAATCGAACACGTTGCGGACAACGATGATCTCACCAAGTTTCGGCTGGCGCATCGCGACCAGGTTGTGCAACTCCCATAGTAAGTGTACGAGTCTATTGGTGAGATGCTTTTTGGGATTGAGCGGCTTTACCGCACCTCCAGTCATTCCAACACTCTCATCTTCGAATGGCATCAAGAGCTTCCGGAGAGTGTCCGAAGGTAGGAATATATCCGCACTAGCTAACACGCGGAACTCACCGACAGCACGGGAAAGGAACAGGTTCATTGCCGCAGCTTTTCCGGCTCGAACTTCTTCGACAATGAGGAACACCCGCTTGTCCCGCTGACCAAGCTCCTTCACGATCTCGGCGGTGCCGTCATCGCCACTTACAATCACGATCAATTCGCGAATGCCTATCCCGAGCTCATCAGTCTGTTCGAGGATCGATCGGATTGAGGTCTCTATAGTTAGGACCTCATTGTGTGCGAATAGCCCAACCGAGGCACGGTTGAGGATCCCTTCCCTAAACGTCTCGAGTTCCGCCAACTTCTCCGGCACGTTGCCGTCCCTTCAAGCTGCAACCTACGCGGATCCGCATTGGACCAGTGTTTACTATGTCAGGAACTTCACCACTCATCAAACTGACGTTCCGGACTTCTCGTGGCCCATAGCTAAGCTGGGCTTCCCTTTGTGTGGAGGCATCGCTGTGGACGTTGCCGTAATTCCCCAGCCGGAAGTTCACGTAATTCCCCACCGGACTCCGGAATACATTTTAGTCGATAGAGGCTCCCTTCGATCTGCGACGAGTGGCGAGAAGACCGTTGAGCTGTCCCGCCAGGTGGTCGGCCGAGGGCCCACCGAGCTCTGCTGCGATTACGACGGCCTGGTCGCCGCGACGGAGCCGGACCAGCCAGACGCGCCCGGCCGGACGTTCGTCATCGGGGGTGGGCTCGTGGTCCACTTCGACGACAACGTGCACGCCACTCCTGCCGCGCCCAGCGGGTCGGCATTCCGGCGAGCAGTAGAGGGCCGGACGTCCCCGTCCACTTCGCTCCGGCAGTGGTTTCTCGCAGCCCGGTGCGGCACAGATGGCGGTGTGGTTCTCGGTCATGATCCCTTCTCCGTCGTCGGCGCACCGGGTCGCTTGTTGGGCCGATAGGACTTGCCTTCCATGTGGATGTGGCTGGCGGAGTTGACGACCCGGTCGAGGATCGACTCGGCCACAACTGGATTCGGAAACAACGAGTACCAGTCAGAGGCTGACCGGTTGGCCGTGATGATCAGGCTCTTGCCGGCCCGCTCGGTGACCAGTTCATAAAGGTCGTCGGCCTGGGTGACGGTGAACTCGCGCATGGCGAAGTCGTCGAGGATCAAGACCGTTGGCTTGGCCCAGTTGTGCAGCCTGGCCTCCCAACTCCGGTCGGCGTGCCCGCCCGAAAGGTCGGCCAGCAGGCGGGACGTCTTGGTGAACGCCGCGCTGTAGCCCCGCCGGCAGGCCTGGTGTCCGAGCGCCTGGGCGATCATGGTCTTGCCGACACCGACCGGGTCGTGGAGGATGACCGACTCGCCGGCTTCGACGAAGCGCAAGGTGGCCAGGTCACGGATGTGGGCGGCGGGGATCTTCGGGTTGTAGTTGAAGTCGTAGTCCTCAATGGCGCAGACCTGCTCGAAGTGGGCCGCCCGCACCCGACGCGTGATGCCCGCAGCTTGGCGTCGGGAGAGCTCGTCCTCACAGAGGGCCTGGAGGAACTCGACGTGACCGAGGTCACCCGCCCTGGCCTGGGTGAGCCGGGCCTCGAAAGTCTCGAGCATCCCTGAGAGCCGCAGCGCCCGCAAGGTCGTCTCTAACTGATGGGTTCTCGTCATCCCGCTGCCTCGGTGTCACCCAAATGTGCGAAGAGCGTGTCGGCTCCGTGCAAGTGGGCCGGTGCCAGCGGTGCCTGGACCGGCTCGATCCCCTCGGCCTCGGTGCCGGCCACCAGGATTCCCTTGACGGTGCGATAGCCAGGGTCGCCGACTTCGATGGCCCGACGGCACGCCATGTCGAGTCGCACATCACCGTGGCGTTCGGCCAGTCCGAGCACCCCTTGGGCAGCCCGCAGGCGGTGCAGCGCCCCGTCCTCGAGCAGGCCCAGCACTACTTCGAGGACCGAAGGTCCCAGTTCACCTGCCCGCCGGCGGCACCAGGTGGGCGTGCGCATGAAGAAGGCCACCTTGTGGGGTGGGTAGTCCGCCCAGTCGGTCTGGCGGCCCCGCTCAATCTTGGACCAGGTCTTGATCACCACCCCGTCGGAGAAGACTTCGACGGTGCGTTCCCCGGCGCGGGCGTCGACTTGGCGGCCGATGAAGCGCCAGGGCACCGAGTACAACGCCTTGCCCACCTTGATGTAGCAGTCCGGTCCGACTTTGGGACGGGACCAGGCGGCCAGCTCGAAGGTCATGATCGGCAGTGCAATGAGTGCTGGCCGCTCGACCGCTTTGAAGATGGAGAGCGGGGAGGCGCCGTCGAGCGATCGATGTGATCGCCGGCCGGCCACGTCTGTGCACCAAGTCAACGCGCCCCGCTGCATGTCGGAAAGGTCGATCCACTCTCTGCCGCGGAAGTAGGAGTCACGGACGTAGGACATTGGCCGTTCCACCCGAGGCTTGTCCTTGGGCTTGGCCGCCCGAGCCGGGTCGATCAGGCAGTTGTAGTGCTCGGCCAGCTCGGCATAGGCGTGGTTGAGTTTGGGGTCATAGATGTCGGGCTTGATGACCCCGGTTTTCAGGTTGTCCGGCACCAGGCGCCGCGGGACACCACCGAAGAAGTCGAACGCATCGCGGTGCGCCGCCACCCAGGCGCCCTGGTCCATGCGAAAGGTCGGGCGGACGAACATGTGCCGGCTCATGGCCAGCACCATGACGAAGCCCCCACACCCTCTTCCAGCGCCCAAGCTTCGGATCGAACCACCGACCCAGGTAGCCATAGTCGATCTGGGCTTCCTCGCCGGCCGGGACGTCGGGCCGAAGTACCGTCACCTTGTTCTCCAAGGCTTGGTCCGGGAACTCCAGCCAGACGTAGCGCCGGAAGCTCGAGATGCCGACTTCGAGCCCGTGCTCGTCACGCAGGCGCTGGTGCACCGTCGTGGCCTTGTTCGACTTCAACATGTCGCCAATGCGCTCCTTGTGCGCATCAATCACGCCATGGGTCAGGCTGCGAGCCCGCGGATCGGTCAGCTCAGGGAACCAGTCCCGGACCAGGGCAGCCCATTGGTCTCGAGACAGCGGCGGGCCACCGGGGGCCAACCCGGCACCCTCGGCCGGTGCCACGTACTTGCGGATGGTCTTTCGGTCCGTCCCGAGGCTCTCCGCCACGACCGCGATGGGCCGTCCGGCATGCCAGTGGATGAGGATCTCCACGATGTCGATCACGTCAAACGTTCTCCTTGCCATGTGCTCCTCGTTCGCCTTGGGGGACGAACGAAGCGATTAGTTGGTCAAGGAGCCCGGTGGGGGGATCCCCACCCTGAAGTGGGGAATTACGTGAACGTCGAGATGGGGAATTACTTGAACGCCCTACACATCCACTGGGGAATTACTTGAACGCCGACAATCGCGTAAGGAGTAGCGATGCCAGAGAAACGAAGAAGGTATGACCCAGACTTCCGTGGCGGGGCGGTGGGGATCGTGCGGGAGACCAACAAGTCGGTGGCCCAGGTGGCCAGGGATCTCGGACTTAACCCCGGGACCGTGACCCACTGGGTGGCCAAGGACAAGATCGCCCGGGGCGAGAAACTCGACCCCGAAAAGGTCGATCCCGAGCGGGTGCCCCAGCTCGAGGCCGAGGTGGCCGAGCTCCGGATAGAGCGTGATGTCCTCAAGCGATCAGTGGCCTTTGGGTCAGAGGCGACGCGATGACAGTGGCATCGTTCATCGCCTCCCAAAGGGCCGAGGACCAGGTTTCCCACGTGTGCAGCTGTCGGGCCCTTTGCGTGTCCCCATCGTGGTTCTACAAGTGGCGGGACCGCCCTCCCACCCCACGCCAGGAGCGCAGGGGCCACATCGATGCCGCCGTCAAGAAGTCCTTCGTTGACTCTGACTGCACCTATGGCTCCCCCCGGGTCCTCGAGGACCTAGTCGAGGACGGTTGGAAGGTCTCCAAGAAGACCGTCGAGGCCTCCATGACGGCCCAGGGCCTGGCGGGCGGGCCAAGAAGCGCCGGCGCTGCCTCACCCGACAAGGCGGCGGAGCCCATCGCCGACCTGGTGAAGCGGGACTTCTCGGCCGAGCGGGTCAACCAGAAGTGGTGCGGGGACCTGACCGAGATCCCGACCGAGGAGGGCAAGCTCTACCTGGCCATCGTCGAGGACCTGGCGTCGAGACGCCTCCCGGGCTTTGCCATCGGCGAGCACCACGACGCCGCGCTGGCCACCACCGCGCTGCAAATGGCCGCCGCGGTGCGCGGCCGGAGCGTCGAGGGCGTCATATTTCACTCCGACAAGGGATCGGAATATACCGCCGACCTCTTCCGGGCCGCCTGTGGGCGGCTCGGGGTGATTCAGTCAATGGGCCGGGTCGGGTCTTGTTTCGATAACGCCCCTTCGGAAAGCTGGAACTCGACATTGGAGTTCGAGCTGCTCTCCCGCCGCCACTTCGCCACCAAGGCCCAGGCTCGAAGGGAGATCGCCGCCTTCATCGACCGCTACAACCTCACCCGACGCCATAGCTCGGCGGAAATGCATTCCCCGGTCGACTACGAAGCCATATTGGCCGCGCGAGCCTCCGAAGCTTCCGAGAGCGCCCAAGCCGCGTGAAACCGTTCTCCAGGATCGTTTGTAGGCCACGCAATCCGGTCGACTGGTGCCGAGGTGCCCGACGATGACATGCTCAATCAAGTATCCGGAAGCCTCCACGCTCCGGGGGGAAGCCCACAGGCTGGAGCGGCGATGCCCTCGGCCGTCCCTCGAATCGCGTCGGCTCGTTGGAGGACTTCGACTCCGCCGCACACCGGTTCACTTCATGCGCGTTCATCCGACTCAGATTGAAGGGATGGTCGAGCACGGACTCACCGTGCCTGTGAGATCGCCGTGCGTGCGTCCCGGGCCTCCACTCAGCTCGTCTGCTGGGAGCACTCCGAGACGAATTGGTGATAGCCCCGAAAGAAGTAGATACGGTGGAGATAGTTGATGCAGTGACCGATCTCCGACTCCACCGATGGGGCCAGTGGTATGTCGTGGGCGGTGGCATCATCTGCCAGATCGAGCAATTCCTGCGTCCGAGCGGTCAGCTCCCCGACCAACTTAGGGTCGGCGGAGGCGAAGCCCTCGTCTTCGATCAGGTGCGCCGTTGCGAGAAAGGAACTGTCAGGGTGCAATGAAGAGGCGGTCGCCATGGAGCGCCCCTGCTTTAGTGCCCTCTGGAGGAATCCGTTGAGGGTGAAAGTGCGGATGACGGTCAGTCTCGCCCGGGCCTCGTAGCGGACGATGAGTCCATGGTCTGCGAGTCGGTACCCGAGCTCGATGTCTTCGAACCCGAAATCGAACTGAGGATCGAAGACTTCGTGTTGCACGAGCCACGATCTCTTGGCTGACACTCGGCCACCCCAGAACTCGGTGAAGTCAAGCGCCCCTTGATTCATCATCGATCCATGCGACAAGTACTGATTGCCGGAGACTCCGGTTATGTGGCGCATCAGGAGCGAGTTGCCCACATCCACCGCCAGACCGGTGTAACCGAGAATCGCCACTTGGGGATCGGGGTACCGCCGGTGAGCTGCAATGTGTACCCCGAGCAGCGACGTGTCAGCTACATCGTCGTCGTCGAGGAAGATCACGATCTCGCCTCTGGAGAGGAAGAGGCCGTGATTGCGAGCCGAGGCGAGGCCGCTCGGCTCCTGGTACGCGTAGCGGATGTTCAGGAGCTCCGCGAATCGGTCAATCACTTGTCGGGTGTCGTCCGTGGATCCGTCGTCGATGACGATGACTTCGAAGTCATCGAGATCGACATTCTGGGCCACCAGCGCGCCGAGCGCCTTGGTCAACAGCTCCTCACGATTGCGGGTCGCGATGACGACGCTAATCCCCGGATCTTCGAAGTCGAAGTCGCGGGGAGTGCTCCAGCGTCCTTCGACTCTGGTCGAGTGCACTCTTTGCGCAGCATCCCTTTCGAGTACGGGTGCGCTATCGAGTACAGAAGTCATGCGGTCGCGGGTGTTAGCCGCCGAGTAATTCGCTTGAGGTGGGCGAAGCCGGTGGACGACCGGGGCGCGGTCGACAATTCCCATCTTCAAGCCGGCCTCGCCGATAATGACCGGCCAGCGGAGGTCGAGCCCCCAACCCATGGGCCACGATTCGTCAAAGGGTACGAGGAGTTCGAATGCCTTGTGGAGGAGGGAGAATACCGGACCGATTTCAACGAAGTGCGTGAGTCGGGCGTCGACGCCGAAGAGCTGTTTGGTGAAGGGATGATCGATCCAAGAGTCGGGCGAGCGGGCGGGCTGGCAGAGCGACAGGTCGGCCTCAGCTTGGATCGACAAGAACGTGTCGAGCCAGCCGGGTTCGAACGAGACGTCATCGTCCGTCACGAGCAGCACGTCGAAGTCGGAAAGGTCATGGTGGGTGAGCACCTGATTGACGAGGGAAAACTTGTCTTGGGGTCGAGGAGCGACGACAGTGGTGATGTCGGCGAGCGAGTGGGGCACAGGTCCCTCACCCAGGGCTGCCCATGACGCCTCCACATCGTGCACCTTGGTGGACGTCAGGGCCTCAGTCACTTCGCGAGCCCAGGTGGGCTCTCCGAGCAGGTACACGCCTACGACAAGAACCCGGCTTCTCTCGCACTGTCGTGCATGCGTTGGCCCCATCAGATTTCCCTGAGGATTTCGTCGAGCCTGGGCCCCATCAGCGTGGGAGCAAAATGTTCTTCGAGGTACGTCTTCCCTTCCCTCGACAACGTCTCCCACAGGGAGCGGTTCCCGTACAGCTCGACCACCGCCCGGGCGAACTCCTTGGGATCGTCTTCAATGAGGGCGGTGCACCGGTTCACCAAGCCCATCCCTTCAGCCCCGATGGAGGTCGTCACGACCGGCAGACCGTGACTGATGCTGCTGCCGATCTTCCCCTTCATACCTGCCCCGGCCCGGAGTGGGGCGACCATGACGCGTGACCTTGAGAGCCAAGGACCAAGGTCCTCGACCCATCCGACTGGATCGATAGATTCGGTAGAGGTGATGTCCAGGAACTCTTCGAGGTTGCTGCCGAGAATGTGAAAGCACACTCCAGGGAGTTGCCGGTGGACCAGGGGCCATATCTCCGCGAGGAAATAGTTGACGGCGTCACAGTTTGGTTGATGATCGAAGCTGCCGAGGAAGATGAGGTCGCAGCGACGGTCGTATCCCTCGACCTGCGGGATCACCTCGTGAATGTTAGGCAGCACGGAGATCGAGGCCGTGGGCGCCTCGCTGGCGATGATGTCGCGATCATTTTCGGTGGTGGCAATGGTGAGATCGGCCCACCCCGACAATGTCCGTTCCAGTTCACGCATGGCGAGGACCTCGTCGGACGAGTTGCGCTCAGTGAAGTGGGCGTGCCGCTCCATCCTCTTCCAGTGGACATCCACCGTGTCATAGACGATCTGGGTGCCCGGCGAGAAACAACGGAGTAACGGGATGTACCGGCCGCCGATATCAGGTCGCGACACCCACGCAGTGGACAATGGCTGGTCGAGTTGTCGCACGAATCCTTCGATCCGTTCGTGACCGTCCAGTACCAATACGCCGAGATCCCTGACGTTGTGGCAGTATCGGGGTTCGTCCCCGACGTCGATGCAACCGAAGGCGACGGTCCAGCCTTGTTGACGAAGCAGCGAGAGAATCTGGAACATCCTGACCGAACCGGAGTCATGGTCCGGTCGGGGGACGAAGTGATCGACAACGAGGATGGTGGCCTGCCCCTCCTTGCCGAATTTGATCCGAGGCCACCATATGGGTGCCTGCAGATCGCTGGGTGGGCGGCTGACGATGGTCTGGAGATTCCATGGCTCGACCAAGTCCGTGGTGGGCGCGGCCACTCCTTGACTCCCTCTTCCGCGCACTTCTTTGCCGGCCCATCGACCCTCGGGGACCCCCACCCTGATGAAGTGACTCAACGGATCGAGCCCTGACGTCTCCACGTCGGGGTAGGAAGCTCGGTACCAGACCGGATCGAAGTAACGGTTGGGCTGCCGGTCCTCGTGGATGCCGAAATCGGCGTAGTGCTGCAGCGGGTCGCACCCGTCCTCAGCGACGTCGGGGTAGAGATCGAGATACCACGCCGGATCGAAATAGGGGTTAGGCGCCCGGCGCTCCTTCAGTCCGAAGACGGTGAAGTGGGTGAACGGGTCGACGTGCTTAGCAGCCATGTCAGGGTAGCGCTCGAGATACCAGGTCGCATCGAAGTGGTTGAAACCCACACTCGGCGGCAGGGACGGTATCAGCGAAGTAGGGCTGGGCCCTTCGGGGTCTTGGTCCGACACGCTCTCAGGCACCGAGAAAGGCCTGCTTCGGAATTAGGAATGAATATTCCAAGGACACGGCCATGACGGCGCCATTTCTACCATTTGGATGCCATCAGTGGCATTGCGACTGTCCGTCCGAGGGAGCTGGGGATCTCGCGGTCAAAATCAACTGGACCGGTTGTCGCGTTACGCTTTCCGGGTGGAAGTCGATAAATATTCATATGACACCGCTGCCCTCAATCGTGTTGAGATCATATCCCGCCGGCGAAGTGCGGCAGGGCATCGAAGGGTCGGCCGGCTCATATCCGCGGGAGTTGTGGTCGCATTTGTCACTGCGCTCTGCCTAGCCAGCTGTGCCACTGTGACCACAACCAGAGTACCTCATGCTTCTTCGACGACCACAACCAGAGTTCCTCATGTTTCTTCGACGACGGTGTCCCCGTTCGGCGCGGGGCGATCCGATGGTCTTGCAGTCGGCCCCTGGCACCTCACCTTTGACGACGAGTTCAACGAGAAGCAACTGAACCCGGACAATTGGCAGCCGAATTGGCTAGGACCTAGCAACAGCGCGATTACCAACGACGTGTCCGGCTTTTACGAGTTGTCCTGCTTCGACCCCGCCCGGGTCACTGTCAGCGGCGGCTCGCTGATCCTCACAGCTCTCCATCAGCCGTGTACCACGGATACCGGTGCGACGTACCAGTACGACTCCGGCCTGGTGAACACACGGGCCCACTACAACTTCACCTATGGCTTTCTCGAAGCGAAGATCTGGGTTCCGACCAGTACATGCGGGTCTGGCGATATCCCGGAGGCACCTGCGACCTGCGTTTCCGACTTCCCTACCTTCTGGGCCGACGGGGTCGCCTCCAGCAGCCCGGAGATCGACGTCATGGAGGGCCTTCAGGGTCTTGCCTGTTTCCATTACCACTACAATGCCCCCTCGGTCACAGACCCCAACATCGGTGCCTGTCCAAAGATGAGCCAACCGGGTGGCTGGCATGTCTATGCCGCCGACTGGGAGCCTGGCCGCGTCACTTCCTACTACGACGGCGAGAACGTGGGAACAATCACCAACTCACTCATTCCCAACAAGCCCTTGTACCTGATCTTGAGCTTGGGTGTCCCCGCCGAGTGGACGGACCAAACCCCAGCCTCCCTCCAGATCGCCTACGTGCGGGTCTGGCAACACTGACCGGACCCCCGCCGAGACATGGAGGTCGCGCTTCGGGGGACGGTCGCACCCCGACGAAGAATCGGCAGATCCACCAGATACTCGCCGGAGGTGCGTGAGGGAGCTGTCCGGATGTATACCGAGCACCAGGATGAATACAGCTCGGCGTGGGCGGTCAAGACGTCGATCGTCGGCAAGCTGGGATGACGCCGGAGACTCTCCGGATCTGGGGTCACCTCGAGTTCTGGAGTCCAAGGTCTCGCTCGCGTCGCAGCCCGTACTTCGGCAACGTGCGCGGCGAGGACGGAACGCTGGCCAGAGTAATCTCCCAAGAGATGCTCCTGCGGGCCCTCTAGTTACGTCGAGCAGCTTCAGTGCGGCTGCTGAGCGGTGTATAGAGTCCAGTACACCGCTTGAGAGGAGTGTCGTGCCTTCAGTAGAAGAGAACGAGGCGCAGTGGAACCGGAACTACGACTGGGAGGCCGCTGGTGAGGAGTGGTCATCGCACTGGGGGGGTGTCCAGACTCAGTGGCAGGCGACCCTGCTGCCGCGAATTTGGCCTTTTGTGCCCACAGGAACCATTTGCGAGCTCGCACCCGGCTATGGGCGATGGAGTCAGTTCCTCATCGGATTATGTGATCGCTACGTCGGTGTCGATCTAGCGTCGCGCTGTGTGGACGCCTGTCGAGAACGGTTTGCCTCTAGCGAGCACGCAACCTTTGAGGTCAATGACGGCACCTCGCTCCCCATGTTGGGACACGAGTCGGTGGACTTCATGTTCAGCTTCGACTCGCTGGTTCATGCAGAAGCTGATGTCATAGCCCGATATTTGAGTGAGTTGGCGAGGGTTCTGGCACCGAACGGAATCGCGTGGTTGCATCACTCCAACCTTGGTGAGTTTCGCTCAGAATTCCGTCGGATGCGCCACGCGGAAGCCGTGGCTCGCCGAGTTACCATCCTGCAGTCGGCGTTGCAGAAGCGCGGATTAATTGGATCGCGGCATTGGCGGGCCGAGTCGATGACCGCGGCTCGCTTCGCTGAGATGACCTTCGACGCCGGGCTGTCGTGCGTTGGCCAGGAAGTCGTGAACTGGGGGGGTTCACGTCTCATCGACTGTATCTCCGTCGTGGCACGTCCAGGCTCCGTCTGGGATCGCCCCCTTGAAGTGCGACGAAACCCCAACTTCATGGACGAAGGAGCATCGGCCCAAAGCATCGCCGCCGTGTTCACCTCCCTGATGGGCCGCGGTTCCGGGTGACCTATTCTTTGGGGGCTTGGGGGTTCTCCTTGGGCGATCAGGGGCCTGATTGGGCCGATGGCGGCAGAATGCAAGAGCCGGTGCGTACTCGATAGGCACGAATATGCTCCGAGGTACGACAAATGCGCTCATGTGGCCTGCCTGGTCGCTATCGCGTGAGTCGCAGGTGGACCAGGGGCCAGATCTCCTCGAGAAATTAGTTGACGGCATCAGCGTTGGGCTGGTGCTCGAAGCCGCTCAGGAAGATCAGATCGCGGCGGCCCTCGAATCCCTCAACGTGATGGATCTCCTCGTGGATGTTGGGCAGGACGGCGACCCTTGCCGAGGACTCCTCGGAGGCGATGACTTCGGCGTCGACCTCGGTGGTGGCAAGGGTGAGATCAGCCCACCGCGACAGGGTGTGGGCTCAACAACTTCGGTTGGACCCTCATCGCCGCCTGCGGGAGGATCACGCCCGTGTTGTTGTCGATCGTCTACGTCCTGGCCCAGCGTCTCTTTGGTCTAATCGTCCCACAAGCTCGCGGTGAAGCCGCCAAGGACGTCGAACTGCTCGTCTTGCGTCATGAAGTTGCAGTGCTGC
This sequence comes from Acidimicrobiaceae bacterium, assembly GCA_003169675.1. Taxonomy (GTDB): domain Bacteria; phylum Actinomycetota; class Acidimicrobiia; order Acidimicrobiales; family RAAP-2; genus Bog-473. The sequence continues at coordinate 20,332 of PNAT01000128.1, forward strand.
GTCGTCAGATCAACCGTCCTCGGTGGGAGCCGAAGGACCGAGTGGTACTCGCCGCGCTGTCTCGGCTGCTTCCCCGGGACCGTTGGCACGCCAGGATCGTGGCGCCATCGACGCTGCTTCGTTGGCACCGCGAGCTGGTGGCACGGCACTGGACCTATCCGAGGCTTCGAGTGTGCCGTGGTGGTCGACCGCCAACGGCGGCCGTGATCGGCAAGCTGGTTGTGCGCCTGGCTCGGGAGAACCCGATGTGGGGCCACCGACGGATCCACGGAGAGATCATCAGACTCGGCTACCAACTGTCGGCAGCAACGGTGTGGAACATCTTGGATCGAGCCGGAATCGATCCCTCACCAAGGCGCAGTGGTCCAACCTGGCGGCAGTTCTGCACGACACAGGCAAAGTCCCTGCTGGCCTGTGATTTCGCCCACGTCGACACGGTGCTAGTGCGACGCATCTATGTCTTCTTCGTCATCGAGGTGGCCACGCGTCGAGTGCACATCCTCGGCGTGACTCGTCATCCAACCGGTGCCTGCGTGACCCAGCAGGCTCGTAACTTCCTCATGGTCCTGGATGATCGGGCGGAGGTATTTCGGTTCTTGATCCGTGATCGGGATACGAAGTTCACGGCCAGTTTCGACGCCGTCTTCGCCACCACGGCGATATCGGTGCTGAAGACTCCGCCACCAGCGCCTCGGGCCGATACCTATGCTGAGCGTTGGATCGGGACGCTCCGTCGCGAGTGCTTGGACCGTGTGTTGATCGTCGGCCAACGCCACTTGGTGACCGTCCTCTCGGCTTACGTGAGCCATTACAACGGCCATCGACCGCACCGTTCCTTGAACCAACGACCACCAGACGCGACGACTTCTTGCACCGATCTGACAGACGTGCCTCCAGGTACTCGGGTCGAACTAGAGGAGATCCTCGGTGGGCTTATCAACGAGTACCAGCGTGCGGCGTGACGCATCCCAATATGACTGAAACCGTCCGATTCAAGGTTCTTGAGCCCTACAGGCAGTCTTGGATCCGTCACAATCGCCGACGCCGCCGAACGCAATTGGTTGAGATCGCAGTAGTTTTCGGGCGGCCTATGTCGGAAGAATGGTCGAATCCCAGCGGCCATCACGGACGGTGTCGCTCTACGTCCGGATTGGGCGTGGACGAATAAGCCTTAGCGCCGGGGGCGTTAGCCATGGCGCCCGCGACGCGAGAGCGAGCAGGATCTTGTCAAGAGGCCGCATGGTGGCGGCGGCGGGACACGGCTCCGCGCTCGCGGCGGCCACCTTGTGCGACGCATGGCTCGACTTGTGGTGGGACTTGTGGTGGGACTTGTGCGAGTTGTCCCACGCCGGCGCGGCGGGAGCGAGGGCCAGTGCGACCCCGATCACCCCGATTCCCATGCTGGCGCCCAACCGGTGAGTTCTCATGGTTCCTCTCTTCGCCGCCCGAGGATCGGAATCTCCCGATCCGCCTGGGCGCACTCTACGGGGAGGGGCGCGGGTCGGCCACCCAGGCGATGCGGTGGTGCCGATCGAGCCGGGCCGCCATCGACCCACGGGCGGGCACGATCCTCGCCGGCGCGAGCCGGCGGTCCGAGCTGAGTCGAAACGCGGCCCCGATCAGCAGCTCCGGTGCGCCGGATGGAAGGTGCCGGGCCCGAAGTAGGTGATGTTGTATGCGTCCGTGCTCAGTACCCTCTGTGCGTGCCGCCCGGGGAATGCCTCGGCGTACCCCTGCTCCAAGAGCGCAACATTGGCGGTCAAACTTGTCGGGATACCGACTCGAGCGGGGTCGCTGACCGAAACCAGGAGGATACGCTCGTTCCCGAAGAGCTCCTGCACGACGCCCGGCGCGCTCTTGGCGGTAACTCCCACCAGGACGTGGGGCCAGAGATCGTCGAAGTACTTGAGGCGCTCGTCGGGACAGGCCAGTGCGAATATGGGCGTGCCTGGGCCCCAACCGCTGGTCACGATCTCATTGACGCCGGCCGAGTTGGCATTGAGGAAGGCAGCATCACGGTAGACGTCCGTACTGAACACCGCGCGCACCTGACTCGGGTTTCGCATGACGGAAACGAACTGAGCTGTGGCAACACCCTGGACGACCAGCGTCCCGAGAAGGCCAATGGTGGCCACCGCGACGATCGATTTCTTGAGCGTGATACCGGACCGCACGACTGCCAGCGTCGAGCACAAGCCGACAAGGACCGGGTACGGCAGCAACTCGATGACATGCCACGCCCACATCGCCTGCTTCGTGGCGGCGACTTCCACGAACATGACGGCGAAGAGGATCGCGAAGAAGCACGCCGCCTGCGCCGGCACGGCGGCAGCCTCGGGAAGTGGCCCCACTAATCTTCTGATACCTAGGAGCATCAGGGCGACCACGGCGGCGATCGTCATCCAATCCATCCAGCCAGGTTGACCGGCAACACGGCCGGTGAAGAAATTCACCATTTCCGAGTATCCAATCGTGCGCGCAAACAGAGCGCTGGTCGAGGCCAGATGAGTCAGCGGATCCTGGAGTGAGGACGAGCCTCCTGCCGACAGATTTGGTAGGACGATGGACCAGACGAGCGGCACAGCGACCGCAATGAGGGCACCGAACGTGACCAGCGTCGCCACGAGACGCCTCCGGATTGTCCGCCAGAGGGGACGGTGGTACACGATGGCAGCGGCGACCGCTACACCTATCAACAGCCACGAGAAGTTCTGCTTGTCAAAAATCCCGAGCAGACACGCGGCGAGGAAAGCCGCCAGCCATCGGATGCCTCCGCCGTGCAGGTAGCGAAAGAATGCCAGGAGTACCGTCATGGTCAAGAACATCGCGACCGCTATTGGGCCCAGATCCACTTTCGACATGAAGATGAAGGTCGGGCAGGTCGCCATGACGACGACCAGGACCAGGCCCCATCTCCCCACGATCTCGCGTGCCATCAGGTATGCCAGAACGATCGTCATTGCCGATATCCCGATGGCCGGCAGGCGGATCGTTCCCACGGACACGCCCCAAAGAGCGAAAATAGGTAGGAAGATAGCTGCCTTCAGGGTCCCGTAATAAGGCATGACGAGTACGGGCAAGCCGTAGATGCTCCGGGTCACGAAGACCTGATTGGGGTAGTGGTGAGGCAGAGCGGCCTGTACGAAGGGGAGCTCGTCCATGTAGAGCCCGGGTCGGTTCAGCCACAGACTGGCCGCGACGACGAAATATGTCACCGATGCCACGAGGGCAGCGCCGCACCACCGGCGCGGCGTCATCGTGAGCCGGCGTCCCTCAATCGTCCGTCCGCGCTCCCTCGATTCAGGTGGGGTGCACGGGTCGTTCGCCATGATCGGGATGGGGGGTGCAGCGCAGCCGATTCCAGTCTGTCATACGACCCCCGCCTCGCACCGATCATCAGGATCGGGCGCGGACCTTCTGGAGGGACCCTGAAGAGTCGTCTATGAAGGAGCGCACTTTGTCAAGGGGTATCGAAGATTCCTTTGGGAGTGTGTCGTGCCTAGTTGGCGGTGGGGTCCCGGCCGAATTCTCGCGCCAAAACAGCCTCTGGGCTTCTCCGATCATGTCAAGGAGGATTAATCGTCCACCAGGTCGTAGACCTTTGTGGATCTGAGCGAATACGTGTTGGGACTGCCCAAAGTTTGGTTGTCTCCTAACCTGACGAGTATCTACTCGCAGGAAGGATGTGCACCATACCCAAAGCCTTTCCCGCCGAGTTCCACGCTGACGGCGTCGCCGTGGCCCGTAAACGGGAAGCACCGCTCAACCAGATTGCCAAGGACTTCGGGATCTCCGAGGCCACCCTCCACGCCTGGCTCAAGAAGGCAGACGTCGAGGAGGGTGTCGGCCCCGGCATGACCGAGGCAGACGCTAAGGAGCTGCGTGAGTACAAGGGCCGCGTCCGACTCTTGGAGCAAGAGAACGAGATCCTGCGCCGGGCCGCCATCTACCTGGGGCGTGGCCTCAACCAAAAATGATGTACCCGCTGGTCACACATCTCGCCGACAAGGGCATTCCCGTCGCCGTGACCTGTCGGGTGCTCGGGTTCTCCAGGCAGGGCTATTTCAAGTGGCGGGCCAAACCGATCTGCGACCGCGACCTCTCCGACGCCTACCTGATCAACGATGCCGTCGATGCCCACAGCGACGATCCGGGCTTTGGCTACCGGTTCGTCTCCGACGAGCTCGAGGCCCTCGGCCATGTGGCCTCAGAGAACAGGGTGCAGCGCCTGTGCTCGCTGCAGGGCGTCTGGTCGGTTCATTCCCAGAAGCGGGGGCCTGAACCGTAAGCCGGGCCCCCCGGTGCACGACGACCTGGTCCAGCGGGACTTCACGGCGACCACGATCAATACGCTTTGGTTGACCGACATCTCCGAACACCCGACCGGCGAGGGCAAGCTCTACCTCTGTGCCATCAAGGACGTGTTCTCCAACGGGATCGTCGGTTATTCCATGGGTGCGCAGATGCCGGCCGCCCTGGCCGTGACGGCTTTCAAGAACGCTCTGATGACTCGAGACGTGGCCAAGACCATCGTGCACTCGGACCTGGGGGTCCCAGGGTGTATTCAACTGGCCGTCGCAACACCTCGACTATGGAGGTGGCAGATGGCAACGATGCGCGAGCGCCAGCGGGAGGTTCGGCTGTATAGGGGTCAGATCCCCTCACCGGGACGGCCGACTGTGGCGTGGCGTGAGGATCGAGTGCGGTTTTGGACGGCAATCGGTAGCGGGCAAAAGACCGAGGACGCTGGCATTGAGGCGGGGGTGTCATCCCCCCGTCGCGTACCGGTTGTTCCGCCACGCTGGTGGTGTGAACCCAGCTCTTCCTTTAACTGTGTCAGGTCTCTATCCATCGTTCGCCGAAAGAGAGGACATCGCCCTATGGTGTGCCCAAGATCTCGGGTGAGAGAAATTGCTCGGCTACTAGGTTGGAGCCCCTCGACAATCTCACGGGAGCTACGCTGCAACGCGTCGACGCGAACCTTTCGGCTCGAGTACAAGGCGTCGACCGCACAATGGCATGCTGAACGACGGGTTCGGAGGCCCAAGATCGCCAAAATGGCCACGAACTCCAAACTGCGCGACTACCTACAGGACCGTCTTTCCGGCCTGGTGAGGACTCCCAGTGGTCGTCTCGTCGGTCCGCCTGGTCAGAAGTGGAATGGAAAGAACAAGCCCCATCGGGCCGACCGTCGCTGGGTGAAGGCGTGGAGCCCTGAGCAGATCGCAAAGCGGCTCCGGATCGATTTCCCCGATGATGGGACCATGCGGATCAGCCACGAAGCGATCTACCAGGCTCTCTACGTCCAAAGCCGTGGCGCGCTCAAGCGCGAACTGGTGGCCTGCCTGCGGACGGGGCGGCCCTTGCGAGTTCCACGGGCGAGATCTCAACAAAAGACCTGGGCTCACGTCAATCCCGAGGTGATGATCAGCGAACGCCCGGCCGAGGCCGACGACCGAGCCGTGTCCGGCCACTGGGAGGGTCTTCGGCATGCGCCCGGCCGCAAGGATTGAATCGGCACCTTTGGACCGGCCCATTGCGGAAGAGTCGGTCAGCATCTCGCGGGCAGCGACCCCCACCCCGGACCGGTTGTCCCGTCACCGTTCCGTCGGTTGCCCTATGCTCAAACTCCGTATCCACCGCAGCGGCCGAGTAATTCGCCAGCTCAGGGTCTTTCGCAGCGCATCGATCCCCAAAACCATCGCGTCCAAGCGAGCCTGTAATTCGCCGAGGGCCGCGTCGCGCTGGGCGACCAGAGCCTCGGCATTGGCGAGTTGGGCCTCGGCGATTCCCAATCGACCTTCGGCATTGGCGAGTTGACCTTCGGCATCAGCACGTTGCGCCTCGGCGATCCCCAATCGACCTGCGGTATCCGTCAGTCGGGCCTCCGTATCGGCGAGGAGTGAGTCGCGCTCCTTGAGCAGGATTGCCATGGCGTGGCGATCGAGCGTCTCCACTTCACTCGCCTCAAATCGACCCATGCCGGCGCCCGCGAATCCACCTGCATGTACCAAGTCTGGATCTGCCGATGCAAGAAAGGCGGCCAGTGCCCGTTCTCTGTCGCAGTGGGCACGCAACCACGGCCATAGGGTTTCGATCAGGTACTCGCCATCATTGACCGTGCGCGGGAACTCGAGCAAAAAGAGAGCACTTGCCTGGCCGTGGCCCAGTAGATCAACCGATGGAAGCCGACTGCAAGGATCCGAGCTTCGTCAACCGGATCGAGTGAGTAGACGGCACCTCCAGTAACGGTGCCATTCACCTCCCTCGGGGGCAAACTGGCCCAATGCCCCTCGGCCATGGCGATACGTTCTTGAAGGATTCGACTCGTGGCTGCAGCAATCAACTCGCGAGCGGGAACCAGCAATGCATCAATCTCGATCACGTCCGGATCGATGTTGTCGCAGTAAGCGAACAACCAGGGGTCTTTAACTACATAGGGAACCTCGTCATCGAGGAGCATGTGCTCCAGGCCGGCCTTGGCGCGATCGTCAAAGAAGTCGTCCGACGATCCCACGTCAAGACCACATTCACCGAGGAAGCGAACGAGAAAGCTGGTACCGGCACGCCCTGTCCCGGCGATGACGACATGATGCCTCGGATCAGTGCGTTGGCCAGATGGAGAAGTTTCGGCGGCCACTGATGGAATCTACCGAAGATGGGCTCAGCCGTGTCACGCACTCTCAGTAGGAAATGACAAGGGGGCCTGCAGCGGCGCTTCATTCCAAGACGCCGACTGGGTCGAGCCATGCCTTTAGCCCCAATACCGTTTAGTTAGGGTGGAGCGAGTACCCCGATGCCCTGACCGACCGGCACAGTGGGTCGGGGCCACGAGCGGTGGGCGGCGGCACGAAGGCGCCGATCGGGCAAGAGCTCGCGGCCGATCTCGGTGATGGCAGCCTTGAGCGCGACATCGAGCGCTCAGGTAGCGGTCCCCACGCCGGCCCGCACGCTGCGCCTGGCGGCGCGTAGCGATCGGGTGAAGCTGATGCGGTCGGGATCGACGTCGTCATGGTCGGCGGTGCTGGACATGAGGGCGCGAATGGCATAGTGCACGCAGAGGAAGGCGTAGGCCTCCTGGCGGACACCCTCGGCGCTCTTGGAGCGAAGCACCACCCGTGATCCTCGTTCGTGGGTCTTGACCTCGTCGAGCAATGTCTCGAACTCCCAGCGTTCGGCGTAGAGGCCAGCCAGCTCAGCAGCCTGAGCCGCTTCGGAGTCGATGATGGTGGTGACGAGCCGGTAGCGCTCCTTGACGCTCGATCGGCCGGGGTCGTCGACGGTGTACTCGATCACTCGGACACCGGTGACGTTCTCGCGAGCACGCTTGTCGGGCGTCGAGACGATCTCGGAGCGAAACGACCCGTCAGAGAACCGTTCGAGTACCGGGAGGACGGCATTTGACTTGGCCCGCCAGAGAAGATCGGCGCCGGCGGCGGCAAAGGCGCTGAACAGCGGGTGGGCGGTGAAACCACGGTCGGCCAGCACGAGCATGCCCGCCGACAGCGATCCGACCAGTTCTTTGGCCAACGTGGCCTCGCCGGTCGAATAGGAGCCCATCGCCACGCCGCACAAGGCGTGGGTGCCGCATTCGGCCAGACCCACCAGGCGCAACTGGGGGAAGGCCGCGCCGCCGCGCGCCGAACCCGGACGGCCGAACGCGGTGACGTTGTCGAGGGTGTCGGCCAAGTCGAGCGTCGTGCCGTCCATCGACATCACCCGCCACCTCTTATAGAAGGCACCCTTGGTGTCAGCTGTGGCCAGCGGAACACACGCCCGCTCGAAGAGCGCCTTGAGGGGCTCAGAACCGAGGCGGTCGCGCGCGAGCGAGATGGCACCCTTGGTCGGCACGCTCCAGCGCTGCTTCCAACCCGACTCCCACGCCAGCCCTTCAACGAGATTGCGTATCACCTCTTCGTAGCTGGCATCAGAGAACAACGCCATGGCGAGGGCGTAGTACACGACCAGGCGGGCCGGAAGGAGGCGGCTGCGCTGCTCGGCCTTCCCGGTGGCCTCGACCATCTCATCGACCAGCCCGGGCGGGAACGTCCGAGTGAGCGCCCCGAGGGCGATGTGGTCGGAGAGGCGCTGGTCGCTCTCTGGCTTGACCCACCCGGCCCTGGGCATGAGGCCAAACTACCACAATGTAAGCCTAACTAAACGGTATTGAGGCTAGCCCCAAATCGAAAACGCCGCGCCTCTTCACCTGGAGACCGCTAGTTTCCCCGATGGTGCCGGGCGAAGACACTGATGCGGCGTCTGCTACGGCTCAGAGGCGCGTGACCGGCTCACGAAACCCGGGGAGCTAGTGTTCGGTTCATGAAGAACGCCCACATCCTCACCAAGAAAGCAGTTGCGTCCGTTGCGATCGTTGCCCTGTTCTTTGTGCCTGCGACCACGGCTCTGGCTGGCACCCTCAACCACCCCGCCGCTCCTGTCGCAAACTCCCTCAGCCCATCTTCCATTGCCAGCGTAGCTCAGGGCTACTGGATGGTCGCCTCCGACGGCGGCACTTTCTCCTTCGGCGACGCCGGCTTCTTCGGCTCGATGGGCGGCACCCACCTCAATGCCCCCATCGTTGGCATGGCCGGTACCCCCGATGGCCAGGGCTACTGGGAGGTTGCATCGGACGGCGGCATCTTTGCCTTCGGCGATGCGCAGTTCTACGGATCGACCGGTGCCATCCACCTCAACCAGCCCATGGTAGGTATGGCCGCCATGCCCGACGGTGG